>CAZQUQ010000246.1:0-3606 GCA_964596445.1 uncultured Oscillospiraceae bacterium
TCCATTCCGCAAAGGTAATGACATCGACCCCCGGAAAATCCTCTGCTGTCAAATCATCAATTTTCCTCATAAAAAAATACCCCCCCCCGAACCAGAATAACGCAGATTTTCTATTCTTCTATTCTATAGAAAATTATGCATCGCTATGGTAATTGATTTTCCGGCGGAGGTAATGCGTTTTAATTACCTTGATTAATCAATCTTTATCTGCAAAATTTGATTCATCTGCCAACCCCTTCTCATATACGAAGCTTACAAGCATACACCTCTTCTCTGTTTCAGAAGACATGGACAGCTTTCTTATGATCTCGCCTATTTTATTCTTGATCGTTCCCTCCTCAAAGCTCAGAGCTGACGCAATTTCCCGGTTGCTTTTGCCTCTGGCTATCATCCTGAGTATCTCGATCTCGTTGCTTTCCAGTACGGATACGGCCTTGCGGTTTCTTTCCATAATCGACTTATACTCCCGTTCCAACCCTTCGAGACTTTCTATTACAGTCTTCATCTTTTGCGGTTTCAGCACCTGTGCGGCAGCGGCTTCACGGAATATTCCCGATCCCGTCTTCAGTACAGAGGCAAGCTCAGGCCTCAGCAGGGAAAAACCGCATGCACCCGGCATACCATCGCCCTGCGTCAGCCTAAGAAGTATCATGAAGATGGAGGCCATAGAATCACAAATATCCGCAACAGCCCGTTTCTTTTCCCTGCTTTGTACAGAATTCAACTCTTCTATGGCTGCCGCATATTTCCTGACCTGCTCGTTCATGGCGCTAAGCTGAATATTCTGCTCATTGAGCCGGTTCAGCATTTCCTTGTACTCCGTCACGTCGCGAAATGAGATAACTCTTCCGAGGTTACGTCCGCCTGTATCGCATACAGGCTTGATATGAATGTCGTAGCATTTTCTTTTTATACCTAGTGTATCTATCTCGCCTTCGAATTCGCCTCCCGAGCAATTTTCAATTTCATCTAACACGTTGCCCGTATGCCCCTCACAGGCCGCAGATTTTCTCAGGTATGCGGCAAACCGGGCCAAGTCGTCCTTATTGTCATGATACCCGGGGAAATATTTTTGAAGCATATCATTGCAAAATACGATCCTGTTGGAGGCGTCAGTAATGATGACCGCTTCCGTCAGGCTGCCGATAAGCTCATTATTTATACTTATATTGTCAAAAGCCGCAGTATAATTTTCACAGAAATTTAACATCAGATCCTTTTCAAACCCATTTAGTTCTCTTGAACAGCTGACATAAACCATACCCTCGGAGCCTGTGCGGTTTTTAAAATAAACAGCGGAATAGCTGCTGCAGTAAATGCTTTCCTTAGCCCTAAATGCTGCCTGAACTTTTATGTAAATATCCTTTGGAGCCGCATCCCGTGCATTTTTCCCTAAAAGCGTGCAAAATTCGCCGCTGGCGGCCATGATATATAAATTCTCATCGTTTCTCATTGTGGAGGTTTTACAGAAGAATGCTCCGGATTCCGACGGAAGTATGGAAACAAGCTGTGTAAGGACTGCTGATGCAAGTGTATTAACGGACTGCAGTCCATATAGATCACCGCAAGAGCGTATTATGCTCTCAAGGCCTTTCCTGCCTGCTTCCACAGCCGTCATATCTTTGTATGCCCTCAACGCTGCGACGACTGCGGTTATAAATCTGTCTTCGGTGAGCTCGGTTTTCTCCCTGTAATCGTTTATATCATATTCCAGTATTACCTTCCTTTCAGGCGCATATCCGGGCTGCCCTGTCTTGAGGATTATCCGTACCAGCCTGTTCCCCGCTTCCTCACGGATATACTTCACCAGCTTTAAGCCCGAGTCATACTCTTCCATTACAACATCAAGCAAAATGACCGCAATGTCAGGGTTCCTGTCAATATATATCTTTGCCTCTTCCGCGGAATAAGCGCTCAGCAGCTTCAAGCCCTTGCCATCGTAAATAAAATCGTCCAGCACCAGTCTGGTTGTCTGATGTACCTGTTCATCGTCGTCAACGACAAGCACCTTCCATTTGCCGCCGGTCGATATGCTTTGAGGCTCCCTTTCCTCTGCAAAATGAATGGAATTGTCAGTCTCCTTCATAATTTCGCACCTCACATCAAAGGTATTTCTACATTGAAGGTCGTCCCCTTACCCGGTTCGCTTTCACAGTTGATCTTTCCCATAAGGCTTTTCACGACAATATTATATACAATATTCAGGCCCAGACCTGTCCCTCCTCTATCGCTGCTTGTCGTGAAGAACGGTTCAAAAATCCTGTCAATTATGCTGCTATCTATCCCCTTACCATTGTCATGATAGATGAGGCGCAGGAGTCCTTCATTTCCTGTTACTGTAATGCATATCTCCCCGTCCGCATTTTCCTCAAAAGCGTGTGTCAGCGAATTGTTCACAAGGTTTGTTATTATTTGTGAAAATGCTCCGGGATAACTGCATACCTTAAGGTCATTATCGCACCTTACAATAATATTATGCTTTGATTTACTGATTTCAGGCAGCATACCCTGCAGTATATCCTCAATGTATTCCTTCACTCTGAACTCCCTTTTTACACCGCTGGCTTGGTCCGAACTGATCAGCTTAAAGCTCCTTATCAGCTCTGCCGCCCGTTTGAGATTGAACAATGTCAGCTTGCCTGCCTCCAGTGATTTGTCAAGGTATCTTGCCAGATCCGATTTTGTCATTTCACCCTGCGCGAACTGCCTTTCAATTTCCTCTGTCTTGTGAAGAAGGTGAGAGGCAGCAGTCAGGCTATTCCCGATAGGCGTATTGATCTCATGCGCTATCCTCGCCATCAGATTTGCCATAACTGCCATATTTGACGTTTTTACAAGCTCATCCTGTGTCATTATGAGCTGAGCCATTGTTTTATTCAGTTCTTCCGTCCTCTCATTGACACGCTGCTCCAGTGTCAGATTCCACTGTAATATTTCATTTCTGGAGTCTTCAAGCTCCTGTGAATACCTCATCAATTTCCCGTACAGCCTTGCGTTTTCTATTGATACCGCTGCCTGGGTAGAGATAAGCTCGAGTATCTGCAGGTCTTCTTCGCTGAACAATCCGCTCACAAGATTGTTGTCAAGGTAAATTACTCCAAGCATTTCACCCTTTGCTTTTATAGGGGCGCAAATAACAGACTTAATACCGGCAAGCATCACAGTCGATCGACTGGCTAATTCCTCATGCGCAGACGCATCGGCTATAAGCAGAGAGGACCTGTTTTTCTCTACCATCGATATGACGCTCCTGCTGATCGAAAAATCCTCATCAGGTTCATTGCTGTTATTCCGGACAACCCTTCTTTCAAGTACTGAGTTTCCATCCCCGGAATATAGATACAAAATGCCTCTTGATGCTCCCAGCAGCTCCATTGTGCTGTCCATGATCTTTTCAAGCAGCTTGTCCGTTTCAAGTATAGAACTGATATACCTGCTTGTTTCCATAACGGCACACATTCTGCGTTCATATTTCAACCTGCCGCCCGCTGTCGTTCTTAACGGTTCGGAAGGCTTAAGCCCCTCCGCTTCAAGCAGTCCGTAGCACAAATCGGCATATTTTGCTGCGTCTATTTCATTAAAAATTTCATAGGCCCGGCTCCATTG
>CAZQUQ010000247.1:0-3595 GCA_964596445.1 uncultured Oscillospiraceae bacterium
TAAACATGAAATTAATTTCAGCTTTTACTTTTCATGTACATTGAAGTGAGTTCGGCAGAAGTCTTGGCGCCATATTTTCTCAACAGGCTGTTGCGATGTTTTTCAACCGTATTGATGCTTATGTTGAGTTTTTCAGCAATGTCTTTTGTCCGTTTACCTTCGCAAAGCAGCTCCAGAACCTCTTTTTCCCTGCTGGATATCTGCCCAGCAGGAACCCCTTTTTTCCATTGTCTCGGGAAATAAATATCTATTATGTGCCCTGCTACCTGTGGACATATATATCTCTTGCCTGCCATCACGCTTGGTATCGCAGCTTTTAAATCACTTGCTGTTGATTTTTTTAAAAGGTATCCGTCAATGCCTGCAGCAAGGCCTTCGGCAATCTTGGGGCTGTTTTCGACAACGGTTAGTGCAATGACTTTAGTACCGGGTGAAACCGATTTTATTCCCCGTGTAGCATCAATTCCGTCCATAACCGGCATAAGCAGATCCATAAGGACAATGTCGGGAGTATGCTCTCTGGTAAGTTCAACGGCTTTAATACCGTTTTCGGCTTCTCCAATAACATAATAGCTTTCAAAGGATTCCACAAGCAGTCTTAATGCTGATCTTATTATTGCATCATCATCAACGATAAGTATTTTTGTTTTCATGCTTATTATTTCCTCAACAATAAATATAACAGAGATTTAAATTGGCAACACTAGTGAAATCTTTTTAAAGGCCAATGGAAGTCAGACCCACATTATTTTGGCATGTTTTCATATCAGGATTTGGAAAAGAATATTATCTCCCTAATCTTTCTCATCTACAAATTATAAGCTATTCGTTACAGCATACCAAAAGACTATGCCCTCTTTGAATATTTCGCAAATTTGAGGGTCTTGCTTGTCATATGCTTACCGTGCTGTATGTCCTGTATCCCCCGCTTAAATTGTAGACCTTTTCGTATCCCTTCTGCATGAGAATCCTGCAGGCAATATATGCCCTCAGTCCGATCCCGCAGTATATAATAATCGTCTTGTCTTTAGGCAATTCATCAAGACGTGCCCTTAACTCATCCAGAGGTATGTTCACAGCGTCATCGACCGAATCCGCCGCGAACTCGACGGGCGTTCTTACATCCAGTATCAGGACATCCTCTTTTCCTTCAGGAATTTCGTTCCAGTGTACTATGTTCACCTTTCCGCTCAGGATGTTTTCCGCAACCATCCCGGCAATATTCACAGGGTCTTTAGCAGATGAAAACGGTGGCGCGTAAGCATGCTCTATGACCGACAGATCATATATCGTCCCATTCTTCTTTATGACCGACGCTATGAGGTCAATCCTCTTATCGGCTCCTTCTTCACCAGTGACTTGCGCACCGTATATGCGTCCGTCATCAGGAGAAAATATCAGCTTGATCGCAAGCATGTACGCACCCGGATAGTAACTCGCGTGAGAAAAACCATGTGTGATTGAAGAAATATACTTGATGTCTGAAGTCTTTAGCTGCCGCTCAGACACGCCGGTGCAGGCACAGTTGAGACCGAACACCCTGACTATGGCTGTCCCGATCGATCCCTCGTATCTGCTGACGTCTCCAAGCGCTATATTATCCGCAACTATCCTTGCCTCCTTGTTTGCCGGACCTGCCAGCGGAATGGCCATGCGCTTGCCCAGAATCGGATGGATCATCTCAACGGCATCACCCAGCGCATATATGTGAGCGTCGGACGTGCGCATGTATTCATCCACGACTATTCCTCCACCCTGCCCAATTTCAAGACCCGCCTCCCTTGCAAGGGACGAGTCAGGCCTTACACCTATCGAAAGAATGATCATATCCGCTTTCAGAATTCTGCCGCTTTTGAGGTTAACGGAAAGGCCGTTTTCATTCCTTGTAACTGAAACGACAGTCTCGCTTAATATGAGATTCACACCCTTCTGCATCATGTGGACCTTGGCCAGAGAGGCCATGTCATAATCGAACGGCGGCAATACGTGGTCGAGCATCTCGACCACGCTTACATTGATTCCGAGCTGCATGAGATTCTCCGCAGCTTCCAGGCCTATGAAACCCGCACCTATGACAACTGCCTTCTTCGGTTTTCTTTCTCCGATAAAGGCCTTTATCCTGTCCGAGTCTCCGACAGAGCGGATCGTGAAAACAGCCTCATCGTCGATGCCCTTTATCTCAGGGCGGAAAGGGTATGCGCCGGGCGACAGTATGAGCTTGTCATATTTTTCCGTATACTGTTTCCCGCTTATGAGGTCTTTTGCTGCAACGGTCTTTGCGGCCCTGTCAATTGAGGTCACCTCGTTTCTTACCCTGACATCGAGATTGAATCTTTGTCTAAGGCCTTCGGCGCTCTGAACGAAAAGGCTCTCTCTAGCCGGTATCACGCCTCCAACATAATACGGCAGCCCGCAGTTCGCATAGGACACATAATCATCCCTTTCGAAGATGATAATTTCAGCATTCTCGTCGAGCCTTCTGAGTCTGGCTGCTGCAGAAGCCCCCCCGGCAACTCCGCCAATGATGAGATAACGCATTCCTAACCGCTCCTTATTGTTTTTATTGTACCGGCGCGCCTCCGCAGCATCCTGCAGGCGCACCTCCACATAGTACCTGAGATTGAGTCTTTTTTGAAGTGCTCGATGAAATGATCCTGAGTGCAGCAGCGGCTGCCTTGCCCACCACGTCCGAACAGTGGCCGGACATGCCCTGTTCTATCGCCAGGGTGGCGTCATCCTGGTTTCTCAGGTTGAAGCTCCTGCCCATGAGTTTTTTCTGGATATCCGCACAGCGGCATGTCCCGTACTCGGATATGAAGTGTTCATGGAGTTCCTTTGCAAGATCGTATGATCCGATTGCGGCCAGCGGGTCCTTGAACTCAGCGTATTCTCTGCCGAAGATAAGCCCGATCACCATGGCTCCCCCGGTAAGCGCACCGCAACTTCCGTCGCTGCTGAGACCTATTCCGTCGGCCAGGCCGCTTGCAGCCTTAAATACCTCATTACTCTTAATATCCAGAACCTCAAGTAGGGCTGCCACCGTGCTCTGGGCGCACCCGGTGCAGGTCATCTCATATTCCTTTGCAATATCCCTGATCCTTTCGATATCCGCTTCCTTTATGGTTTTTAGATTCCTCATGGTCTCTCCTTATGATCAGGCAAAACGCCACGTCTCTTTGGGTGAAAAGAGCATCTTATCCCCTGATACACGTTTGTTATAACCGGCCTCGTCCAGAATTCTCGTCACCAGTACATTAGGTCTTGACGGGAATGGAAAGCTCTTTTTGAACTTCACCTCAGGCGTATCGAGTTTGAACAGCTCTTCAACGATTTCTTTTATAGTCGCTTCACCTAGTCTTGCATGCGTTTCAAGCACGTCTCTTTTCAAACCTGAATAGAATTTCTCAAACGTCGAAAAGAATTCAATGCACTCGTCTTCGCCCCTGGCACAGTCCTCGAGCTCTATCGGATTGAGCACCTCGATATTGAGCATGCTCATTGCATCCTTGAAAAAGGCCTTGCTCCTGTGGGCATCCGATGCGAGTGCAATAAAGCCCTGTTCCGCCATACGCCTGAACCCTCTTGCCGCTATAAT
>CAZQUQ010000248.1:0-3586 GCA_964596445.1 uncultured Oscillospiraceae bacterium
TCATCGGACTCACCTGTGAGAAACGCAAAACCATGGATTTGCTTTGCTGCGCCACCACCATGACCGACGGAAAAAAGGGTATCAGGGAACGCGTCACACTGATCGCAAGAAGGCCAAAGGTCCTCATGCCGGCATTGGCCGCGGTCGCACTCATTGCCGCTGCTGCGGTCGGCTGCACCTTCACAGGAGCAAAATCCGAAAATACTGAGATCATTCCACAGAGCATTGAGGATGAGGCTGATAATAGACTGGTAACCAAGTCGGTTGACGGAAGCAGTGTCGGGTCAAATGAATCGGATAGCCAGACCATTTACGGGGAAATCACCAAGATCGGCATTTATTATGAAAAAACTGATTATAAAGGCACTGAAATCGATCCTATACAAATAACAGACAGCAAGATCATTTCGGATATCGTGGATATGATTTCACAAAGTGAGGCATTTTCGAACGATCAGCTGAATAAGATGCGGCCGATGACCAAAGCAAACAACAAAATGATTCTGACACTTAAAGATGGAAGCAAAAAGGAATTCATGTTTGCATACGATGACCTATATAACCTGGGGTATGTTCAGATCAATGAAGAGTTATTAGACCCAGGCTATGACTTCTTCAGGTATTTGGATGATTATATTGAATACAGGCGGCACGACACCTCTATTGACAGCAAGGTTTCGGATCTGTTCAGCAAATACGGTTGGACAGCGGATTACCTGGTCAATAGTGTAAAAGTCACTTTACCATCAGACCTTAAACATCAAGCCGGAGATTTTCCGTTAAAGCTTTATTGGGCCTATAATAATGAGCTTTCGAAAAGCGTAGGGCTGGATTTTGGCGGTTATCTCGGAGAAAGAGTCAATGCGGAGATATACAGGCTGCGGGAACCGCTTCCCGATTTCATGAAACCCAGATATGATGCGAGGGGTATTATTATAAAGCACAGCGGAGAAATCATAGGTGCATACATTGACGCAGGGAGGCATAGCGGGTTTGCCTGTTCTTTGGACAGTAAGTCCTTGAAGGATGTGACCGGCAAAGACTGGCGTGATTGGATCGACGGATTTATCGACTATTCCGATAAAATTGAAACAAAGCTGTCATCAATGAGCCCGGAGGAATTGATCCGGCAGTATTTCGAGGCAATGAATAAACATGATGAAAAAATGCTGCTTGCCTGTATGACCCGAGAGAATCTGTGCAGTTATCTCTTCGCAAACATGGACAATAATCTGCTCTATAACAGTGATTCTGCCAGCGTATACTCAGATGTTTACTCAAATGTAAAATCGGTAAAGCTGATTGATATGAGTGAATTGAAGGATATAGACAATCCGGATGGCATCATTGAATACCAGGTAACGGTTGACTATAACTTTAAAAAGACTATAACGTCGGATAGCGGTATACAGCAGCGTTTCGTCCTTTTAATGAAAGAAACGGAGAAAGGCGGCTGGAGAATCAGCGGTGTTGGTACGGGGCCATAAGACAAATCAAAAGAAGGCAAAAAGCAGTTGAGCAAGACATAAAGCTTGCAATAGTACCTGCAGATTGCCTCTTAGATGTGAAAACTGATATGGAACAGCTTATAAGTGAAAATTAGTAAGGAAACTAAATCTTGCAGAAGCTGTTTTCAACTATAAAGGTAATAAAAAATCTTGTATTGTTGTAGACCTCTACCACCCAGCCATAAAAATGCATAATATATTAAAAGATTTATTTTGTCCGGAAGGAATATCGCTGGAATATATAGGTTGGATCAATTCTAACTATGCTGAAAAGTGGGAGAATGCTCTTCAAGAGAAATGTTTCTAAAAGCAAAAAAAACCTTTGCTAGAGAAAGTATGAACTAAAATATGCCACACTGGTGTCAAGTTTTTCATGCTATACTTACTTCAAAGATAATGTGAGGTCTGAAATAACAATCAAAAGGAATCAATGAAGGTGAATAGGTATGAATATTGCGAACGCAAGAAATATTGGAGAACATGGCAGTGCAGCACAAAAATCAATCTGGCACTCGATGATGATGCTCGCACCCTTTGAAGGTGTGATCATAGACGATGATGCATTTGGCAAGGATGCCATACTTGAAGGGGAAAAAGACTTTTACAGGTTCATTACGACGCTATATCAGGATATGTATAATGACCCTGTGAAATATTTGATACCCACGAAACCGTATGATGAGTACATACAAAACATTTCGGCAAGCAAAGAAAAACCCAGAACTGCCGAGAAAGAGCATGCCACAGATGCAAAGGAATGCAAGCTCCGGAACACATTCCAGCAGGCGATACAGTTTTATCCCGAAGTGTTTTACAAGCTGGGCAGCGCAGCAGATGATATCTGCAATAAAGATTTTGCCCTTGTGATCTCCAAATCCAACTATAACAACGTAATGAAGTCTTTCAGCAGATCCCATGTTTATAAGGACAATAAGCTTCGCATAAAGGCAATTTCCGATCTGGGATTTCAAATAAGAGAGGCCGGCGATAAATACTGCATCACTTCAGAGAACTATCCCAGGATGTTTCTGGGACTTCGGGTCCTTTGCAGCGCGCCCGAGAGCAAGTATAAATATATGAATTACCTTCGTCTGGACTACAAGGGCTATTATAGATCCATGCCGGAATTGGATGATATCAAGCTGACTATGAAAGAGGAACACACAAAATATGTTGATATGATAAATGCATCATTCGGGGGACAAAAAATCAAATATAAAGTGAAGCCGCTGAGAAATATCACCTCAGGCTTCGAATGGAAGGTCGATTTCACACTGAATGGGAAGAATACATTCGGATTCAATGCCGAACCCGATTATTTTAAGCTTTACATTTACTTTGGCAATGCAAAAAACATAACAGGACTTGGCGAAAGGCTCAGAACAAGCAATAATGAGCTTTTTGACTGGTATTGCAGCAAGTTCCCGGAACGGTTGTGCAAATGCCCGAATAACAGGGTCGTAAAATTCGGAGATGCTAAAAGAAGGATCTGCGGGCTGACCAACAGGGCGGAAATAGCTGAACCAAATGATCATGATATTGAGAACAGCATTACAGTTGTTGAAATGTTTCGCTCATACGATATCAGTACTCAATAGTAATATGGAAAAATCAAAAAAGCAGATATCCCTTCATGATGAAGTGAGAGTATATCTGCTTTTTATTGTCCCGAATAATTATGTCCAAACAGTCTGCTATTTCGCCTTGAACTTCATGGCATTGACCTTATCCTCCAGCGGCGGATTTTCACCTTCCTGTCCCAGCATCAGGTATTTGCCGGAATCATCCGCTCCGGCTTCGAAATAGCATGAAGCATCCGGCAGCACCTCCTGAGCGCTCCAGGTTTGCCCGCCGTCGCTGCTTTCGGTATAGATCCTTTCTGTCAAAGTGAGCATTCCATCACTGATACTGTATTTTCCGGTCGTTGCCATATAATTCCCGAATACGATCAGTTGAGCAAATGTCCCATCTTCATGGAACTCATATATTATGCCCATACCGGATACTTCCTCGAATTTCCCGGATCCGCTGTTATAACTGGCCGTTACGGCTCCCGATATCCATGTCCCGATAACATC
>CAZQUQ010000249.1:0-3479 GCA_964596445.1 uncultured Oscillospiraceae bacterium
CGATCGCGGTCGGAGTCGTAGTCCTTAAGAACGAATACTCAGCGATCGAAAAAGGTATTATCGAAGGGATAATGACAGGCATGCAGGCATGCCTCATCCTTTATACCGTTGGTCCACTTGTCGGGACCTGGATATTAAGCGGAGTAGTCCCGACGATGATCTACTATGGACTTTCGATACTCAACCCCAGCATCTTCCTTTTTGCAACGCTTATCATTTGTTCAGTCGTTTCACTTTCAACCGGTACTTCATGGGGAACATCGGGGACAGTCGGCATAGCGCTTATGGGGATCGCGCTTGGCCTTGGCATCCCGGCACCACTGATTTCAGGAGCATACTTCGGCTACAAAATGTCCCCGCTTTCCGACACGACTAACCTGGCCCCTGCTGTCGCAGGCACAGACCTTTTCCAGCACATCAGAGCCATGGTCTGGACCACAGGGCCTACTTACGTGATAGTTGCCGCAATAACGCTTGTGATCGGTTTCCGTTACGCAGGCGGAGAACTTGACACTGCTAAGATAGCAGCGATTCAGGCCCTTATGGATGCTGAATTCTGGATCAACCCTGTCACGCTTCTTGCGCCTGTTGTGGTTATAGGCCTTTCCGCGGCGCGTAAACCTGCCCTCCCCAGCCTGTGGGCCGGTATCTTTGTGGCTATTATCATTGCCGCTATCAACGGCACAGGATTTGGCGATATCCTCAATATCATGCAGTATGGCTATTCACCCTCCGTTTCAGCCTCTATAGCAGAGGTGGGTGAAGATGCCGCAGCTCTGGCCAAGGTCCTCGCCGAGAACAACATCACTATCGCCCCTGATCTTGCACTGGAAGCAGCTAACGACATAGTCAAGCTTATGGAGCGCGGTGGTCTGCAGTCCATGAACTGGACGATCTCCCTTATCCTCTGCGCATTCACATTCGGGTTTGCCATGGATACATGCGGTTTCCTCAAGGTCATGCTTGAAGCCATAATGAAGCCGATCAAAACAGTCGGCGGAATGGTCACAGCTACGATCCTGTCATGCTTTGTCTGCGACATTTTCCTTGGCGACCAGTACCTGTCGATAGCAATGCCCGGAACGATGTTCCGTTCAGCATTTGACGAAAAAGGACTCCACCCGAGGATGCTGTCCCGTTCGCTGGAAGACGCGGGTACCCTGCTTTCAGTCCTTATCCCGTGGAACACCTGCGGCGCGTACCATACGACAGTTCTCGGAGTCCCCACTGCTCAGTATATGCCTTACGCCTTCCTCAACTATCTGAACCCAATAGTAGCGATAGTCCTTACATATATGGGCATAGGCATATTCTGGCGCGGTAAGGACGGAGAACCCGTCAAGGGCGGAAAGACACGTCCTGCCGATCTGGTTTAGCAAGATAAGAGCGGTTTAAATTGCAGGGAAAACTGCCGGAACTTGAAAATCTCCTGGTTTCAAGATCGGGAAGGACCACCAGCTACTTTAAGTCTGCGACTTTTGCCGCGATAGGGATCTATCTGCTGGGAGGCACTTTCTGGAGGTACTATTCTCTGGGTGTGAGAGATAATATCCTTCCGGAACTCATGCTGGGATTTGCGAGTTTCTTCGTTCTGAATTACAGGAAGCTCGTCTATATATCCCCGATAGGGATGGTAAAGGAGACACACACCTGGATCACCCATCACAGAGAGGTGATGAAATGGGAAGAGATCAATTTCATCACTTTGATGCACAAGGGTGACGAAACGATGGTATTTCTGGAAAGGGACACGCTGGGATGGAAAGTGCTTTTTAAGTGCGACCAGGTCAATGATCTCAAAAAAATATTCAAGCAGTATATACCGGATATTGAAATCAACGAGATGACCCGGTAGTTTCAAACACAAAGGGAGCCCTCTCAAAACTCAGGTTTAAGAGGACTCCCTTTAATATTGCCTTCGGAAATTTTTATTTCATGAACTGTTTTTTCACCGCTTCGGCGACGTTCCTTCCAAGCAGCCTGCACTGGTCAAGATCTTCTTCCGTCGGGCAGGACTTAACTTCCACGGACGGCTGAACGAGCGTCCAGTCTCCTCCCTGTTCGGCGAAGAGCTGGAGTTCCGCAAGAGCTCCCTTGCTCCAGCTGTATGAACCGCATATCCCAAGTATTCTGTTCTTCATCATCTTGTTCGAAAGTGATCTGCAAAGTGTCGCCATTGGCGGATAGAGCTCCGTGTTGTATGTGCAGCTTCCGAGCACAAGCCCTTTGTACCTCCATATGTCCGCTACCATGAACGAAAGGTTGTCCCTGGAAACGTCGTGTACGAAGACATCCTTTATGCCGGTCTCCGATATCGAACGTGCGATGGCATCTGTCATGAATTTCGTATTCCCGTACATCGAACCGTATACGACCACGACCCCTTCGTCGGTCTCGTGTTTGCTCCATTTATCGTAAAGATCCACTATGTGCCGCGGGTTCGTCCTGTGTATGGGACCGTGTGCCGGGCAGATTATCTTTGGCTGCAGCGCTCTGACCTTGGCTATCGCCTTCTGAGTCGGTGCGGCGTAACGTCCGACTATGTTCGCGAAATATCTTAGGATCTCGTACTCATAATGGACCATGTCGAGCTCGTCGTCGAATATCCCGCCCTCGAGTGCGCTGAATCCCCCGAAAGCGTCTGTCGAAAAAAGCACTCCGTCTGTGGTGTCGTAAGTTACCATGCTTTCCGGCCAGTGGACCATCGGTATCATCGCGAAGGTCACTTTATGGTGTCCAAGGTCGAGGACGTCACCTTCTTTGACCTCGATTATGTTATCAGTTATCCTGTAGAAGGCATCGATCATCTCAACTGTTTTTTTGTTCCCCACTATCTTCATCTCGGGGTAGAGGTGGCGAAGCATCCTTATCGAACCCGAGTGATCAGGCTCCATGTGGTCGACTATCAGATAGTCTATCCCTCTGCCTTCGGGAAGCACTGATGTCAGCCTCTCGATGTAATCCGAAAGGTTGCCGCTTTTTATTGTGTCGATTATTGCGGTCTTCTCATCATTGATAAGGTATGCGTTGTAAGAAACTCCCTTTGGCAAAGTCCACAGTCCTTCAAAGAGGTCTGTTTCGCGGTCGTTGCCGCCTATCCAGTATATCTTTTCAGTGATCTTTATCGCTTTCTGCATATTGATACCTGCCTTTCAATTCTGTATGAACGCCCATAATGATACAGCAACATAAAGAATAGGGTAATATGATCTAATTAAAAATAATTATTGAGAATGCCAAGTGGTAATTTTCAAACAAGAAAGATTATTCTGATATTTTTATCCAACCATTTTTTAATTAGGCGCAATTCTCCTTTTTGCGACAAAAGGAAGGTGAAAGAGTTCACTTAATAACTTGCTTCAAAGTATATCGCATCTATTTATAATAAATTGCTTTTGAAATGAGTTTTTTACAGGTTTGATGAATGTGTCTGAAATGATCTGTCAAATGTTGCAATTTTCGCAAACCTGGCTGATAAT
>CAZQUQ010000250.1:0-3477 GCA_964596445.1 uncultured Oscillospiraceae bacterium
CCCGTCGGCGCTACATCAGTCCATCTGGTCTGCGGTATATTCGGCACGATCTGCGTCGGGCTTTTCGCACAGGAAGGCGTTACAAGTCTTTCTTCAGTCAACGGTCTATTCTACGGCGGCGGTTTCTCATTGCTCGGAGCGGAACTTATCGGTATTATTGCTGTCGGAGCGTTTGTGTTCATCTCGTCCGCTCTGGTCTGGTACCTCCTCAAAAAGATAGTCGGCATCCGTGTCAGTCTTGAGGAAGAAATCCAGGGTCTCGATATCGGTGAGCACGGTAACTCCGCTTATCCCGATTTTGCTATCGTAGCTCCTATCCTGGCTACAGCCAATGGTGATGGAATCAAAGCATCGGACATAAGCCCGATTGAAATTCCCAAGCCTGTTTCCGGCAAGGTTTCACCGGAGGAAGCGATCCCGGTAGTCAATCGTGCACGTCCCGGAGCTAAGATGACAAAGGTCACTATTATCACGAATCAGGATAAATTCACAGAGCTCCAATCCGCTCTCGACAAGATAGGCATCACAGGACTGACAGTCACGAACGTACTTGGTTACGGCATGCAGAAAGGTCATACTGAATACTACCGCGGTGTGCCGGTGAAAACAAGGCTCCTGCCAAAGGTCCAGATCGACATCGTTGTATGCAAGATACCCACCGAAACGGTGGTCGACACGGTGAAGAAGTCGCTGTACACAGGCAAAGTAGGAGACGGCAAGATCTTCATATACGATGTTGAAAATGTAATAAAAATCAGAACAGGTGAAGAAGGCTACGATGCACTACAGGACGAAGAAGATGAATAGGAGCTTTGTATCATACAGAGGGAGCATAACAGGCGAGGCTGATATGCTCCCTCCCTTTATGCCGTGAAAACCGGATGAATCCTTCGAAAACCAATGGCCTGCCTTGCTATGTCTCACTGATCATATCGGATCTTATTCTCGGTTTTACAGTATCGGAGATTTTAAGCCCAAATATCCATTTATAACAGCAAGTGCGAGATTCACAACGCCGCATAAAATGAATGCAATTGCCATTCTGTACCCCCGCAGGCCGGCCACTTCATACAGAAATATGACATACAGTATTGCTTTCCAGATCAAAATGCCGACGAACACAACACTGACCAGCATTCCCCAAATCGTGTCATTCCAAAATATATAGAAGAAATTTTCAGTAAGAATCACGACCAGCGCACAGATCATTGTCGGTATATACGATATCCCCCAGGTGCGGATATAGCGGGACAGTCCGGTTTTACTCCCAAGCGCCCTGCATATGATCCAGAAAGCAGCACATACCAATAGGTAAGTCAATATGCCTGCCATAAAAAGCTCGATAATTTTGACAATATCCCCGGATAACTGATAATTCGGATAATTAACTATAAATGACAGAACAGGATCAAATATCGTCACTAATATAATCGCAGCAATAACAAATATCCAGGACAGTTTGTTATGCTGCCGCTTAAAAGCATCTGCGGGTCTGTTAACCGCTTCCAACAGCAAATTCATAAATTACCCTCCAATAATGCCAATCAGTACGTTGGTATATTCCTTTCCCAATATCAAAGTAGCCAAAGCTGTTTGAATGACCGCCGCCCCAAATGCAAATCTCCATGGATACATTGAAACAAAGTGCAGGAATCTGCTTTGTATATCTCCGTCATAAGAGCGGGCCCTGCTCAGGATTTGGTCCAGCATCCTGCTTTTTTGCTGTTCAGTCGGCAACTCACCGCTTTTATAGGATTCAAATATCTTGTGAAATACGTCATCGTTATACTCCATCGTACGTATCCTCCATTTGCATCTTTTTATACAGCTTGATAAAAGATTTCTTTGCCCTTTGCAGCGTGCTTTCAATCGACTTGGCCGATTTATCCGCGATTTGTGCTATTTCTTTCACGTTCTTACCTTCTATATATTTCAGCACCAATGTTGCTTTATAGTGCTCAGGTAATTTATTCAGGCATTCTGCTATCTGTCTGCCTTCAAAAGCCGTCTTCAGAAACATTTCCGGCTCCTGCTCCGGGTCATTGGGCTCATTGAATCCTTCACTCTCCAGGCTTATCAAATCGATAGTTTGCCCGTATAGCTTGCGGTAGTGATCATAAACCTTGTTTCTTGCAATTTTGAAGATCCATGTCCGCTCGGAGCACAAACCTTTGAACCGCTTTATTCCTCTGTAAACCTCCAGAAAAATATTCTGGGTTACATCTTCCGCCAATGCCTTATCCATACCGGTACGAAGAAATACATAACGGTATATTTCATCAACATAAGTCTGGTATATCGAAATGAACTTTTCTTCATTTTCTTTTTCCCGCCTGTTCATCAAAGCACCTCATTGTGTGGTCAGGACTTTTACTTGATTATCGTTTCCCTTTCCGCCAACACAGACTCTTTATATAATACCTGAAGCTTCAATGTTCCTTCATGCAGCTTTTCTTTTTCCAACATATAAATGATATAGCCTTTCGTATTTGTTGTCATTTCCTTTTCTTCAGCTTTGATCTCTTCATCATCCATAAACCATTTTACTCTGTATTTCATTCCTTTTGGAGATTCGATAAAGTATATACTGGCATATACATCCTTATCCTTTGGCAGTTCTTTTGGTTTCACAGCGCTTTCTATAGCTGCCTGGTCATAGTATTGCTCATTTGCAACAGCTATACCGGCAACTGTATTGATATGTGTGCGGCTTGCAAATGCTGCTACTAATATGACACAAGCAATAAATATCACGATCGGTCCAATGATTTTTTTCATTATATTCCCTCCCGATTACATCCATGGCTGGGTCCATCCAATCCATGAAATACTGCCATCTATATCGATAGTCGTCATTTTTTGGTGAATCCTTCTCATGGGAATAATATTTCTGCATCTGCCTGCATGTAATCCTAAGTTTCATAATTGAGCTCTTCCTGCCTGCCAAATATATAAAAAGCCAGGAAACTTAAAAATAACAAATGAAATGCAAGAAAGATCATCGCCCATGTGAAGTCAGCATGCTGGTTTGCCGGGTTCAGTATGCTGTACATGATACCCTCAGGAAGTATCATCAGTGCTTTTGTCAGAAAATCTTCAGCTATGCCGAAAATTCTTCCTGCCTCATCGGCTATTGCGTTCATTAACTGAGGTTTCAGGACAAGACTCACTGCAACGGCAGTGAACAGACTTATTTTTGATTCTCTGAAAATAATGGAACATAAAAGTCCCCAAAGTCCATAAATGACCAGCAGTGTTTCCATTGCCCACAATGATCTCAGACTATCGCTGATTATGACCTCTTTTGAAATAGCAAAACCCATAATGGTGCCAAATCCTGTATATATTATTGAAAATGCAGTCATCAATATGAATACCGTTATAATCTTACTTGCTGCAATACTTTTTTTGGAAACATGAGCGGTCAAAATAAAGTCCATGACCTTACACTCCCGATCTCTCGATATCATATCAAAG
>CAZQUQ010000251.1:0-3465 GCA_964596445.1 uncultured Oscillospiraceae bacterium
CTTTTCTCAACAGACCAATGGCATGCTTAATCATGTTTGCCACCTGTTTGTCCACTCTGGACATGGGTTCGAACACCTCATCATATGTACCAGCCTGCTTCTTCAGTTCATCCAGTATGATAACGTTTCTGGACAGCGCATGGGTGTAGACCCACTGATCCATGATCCTGGTTTCGGGCCGCACCAGTATGGGTACTATCCTGGGCAATCCAAGAGCATCTGCGATCTGGGCGGAGTTGCCCTGAGCCACGGTGAGCGCTTCATTGATGTGAAATTCCAGATCATCACCGACTTTGCCGGTGTTGTGGGGTTCAACAAACAGATAATTTTTCTTTCCTTTGTTAAGATCGACGCTGATCTTCCTCGGCAGAACCATATAATATGGATAATTGAAGCCTTTGGATGGGTCGGCAGGGACATAGATGATCCTTTGCTTGTTGTCGGCAGTCAGCTTGGGTAGCCCGCCGGTCCTGAATTCGATAATAATTCTGTTCCCATCATTCATGAAAAGTTTCAGATGATAATCAGTGTTATAATCAAGCCAGCCTCCAGGGGTTATAACAAGCATATCATTCTCGAAACCCAGCTGTGCATTTACAACGTTTCCTTTCTTCTCTAGCCTGAATGCGTCAATTGCATCGACATCGGCTTCAATCGCATCCAGCTCCAGCATGGGATCCAATGCGTCCACTGTCCCCGGATAATTTATATAAATTGTTCGTGCGGATGGTTCCATCGTGATATCAACAGTTCCGGATTTCTGGTCCCATTTGTACTTAGCTCCCAATGCACCGGCGATGTCACCGACAGGCGCATACACCTCTCCATCATATCTGAATGCCTCAGTATCCAGTTTTTTGCCGTTAACATCAACACCTGATACATCCCTGTGTATTTCGATGTTTTCTTTAAATCCTGCAGAAATGGCATAAGCGGAAAGAATACAAATGATAAGAACAGCGCTTACAGATACCAGGAACTTTTTCACGAATATCCCCCCATTAAAATAAAAGCATCTATCGACATAGATGCCTGTTAAGCAACATTCTATGCTTCGGCGGCCCGGCAGTCATGGCTTGTCATGCTTTAGACCCGCGGCTTTGCAGTCCCTGTCTTTCGACAGGTTTGCCTTTTCGTCATATTTTATTGAAATTTAACAATATAATAACATGGAAAACATTCCTATTCAAGCACTACCTTCTGAACTTCCTGCGTCCCTCGATGTAAAGATCGCGTCCTTCACAGTCTATTACAACGATGGCCGGAAAATCCTTCACTTCAAGCTTTCTCAGAGCTTCTGGCCCCAGTTCCGGAAAGGCTGTTATTTCTTCAGAAATGATACATTTGGAGAGCAGCGCGCCGGCGCCGCCTGTTGCCCCAAAATAGACAGCCCCGTGCTTTTTCATCGCCTCGGTGACCTGGCTGTCTCTCAGCCCTTTCCCTATCATTCCGGTGAGGCCCAGTTCAATGAGACGAGGCGCATATACATCCATCCTCCCGCTCGTAGTAGGACCGGCTGATCCGATCACCTGTCCCGGGCCTGCAGGGCATGGTCCGACGTAGTAAATTATCTGGTCCCTTATGTCAAAGGGCAGCTTCTGACCTTCATCCAGTAAAGCGGTCAGCTTTTTGTGCGCTGCATCCCTCGCGGCATAAATGACTCCGCTTATCTCCACGGCATCGCCTGCCTTCAGCCGCCGTGCAGTTCCTTTTGTCAATGGCGTTTGCATCTTAATGACATTATCCAAAGTCATACCTCCGTGTCCTTATACTACAGCACTATCTCCGCATGCCTTGTAACATGGCAGCTCATGTTGACCGCCACCGGCAGTCCGGCTATATGTGTAGGATATGCTTCGATATTGACGGCCATAGCCGTAAAGCGGCCGCCCAGTCCGGCAGGCCCTATGCCCAAAGTGTTTATCATCTCAAGCATTTCTTCCTCCAGCAGTTTGAACCGCTCATTTGAACTGCGCTTGTCTACAGGCCTAAGTAGCGCTTTTTTTGCCAGGAGCGCTGCTTTCTCCATCGTACCGCCCAGGCCGACTCCGATTATAACGGGCGGGCATGGATTCGGGCCTGCTTTGTCCACCGTTTCCAATATGAACGCCTTTACCCCTTCTATCCCGTCGGACGGCTTCAGCATCCTGACAGCGCTCATATTCTCGCTTCCGAAGCCTTTGGGAGCAACGGTTATCTTCAGGTTTTCACCGTCTACGATATCATAATGGATCACAGCCGGAGTATTATCTCCCGTATTTATCCGTTCAAGAGGATCCGAAACCACCGATTTCCGCAGGAATCCCCTGCCGTAGCCCCTTCTTACGCCTTCATTGACCGCGTCCTGCAGGCTTCCTCCCGTTATGTGGACATCCTGTCCGATATCCAGAAAGACTACCGCCATTCCGGTATCCTGGCAGATGGCCATCCGCTCGCGGGCAGCGATCCTTGCATTTTCAACGAGCTGACAAAGGATTCTCCTGCCTGTGTCCGACTCCTCGCACCTGATGCCGTTCTCAAGTGCATTCGATATATCACTGTTCAGGTAGTAATTTGCATCGATGCAGAGCTGTTCGACCGCATCGGTTATCTGCGAAACGTCTATTTCTCTCATTCGTCCTCCAGTATCGATTATTGGATACACTGTCATAATAATATATGATTTGCCGGCTCAAGACAAGATTACCGGCACCGGTTCGTTAACACAAAATTAACAACTTCCAAAAAGACTTTTATCCGGTTTGGAGGTATAATGTAATTGAGAACACAAACAACGGAAAAGGGGCTTTTGGAGATACTATGAACATACTTGTTTGCGTTACGCAGCAGAAGACATGTGAACGTTTGATAAATAAAGCCAACGAACTTGCGAAGGAATATGGAGGCAGTCTTTTTGTCCTGAATGTGGTCAGGAGCGGCCTCAACTTCCTTGACAGCACAAGAGAGTCGGAAGCCCTGGAATACCTTTTCGGCATTTCAAAGAAGGTGGGGGCAAACCTTTCGGTTCTCAAATCAGACGATATCCCGGAAACAATAGCCGAGTTTGCGGATGATAATGACATAGACTTTATCGTCCTTGGAAAATCACCAGATAAAAATGCAGGTGAACGTTTCGTAAGAAAGCTGAAAGGCTTGTTGAAAAGTAATACAGAGATACGAATATTATCATAATAGTAAATCTGGTTATAAAATGGTTCATCAAAAAGCTCCTGCAAGTATCTCGTAGTATTATTGATATACGGGAGGAATTTTAATGAATTTAAGCAAAATCAAATTAATCAAAAAACCCGGTTGCTTATTAGTTCTGATATCTATTACTCTCATAATTATATTAACTATTTACAGCATTCAGCCTGAATCCCCGTCACTGAGTGAAGTGCAAATCAATGAACTGAGATCACAGTACCCGCTATATGAGAGTAATCCAGCTTCTATACAAATGAAGGAGCCAAAGATCGAAGAAGT
>CAZQUQ010000252.1:0-3392 GCA_964596445.1 uncultured Oscillospiraceae bacterium
GGTACACCGGTTTGAAGGTACACCGGTTTGAAGGTACACCGGTTTGAAGATACACCGGTTTTGAAAGCACACCGATCCTAAAAAAGCATTAAGCCGACGGAAAGGGGGGCTTCCACAAATGGATGAGATGAACAACGCCGTGGACAATCTGCTGGATGTTCTGAAGGAACGGGAGAAGGAACTGAATTGCCTGTACAAGGTGGACAGTATTCTGGGCAATCACCATCTAACACTGTCAGAAATGCTGGATGGCATAGTCCATGTCCTTCCATCCGGATGGAGGTTCCCCGAACTCTGTCATTCCAGGATCATATACAAAAACAACTGCTATCAGACCTCGGGCTTCATAGCATCCCCGATATCGGACACATGTCCGATAAAGGCCGATGGAAAGAATGTAGGCAGCATTGAGATAGTATATACCCAGAATGTCCCGAAGACCAATGAAGGCTGGTTCCTTGAGAAGGAACGCATGCTGATCAAGGCTGTTGCAGACCGCATAGGCCAGATGCTCGTATACCGCCAGATGAAATCGGTGATGGATGAATGGGACATGGCAAAGAACCAGCAGGCGACATCAGGAAATGGTCTGAACGAGTGGGAGGTCATCATCGGCTTCCTCCGCAACAACGACCATGCTCTTCTCAGGCACATATGCAGGAAGCTGACAAACTACCTTTTGATCAACGGGATTACGGAAGCCTCGGAGGTATTCAGAGCACGTACGTCGCCCGGAACGGATGTGTCGAAGGCATTATGCCCCGATCCGCATAAAGCGGACGACTCATGCTATGTGAACTCGCCCTCCGCAGCGGAGCCCATCGACGATATCGTGACCATAAGCCATAATGTATTCTCTATCGCACAAAAGCATTTGGCAGGCACAGAGATCACCACTCTCGTAAAACGATGGATCCATGAGGAGAAATCCTATTCTCTCGTAAAAGCTATAGGAAGCATCGCTCCTTCACTCAGAAACATCATAGAAGAGATAAAGAGACTTCAGAGTTTTTCTGATGAGTATGAGTTCCAGTACTCGCCCAAGCAGCGTTGGCTCATAGTTGGACTCATCAGCCGATTCCTTTCCGACAGGCCCGAATTTATCAACATTGCCAAGCAATACTTGAATGTCAAGGATTTCTTCGATATAGTAAACAGGATCATCTATCCCATCGGAAGCCAGGGAAGGCTTGGAGGCAAAGGCTCCGGGCTCTTCCTTGCCCAGAAGATACTGGAGAACGAAGCCGAAAACATGCCCATTCATCTTTCGGTAAAATATCCAAAAACATGGTACATAACGACGGATGCCATAACGGAGTTCCTGCAGTACAACAGCCTTGAGGAGCTCAACGAGCAGAAATACGGCGATCTCCAGGAAATAAGGATCGAATACCCCAACATCATCAGGCTGATCAAAAATGCAAAGCTGCCTCCTGAAATAGTCAGGAGTCTGTCGGCAGTGCTGGATGACCTCAGCGAAAACCCGCTGATCGTAAGAAGCTCAAGTACGCTGGAAGATCAGGCCGGTGCAGCCTTTTCCGGCAAATACAAGAGCCTGTTCCTTTCCAACCGCGGCTCAAGGAAAGAGCGGCTCAACGCGCTTACGGATGCAATCCTTGAGATATATGCCTCCGTGTTCAGCCCCGACCCGATCCGCTACAGAGCCGAACGCGGGCTGCTTGACGTACATGAGGAAATGGGGATCCTGATCCAGGAGGTGGTCGGCAAAAAGGTAGGCAGATACTTCTTCCCTCTCTTTTCCGGTGTAGCCTTCAGCAATAATGAGTACAGGTGGTCGCCCAGGATACGGCGTGAAGACGGACTTGTCAGGATAGTGCCGGGCCTTGGGACACGGGCGGTCGACAGGCTGAGCGACGATTTCCCCGTCATGATCTCTCCGGGACAGCCCGGCATAAGAGTCAACATCGTACCCGAGGAAATAAAGCGCTACTCACCGAAAAGGATGGATGTGATCAATCTTGAAAGCAACTCCTTTGAGACGGTGGATGTATCCGAACTCCTGCAGGAATTCGGTGACGATATCGAAAATATCAACAGACTCGTATCCATATTTGAGTACGACCATATAAGAAAGCCGAACAAATTCGAGATCGATTTCAAGAAGGACGATCTGGCAGTAACATTTGACGGCATTATATCTGATACTCCGTTTATTAAGCAGATCGATGCCCTTCTGAAAACTTTGAAGGATAAACTCGGAATGCCGGTGGACATAGAGTTTGCATCAGATGGGACCGATCTGTATCTTTTGCAGTGCAGACCGCAAAGCTTCGGCGAAGACAGCGCTCCTGCGCCGATACCGAAGGATATTCCGGAAAGAGACGTGGTTTTCTCCGCAAAAAAATTTATCTCCAACGGTCTAGTACAGAACATTTCACACATCGTCTATGTCGATCCGGAGGGTTACGACAGCCTGACGGTGCTGGAGGATCTTAAAAAGGTAGGAAACATAGTCGGGACGCTCAACTCCATCCTCCCAAAAAGGCAGTTCATACTGATAGGACCGGGCCGCTGGGGAAGCCGCGGCGATATCAAGCTGGGCGTATCGGTCGGGTATTCCGAAATTTGCAATACAGCCGCACTCATAGAAATGGCGTTCAAGAAGCATGGCTACATACCTGAACTCTCATTCGGCACGCATTTCTTTCAGGATCTGGTTGAGGCAGATATCCGTTACCTGCCGCTCTACCCCGATGAGGAGGATACGGTCTTCAACCGAAGATTCCTTACAAGGTCGCCTAATATTCTGGGTCAACTGCTTCCTGAGTACAGCAGGTTTGAAGATGTTGTCAGAGTCATAAGCGTTCCGGAGGTGTCCGACGGACGCATCCTCATAATAGCCATGAACGCGGATCTCGGAGAAGCACTTGCATATCTGGCGCCTCACTCTGTCGAGATGCCGAAGGAAGTAAAACACATAGAATTCGATGACCAGCATGGCGACGAGCACTCCTGGCGATGGCGGAGCTACATGGCCGAGCAGATGGCCGCAGGTCTGGATCCGCAGCGATATGGAGTCAAGGCGATGTACCTCTTCGGCAGCGTTAACAATGGGACAGCCGGGCCCCACAGCGATATAGACATTTTAGTGCATTTTGCAGGAACAACAGCACAAAAGGCAGATCTTGAAACATGGCTGAACGGATGGAGCCTGTGTCTTGCCGAGATCAATTATCTGAAGACCGGATACAAAATGAGCGGGATGCTTGATGTCCACATCATTACAGATGATGACATAAAAAGCAAAACATCTTTCGCAATGAAAATCGACAACATAACCGAGCCTGCCAGAAAACTGACGTTAAACGGCGACAAGGCAAAACAGCCAAAATAATTAAAATTTCCCTTTCCGGGCAGTTACGCATTAAATG
>CAZQUQ010000253.1:0-3379 GCA_964596445.1 uncultured Oscillospiraceae bacterium
TAGCCGCTATAAAGGCTGACGGCGAGCTGGGCAGAAGGATAAGGGATATGGGCCTTGTGCCGGGAACCGAAATTAAGATACAGGGCCGGGCCCCTCTTTTCGACCCTGTTGCGATAAGACTTCAATGCTTTACAATTACGCTCAGAAACAGCGAGGCAGATTTTATCGAAGTCGATGTCAATGATGACATTAGAGATAATGATTCCTGCTCTATGCACAAAAGGCACAGACATCGCCACCGGGGCGGCAGGCATGAATAAACAGCTGGTTATAGCACTTGCGGGAAACCCCAATTCGGGAAAGACAACAATTTTCAACGAACTCACGGGCTCCCACCAGCATGTAGGCAATTATCCCGGCGTTACAGTAGAAAAGAAGGAAGGCGTCTATTCATATAACGGTGAAAGGATTAACATAGTAGATCTTCCCGGAACATATTCCCTGTCCGCCTATTCTCTTGAAGAACAGGCGGCCAGGGATTTCATAGCAAAAGAGAAACCGGATGTGATAGTTCATATTGTCGATGCATCCAATCTTGAACGAAACCTTTATCTCTATGTGCAGCTCATGGAAATGGGTATCAATCTGGTCGTGGCGCTCAACATGATGGACATGGCAAGAAATCGTGGAATCGAGATCGACACGGATAAACTGTCCTCGCTTTTATCAGTGCCTGTAGTTGAAACAATAGGCCGCAAGGGCATAGGCCTCGAAAGTCTTATAGAAAAAGCAGTCGCTGCGGCCGGCTTTCATGAATCCAAAGATCACAAGATCAGTTACGGAGAAGATATAGACTTAACCCTCGATGAAATGGAAATACTGATCAAGGATTCCTCTTTTCTGGGAGGAACATACCCTCCAAGGTGGATAGCGCTTAAATACCTGGAGAAAGATGAAATCATTATCACAGAGGGTGAAAAACAGGACAAGGAAATCTCGTCAAGGCTTGATGCTATCAGGGAAAAGTTGAACAGACACCTCGAGGCTACCATCAAGACATACCCTGAAGCGCTCATTTCAGACTACAGGTTCGGCTATGTCAAATCGATAGTCAAACAGGCAATCAAGCACAGGGATACCATTGACAGGCTTTACCTTACCGACAGGATAGACAGGGTATTTACGCACAGGCTGGCTGGCCCTGTCGTTATGATCGCCGTGATATTCCTGCTCTACAAGTTCACTTTCTCGGGAAGCAGAGTACCTGTAGAATGGCTCGACAGCCTTTTCAGTTGGCTGGGAGCGCTGGCGGACAGATACCTGCCGGAAGGTTTGATGAAATCACTCATCATATCGGGCATTATCGACGGTGTCGGGGGTGTGATAACATTTGTACCGCTCATCATGTTCATGTTCCTGGGAATTGCAGCGCTTGAAGACTCGGGCTATCTTGCAAGGATTGCGTACATGCTCGACCGGATTTTCAGGATATTCGGGCTTCACGGAAGCTCGGTCATGTCATATATCGTGTCCGGCGGTATTGCAGGCGGATGCGCCGTCCCCGGCATAATGGCAACCAGGACGATAAAAAGCCCCAGGGAAAGGCTTGCCACAATGCTGACTGCTCCGTTCATGAACTGCGGGGCGAAGCTGCCCGTGTTTGCAGTGCTGGTTGCAGCATTCTTTTCTCACAACAAAGCCCTGGTAATGATCCTGATAACAATCATATCATGGC
This sequence comes from uncultured Oscillospiraceae bacterium, assembly GCA_964596445.1. Taxonomy (GTDB): domain Bacteria; phylum Bacillota; class Clostridia; order Acetivibrionales; family DTU013; genus DTU013. The sequence continues at coordinate 1,676 of CAZQUQ010000253.1, forward strand.
TGGGAGCCCTTTGTGTGGCATGGCTTCTTCGTTCAACGGTAGTGCGCGGAGAGGCGACCCCCTTTGTAATGGAACTGCCGCCCTACAGGCTTCCCACAATGAAGGGGCTCATAATCCACACATGGGAAAGGACCTGGCAATACCTCAAAAAGGCAGGTACGATAATTCTGGCCATATCGATCGTCCTATGGGCGCTCATGACATTTCCGGCCCTCAATAAGAGCGAGACCTACTCAGATGATTCAACCAGGGCGGAGGCGGCGCTCAGGCATTCGTTTGCCGGCAGAATCGGAACCTCTATTGAAGGCATAAGCGCACTTGCCGGTTTCGACTGGAGGATAAATATCGCTCTTATAGGAGGTTTTGCAGCCAAGGAGGTTATCGTTTCGACACTCGGCACAGCGTATTCTCTCGGTTCTGTGGACCCCGGCGAATCAATGCCGTTGTCCAGACGTCTTGCATCATCAGAAGGCTTCTCTCCACTTACTGCTTTGAGCCTGATGATTTTCATAATTTTTTATGCGCCGTGCTTTGCGACAATCGTCTGCATCGTGCGTGAGTCGGGTTCATGGAAATGGGGCGCCTTTTCAATTCTGTTCAACACGTTTTTCGCCTTTGCCCTTTCAGCGGCAGTTTATCAGACAGGCCGTCTCATCGGGTATTGAAAGGAAGAAACTATGGAGCTTCTCATCATCTCCCTGATTGTCGGTATTGCGGCTGCTTATCTCGCTGCAACCCTGTACAGGCGCATCAGAAAACCATCCTGCTCATGCAGGTGCGAAAATTGTCCTCTTGACGAACAGCAAATCTGCAGCGGGAAAAATAAGGACTTGAAATAAAAACAGGACAGGCTCTTGCCTGTCCTGCAAGTAATATGGCTGCAGATTTGCCTGCAGCTTTTTTCGCTATTAAAATTTACTATCTCTTTGGCATCAGAATGATTTCCATACGGCGGTTTTCTGCGCGTCCCTCCGGGGTTTTGTTGTCGGCAACAGGCCTGTATTCGCTGAAGCCTGCGGCCGATAGCAGTTCCGGATTGACGCCGTCGGCCTGAAGCAGTTTTACAACCGATATTGCCCGTGCAGCAGAAAGTTCCCAGTTGGTCGGATATTTCTTTGCCAGTGCTGCGCTTATCTTAACATTATCGGTATAACCGGCGATTATGATATCCTGATCCTTGACCTCCTTGAGAACACCTGCAACTTTTTTGAGCGCCTGATTCCCTTCCTTCTTTACATCCGCCTAGCCGGAATCGCACAGGATCGCCTCAACCATGGTAAGGGTGAGTTTTCCCTCGAGCTCTTTAAGGGTGACTTCCTTTGAAGCAAGTTCAGCCTTCATCGCTTCCTGCATCTGGGCAAATGCCGCACTCTGCTGCTTAACCTGAACTTCCTTTGTCTGAATCTCTTTTGCCTTTGCTGCCAGGGCCTTGTCCTTTGCAGCCAGGTCATTTGTAGCGGCGGTTAATGCCTTGTTGCATGAATCCTTATCCTGCTGCAGCTGCGCCACTTCATTCGTAAGATTAAGATTTGCCTTTTTAAGTTTTCCGCAGCATCCTGATACAGATAAAGCGACCAAGAAAATCACTGCGAAGCAGAAAAACCTCTTCATAATGTACCCCCTTCGGATTTTTGATTTATTGGTATTTACCTGTTTCATATCGGCACCTTGATAAAAATAGTTAAACTTTAGGCACGAATTTTT
>CAZQUQ010000254.1:0-3355 GCA_964596445.1 uncultured Oscillospiraceae bacterium
TAACTGTTTAACTTTGGTGCCAGGCACCAAAGTTAAACAGTTATTATAAAAAAGCTCCCGTCCCCTGATATTATCAGAGGACGGAAGCCATAGCTCCGTGTTACCACCTCAGTTTATCGATGTCTTGCGGCATCGACCTTATTATGGACGTGTGAAGTGTGCGTTTGCAGTCACATTATCCACTAGCGCTGTAACGGTCGCAGGCTTCCGGCGCAACCTATTCATGCGGCATCCGCATTTTCAGTCCGCAGCTCCGGAGATGTATTCGGAAAAAGTCCCCCCGCCCCTCTCACCAACCGGGAACTCTCTGTCGGGATCAATAATTCCTACTTCTTCTCCGTCATTGCTTTTGATCGGATAATTATATTAAATGAACAACAGTATTTTTGTCATTATACTCACTAATTATTCCGGATGTCAACAACTACTCAGAATTTTATGCAGAAGCCTGTCTTCGTACCACGCTCAAATCCTGCTTTTTCATAGAAGGACAGCGTGCCCTGATCCTTCCTTCCGGTGAGCAGCATCACTTTATAGCAGCCTCTTTCGCACGCCGTTTTGATGGCCTTTTTCAGAACGGCAGTCCCAAAGCCTCTTCTCCTGAAGTTTCCGTGGGTCACAACATTTTCGATCAGAGCGTAAGGGCTTCCGCCTCTGGTCAGGTTGTTCACGATGACCAGCGTACATGAAGCAGCAAGTACTCCATCCTCTTCTATAACGAAAATGTGCTGCTGCGGGTCATTGATTATACTCTCCCACAAAGCTTCTGCAGCTTTCGCCGGAATATCCGGATCTTCAGGATTCAGGTATTTGTATAGCTCCAGAAGCTTGCCCAGTTCGTCGCGCCTTACTATTCTGACATTTTCCTGCATAATAATACCTCAACTATCTAACAGCCTTTAACTAAAATCCCGGTCATCTCATCGAATACTCATGCAGCAGCTTCTCCTTCATTTCCCACAGCGGCTGCGAAAGGTCCACGTAGAACTCATGCGGATTTTCGAATCGCTTTACTTCTTCCCACAGGGTATCTACCTGCTCACGGCAGTGATCCCGTATTGTGTTCAGTTCAGGAGATTCATAGACACATCTTCCCTTGTCGAACAGCTGCACCATCAGCTTTTTGGCAACGAAGTTGGTGACAGTCTTCCTCTTCCATGTAAACTCAGGATCGAAGATCTCGTACGGTTTGCTGTCATCTATCACTTCATCATGCAGCGTAATGACATCGGCTATCGCTTTCCCCGTCTCCCTGTCGAAAAGCCTCCAGACCTGCTTGAAACCCGGGTTGGTGATCTTCTCCACATTTTCGCTTACCTTGATCTTTGGGATCACGGCGCCGTTTTCTTCTATGGCGCTGAGCTTGTAAACGCCGCCGAACACCGGCTCCGAACGCGACGTGATCAGCCTTTCGCCAACGCCGAAGGAGTCTATGCAGGCTCCCTGTGAAAGGATGTCCCTTATGATATATTCGTCAAGAGAGTTTGAAGCTACTATGCCGCAATCCTTATATCCAGCCTCGTCCAGCATTTTTCTTGCCTTGCGGGAGAGGTATGTGATATCGCCTGAATCGATCCTGATGCCTTTTGGCCTGAATCCTCTGGGCACGATCTCCTCGTTGAATGTTCTTATAGCATTGGGGACACCGGATTTCAGCACATTGTATGTATCCACCAGCAATGTGCAGTTGGACGGGTATATGCGCGCATATGCCCTGAATGCATCAAGCTCCGTCGGGAACATCTGTATCCAGCTGTGAGCCATGGTACCATACGCAGGTATGCCAAATTCCCTGTCGGCTATTGTACATGCAGTTCCGATGCAGCCTCCTATGTATGCTGCCCTTGCGCCGTTCACAGCGCCGTTGTAACCCTGCGCCCTCCTTGAGCCGAACTCCATCACAGGCCGTCCCTGCGCGGCGGTGACGATCCTGTTGGCTTTAGTGGCGATAAGGCTTTGATGGTTTATTGAAAGCAGCAGCATAGTTTCAATAAACTGTGCCTGTATGATCGAGCCCCTGACCGTAACGATCGGTTCATTCGGGAATATAGGCGTTCCCTCAGGTATCGCCCATACGTCACATGAAAATCTAAAGTTGCTCAGGTAATCAAGAAATTCCTCCGAGAATTGTTTTTTGCTTCTGAGATACTCGATATCCTCCGGTTCAAATCTGAGTTCCTTTATGTACTGTATGAACTGCTCGACTCCGGCCATGATCGCAAATCCGCCGTTATCAGGCACTTTTCTGAAAAACATATCAAAATATGCTACCTTGTCTTTCATCCCGTTCTGCAGATAGCCGTTTGCCATCGTCAATTCATAAAAATCCGTGAGCATTGTCAGATTGTTGCCGCTCAATCAGGTCCACCTCCAAAAATACGTCATTTCTAACCAATTATACTTCACTTCCCCTTTTTTGCATACTCAATTATCGCAATTATTGCTGCAGTGATCAGCGATATGATCGCTGCCGCGGCTGAAAACAGTGCGAATATAAAATAGCCGAGCGCTTCGAAGGTTGCAGGATCCGAAAAGAAATATACCTTAATAAGAAAGCCGATCGTTGCTGCAAGTGCAATGAACAGCGGTATATACTTCAGTATTTTTCTTTTTGCCCTGCTCAGCAATAAAGTCGACCCGACAAAAACCAGGCCTATCACAAAAACTATAACATAAAGCGAGATATTCTCCAATATTCTGCACCTCTTTTACCGGATATTGTCCTTTTTTTATACACTATCTCTCTTTTGTACACTTTTGCTCTACATCCGTCCTCATTATATAGTCGTCCATCACATAGCCGTTCCCGATATCGGTCACAAGCTCATCCACGATCCGGAAACCAAGCCTTTTATAGATACTGATGGTCGTATCATTATGCTTGTTCACCGTAAGCCATATGTAGTCGAGTCCGGCTTCTTGCGCCATCGCCATCATCCTGTCCAGCATCAGCCTGGAAATGCCTTGTCCCCTGCTGTTCTTATCCACATACAGCTTGCTCAGGAACAACGCTTTTTTATCTTCTTCGGGCTTGACGGCAAAATACCCGACAGGCTTTGAACCGCAATACGCCATGAAATATCTATAACCATTTGCACCGATATCATTCATAATTTTATCAGCACTCTGAAACCTTGCCAGCATATATTCCACCTGACCGGCTCCGATAATCGGAGTATAGTGCTCCGTCCAGATGGCTCTTGCCAGTGCCGCAAGTTCAACAGCTTTGCTGCTGTCGCCGGAAGTTAACTCAACAAGGCAGATCCCACACATGATATTACCCCCTTTGTGCGTTGGTCGGGTCAGGCGTCGGGGTCAGGCTTGGGATTTTACTTTTCATATCATTATGTTGAAA
>CAZQUQ010000255.1:0-3339 GCA_964596445.1 uncultured Oscillospiraceae bacterium
TTGTAGCTGGAAAAATGTTTGTTAAACCTTACAAAAACTATTATACGAGGTGAATCGAAATGACAAAATATAAGGTCTGCAAACTTCTCCTTTTTGTTTTTCTTTGTCTGAGTCCGGTAATGATCCTTTGCCAGACAGCGTATGCTTACACCATGGTTACTGATGTGACTGCATCGGCAAGTTCTTATGTTGCTCCGTACAGCCCGGACAGAGTGGTGGGTACGACACCGGCTCCGGGCACATCCGCAATAACAAGCAGGTGGTACGCTGTCAATCCAGGTGACAGATGGATCCAGCTGGATCTGAAACAAGTGCACTATATCGGCAGATATTATGTCGGGCATCTGGGCTCTGTAGGCTGGGATCCACTATGTAATACAAGAAATTTCCACTTATCCAGCAGTATTGATGGGATAAACTGGACCGTCAGGGATACGGTTATCTACAATACTGATTCTACAACAGACAGAGCGGTAGCACCATTTGCTGCAAGATATGTAAGGCTGTATATAACATGGGGAAATCAGACTAATTTCGATTGGGCTTCTATAACAAAGTTTTGGGTTTATGCTACAAACCCGGTTGGTACGCTTGCAAACAAGCCTTCAGATAAAACCTATAGAAAAGGGGAGACTCTGGATTTCACTGTGAACTATCCTGTATCGGTAATTGTGAATACTGCCGGAGGTATACCCAGGATACCCATTACTATTGGTTCAGATGTGGTGTACGCTGAATACTTCAGCGGAAGCGGGACGAATAATCTTGTTTTCAGATATACTGTAAAAAATGGTGATTTTGATTATGATGGGATCGAGGTAGGAACAAGCATTTCAAACAATGGAGGAACTATCAGAGACGCCCTTGGTAATAATGCAGCAGAGGCTTTGAACGGTATCGGCGGCACACCGGGGATCCTGGTTGATACGACTCCAATACCGGGCATACTGCAATTCGATCCGACATCGCTGACGATAAATGAGAATGCAGGCTCAGCGACTCTTACAGTTACCAGAACCGATGGTACAGATGGGATCGTAACAGCCGATTATACTGTTACAGGCGGAACAGCAACAGGCGGGGGGATCGACTATGCTCTGGAGCCGGGTACTGTCACATTCGATGAAGGAGAAACGAGCAAGACCATTGCGGTTAGTATTATAAATGATTCCGTATACGAGGGCGACGAGACAATAGTGGTAACCTTAAGCAATGCGGCAGGCGGTGCGTCTCTCGGCAGCAATGCTGCGACCATTACGATAGAAGATGACGATCCGATACCCACTTATAACATAAATATTGACACACTTACAGGTGGGGAGATAACAGCCAGCCACACAACGGCGACGGCAGGGACTGCCATCAGTCTGACGATCACACCGGACAGCGGGAAACGGCTCAAAGAAGGCACACTGAAATACATCGACGGTACCGGGGATCACATTATTACCGGCACCGGGTTCGCGATGCCGGCCGCGCACGTGACCGTAACTGCTGAGTTCGAAGTTATTATGTATACGGTTACATTCAATAAGAACAACGGCGATACTGAAGCCAGCCCGGCCACCATGCAGGCAGCGGCAGGCAGCGGTACCGGCACTCTCCCGACACCTCCTGCAAGGTCAGGACATACCTTTAGTGGATGGAATACCGCACCGGACGGGACTGGAGCAGCATTTACAACAGCAACGGCAGTGAATGCAGACATTATGGTATATGCCCAGTGGACTCCAGTCACGAGCGGAGGCGGTGGTCCGTCAAACACACCTGCAGCACCAGGCACACCCACAAATAATACAGGTCAGGTGATTGTCATTATCAATGGTGAAGAGCGGCCTGCCGGGAATGAATCGAAATCAAATGAAGGCGGAAAGACTGTAGTTACTGTGGAAGTCGACAACAACGCCATAGAAGAATTAATAGGGGAAGTGGAGGAAAATAATGCAGAGGGAGAAGGCAACCTCATACAGGTGCCGATAGCAGATACAGAATCTGAAGTCGCCAGGGCCGGACTGACCGGTGATATTATCAGAAAGCTTGAAGAGAACTCGTTCGACGTTTCTATCAAAAGAGATAATGTGGAGTATATCATACCGGCAGAAGAGTTCAATATAAGCGGCGCAGCGGCTTATCTCGGCGTACCGGAGGAGAAGCTGAAGGATATCAGGATCGAAATAAGGATCTCCAAGCTTGATGACGAGATTGTCGAGAAGTACAGCAGTGTTGCCGAAGCAAATGACGCAGAGCTGATATTCCCGCCGGTAAAATTCGAAGTTGTTGCGATAATTGTTAACACAGACGGTACAATTGATGAAGTTGAAATCAACAGGTTCAGCAGCTACGTTGAGAGAGTAATGGAAATTCCGGAGGGTGTAGACCCGATGAAGATCACAACGGGTATCGTATTCAACGATGATGGCACTTACAGCCATGTGCCGACTGAAGTGTTCCAGAAGGACGGAAAGTGGTATGCGAGGCTTAGATCTCTGACAAACTCAGACTATTCTGTCATCTGGTATCCGGTCACCGTTAAGTCCGTTGAGAAGCACTGGGCCAGGAAGGCGGTCAACGACCTGGCATCAAGACTGATCATTCTGGATCCTGAGATGTTTGAGCCTGACAAAGCTATTACCCGTGCTGAATTTGCCGAGTATATCGTGCGCGCACTTGGTTTGTACAGGGCAGGCTCCGAATATGAAAACAGATTTTCGGATGTGAATAGTTCTGACGAGAAGCTGCCGGCAATTCTTGTTGCCGACGAATACGGTATCGTTACCGGATACACTGACGGAACATTCAGACCTGAACAGGATATCACCCGTGAAGAAGCGATGACAATGTACCAAAGGGCAATGAGGCTTACAAAGCTTATAGGAAAAGACACGGATCGATATAAAAGCTACACTGACTTTGATGATGTAAGCGACTGGGCTGCCGCATCAGTCAAAGAGGTATTGGCTGCCGGCGTATTTAACGGCACAAGCATTACAACTATATCACCGAAATCGAAGCTGACTTGTGCAGAAGCTGCACAGGCCATCAGGAATCTGTTGGTGGAATCGAAACTGATAAACGACTGATCATCACAAATGGGGTGTTTCAACTGAGGCACCCCATTACTTGTCTATTGATGTAACTCATTACTTTTCTATTGATGACCTCATTAAAAGCTTGTAGAAATACTAGATGTACGATTTTTCTGGATTTGCTGTACCAAATTTCAACTTTTGGGCATATAATTATGTTTGTAGAGCTTTTTATTATCAAATGGTTAACATAAAACGGGAATCTGTTGCATTATTAACGCTTATAGTGTCAAATATTTACATTTTCCTGCCC
>CAZQUQ010000256.1:0-3335 GCA_964596445.1 uncultured Oscillospiraceae bacterium
ATAAATAATAACCGAAGGCATCCGAAAGCCTGCGGCCGATTGTACAGCTGATGCACATTTATGATCCTGTTGCCCGCGTTAAACCTTTTTCCATTTTAAGCCGTATAAAGCTAAAGAAGATTTAAACAGGATGAACCTGTAAGCAAAAAAAATAACGGGGGTTGGAAAAATGGAAGTTGTAAATATCAAGAATAACTCTAAAATGGCCAGACCTTACTTAAAATTCCTTAAATGGGGCGCATTGCTCATCGCAGCTTTGATCATCGTTACATCGACAGTTGGGTCGGTACCTGCCGGACATGTCGGGGTAACCGTAACGATGGGATCCGTGTCGCCAACGGTGCGCAGAGAAGGCGTCTATATAAAGCTGCCGTTCATACAGACGGTCAGGATAATGGAAGCAAGGACGCAGAAGGTGGAATGGACCGATGCGAACAACCCAATAACAGCAGCCAGCAAGGACCTTCAGGATGTGTTCATACTTGCTGTCGTAACATATCACATTTCACCTGAAAAAGCGCCAAAGATATTTCAGACCATCGGACTCGATTATGCAGACAAGAAGGTCGTACCTCTGACGCTTAATGCCATCAAAACTCATACGGGCAAGTATAATGTGGCTGAGATACTGAACAACCGCGAGAAGATCACAAATGATGTGAACACCGATGTTGCCGCCCAATTGCTGGCAAACGACATAATCCTTGAAAATGTCTCTCTTGTGAACATTGACTTCAGGCCGGAGTACAAGCAGGCAATAGAGCAAAAGCAGATAGCGGAGAAGCAGGTGGAGACACAGCGGTACACTCTGGAGAAGCAGGCATTGGAAGCCCAGCAGCAGGTAAAGAAGGCTGAGGCGGACAAACAGGCCATGATCCTGGAGGCTGAAGCGAATAAGCAGGCCAGGATCCTCGAAGGCGAAGGCATAGAGGAGTTCAACAGGATGGTGACACAAAGCATAACAGCCGATCTTCTGAAATACAAGGAACTGCAAAACCAGGAGAAGGCCATCGAGAAGTGGAACGGACAGTATCCGAGCGTAGTTGCAGGCGGCGAATCCATACCTCTTATCCAGATGCCGGCAAACACATATAATGCTGCAGATACGGAAGAATCCGATTAGTTCTGTTGACCAGGCATGACAAGATTTGATGATTGTCAAGCAAAATCGTATTATTTTGTATCAAATCTGTGTTAGAATTTATGCTGAGCATTATAGTAGACTGTACAGTATGAACAACTTGTACCGATGGCGGTGAAAGGATGGTTTTGACATGAGTGAGGGTGTAAAGTCATTCAAACTGCATATGGGGCCTGCCTCATGCGCAGTCGATCTCGGAGACGGCAGCGAGCGCGGCGAGTACGTTTGCCAGGACTACATACTGGACAAGCTTGGAAGGCCGCACAGGAGCATCAATCTTATGTACTGCTATTATCCGCTTGACAAGGGCTGGCCGACAAGAGCAAGCAAGCTTGGTAATAATGAAGGGGTAACATTTCAATGGGATTATCCGTATGATGATTACTTCCCTTATACCGGCGGCATCGGAGGAAGTGCCGACGGTGAACCTTTCATTTCCATGAAGGATGTAAGGCGCCACGGACAGGATGTCACTTTGACCATGACCGTCGACTGTGCGGTGCCTGACGAATACCTGATACAGGTGGCAAGAGAACTGAAGCCATATGGAAGACTGCTTTTGCGGATAAACCATGAGGCGACGGGAAACTGGTTTGCGTTCAATAAACGGTACAGCTATCAGCAGGTTGCAGATTTTTATGTTCGTTTCCACAACATCGTGAAGCTTGAGGCCCCTCATATAAAGACGATATTGTGTATCGGAGGGGAGGCCGTGAAAGGCGCCGATTCGATGCCGTATGAAAAGGAGTTCCAGGAAGCCGTCAGGGCGGCTGACATATGGTCCGGGGACTATTATCTTGCGCTGAACTGGGGCTGGCCGTTCACAATAGCGGAGCGCGGCGGCAAATCACACCGGAGGTACAATATCAGGGACAGATTTGAAACGAACAGGTATACATATGAACGATTCTGCTATTTGAACGGAGGTGTGCCGAAGCCGCTCGTCATTTCGGAGCTCAATGCCGACGGTGATGTGACAGGCCCGTATGAACAGGCTGAAATGATGAAGGAGTTCTACTATTTGTTCAGGGACGAGAAGGCCGGATGGCTTACCGGGATCACCTGCTATCAGTTCAGGGACAGGGGCAGGCTCGGTCTTGAACTCGAGGATCCCAACTGCCCGTCCAATGGCATAAAGCAGCCTTTGTTCGACGCATATAAGGAAATCATACATGACGATTACTTCCAGCCGGCAATGGAGACCGGAGAAGAGGCAGAGCTTCCTGTAACACTAAGGTGGGGAGGCTTTGAGGATGCCGACGGGCTGGCTGTCCCGGTAAGACTGGATGGCGCGCCTGTATTTTGTGAAGTTTCGTTCGATGAGGATGATCTCAATGCCGTGTTTGAGTTCAACGGGAAATGGTTTTTCAAGAAACCCGGCGTCAAAACCATCGATCTGATGCCCACATTCTATGAGAAGCCGGTCAAGGGACCGAAAGAGCTGATATTCAGGCTTTTTGCACCGCCTGCGGACGGTGTAAACGATCCGTCGCAGGGCGAGGACTGGACGATCAATTATTACAGGCAGATCAACAGGCTTCCGAAATTCCGCATAAGGTATGAACCTACGGAGCTGAGGGTATAAAATAAAGGCAGGACCGGCATTGCCGGTCCTTTCTTATGAGCTGATCAGAGTCGGGGGTCGGACCGTTGATATCGATCCTTTCTTATGAGGTGTTCAGGGCCGGGCCGCCAAGGGAAGATACACGCCAGGCTTCTGTTTCAGACCCTCATCCATCTATTCTGAGGACGACCGTGGATATTCCCTGGCCGGCACCGAAAACTCCCCGTATATTTTTCTTTCCGCATCCAAATATAGTCTGTATGACCCCGGTCTATCGGCAAAACTGACCATGTCGGGGAAAGTGACCGTTGTTGTTTCCCCGGATGCAAACACAAACTCAGTGCCTGCGTCATGTGCTGCTGCTGAAATGTCTATGTCACACCAGAGATCGTCTATCAACAGGTGTAACTGGAAGTTCTGCTTCACTCGGACTTCTTCCTTGCCGAGATTCGTGACAGATACCGTTAATTTGGGTATCGCGATTTCGCCTGGTTCTGTTTTTACGTATATGTCGTCCTCCGGGAAATACTTTTCATTCGCTGCCTGATCTTTTTGACCGTCGGCAGATTCAATGACCGCAAACTCCGCCTCCCGGCCATTGACCTGCGCCGTCAGGGCCTTGTCCAGCAG
>CAZQUQ010000257.1:0-3329 GCA_964596445.1 uncultured Oscillospiraceae bacterium
TGCATATAAGTAGATATGTAAAAAGCATACGTCAATATATCGTTTGCTTTGCCCTATTCCTGGAATATAGATCGATATATTCTGTTATACGTTTGTGTTAATTACATTCAGGTTCTTCTTGATGTAGTCATACAAGGAATAGATCGTTACGATCACAGCCAGCAGCATTGCATAATCGTCGAACTGGAAGGTCGAAAACAGACTGATCGGAAAGTTGTTCAGAAGCGCCGCAACTATCGCGATGTCCTGAAGGACTGTCTTTAGTTTCCCAAGATTGCTGGCTGCTATGACAATTCCTTCGCCTGCAGCAACGAGCCTTAATCCGGTCACTATGAACTCGCGTGAAATGATGAGCATGGCTGCCCATCCGTTGATATCCCCTCTTTGTACCAGAGCCAGCAATGCTGCTGTCACAAGCAGCTTGTCGGCTATAGGGTCAAGGAATTTACCGAATCTTGTCACGAGCTTTCTTTTGCGCGCGATATAACCGTCAACGGCATCGGTGCTGGATGCCAATATAAATATACCTGCTGCTATATATCCTCCGAAGTTGTTAAGAAATTCGTTGACAGCGAGCAACTGAGGTCTCATGAAAGCCAATATCCCGGCGTTGATGATCGATTCAGGCAGCGGGATGATAAATATCATTAATACAGGTACCAACATAATTCTCGAAAGTGTTATTTTATTCGGTAAATTCATGCTGCACCTCTCCTGTCAGGTCATACTCATCGGCATCCAATATTTTAACGTCTGCAAATCGATTGAGCTCCAGGGGTTCACTGCTTGTGAAGTATATCTGCCCGTCTATGCCGGGAGCTTCCGCATAGCTTCTGCCGTAGTAAAATATACCATCTTCGGCAATGCCCTCGACCAGAACTTTATATGTTCTGCCGAGCTTTTTAGCGTTCAGCTCGGACGATATACCTTTTTGGATCTTCATAAGTCTGTTATACCGGGATCTCTTTACTCTGGAAGGTATCTGCTCCTTCATTTTGCAAGCAGGTGTTCCTTCCTCTTTAGAATACATAAATGTGCCAAGTCTGTCAAATCTATATTCGGCAATAAAATGCTCAAGCTTCCTGAAATCCTCGTCGCTCTCTCCTGGGAAGCCGACTATCATCGTAGTCCTGATTACTATATCGGGTATTTCCCGCCTCAGCGCATCGATCAGCTTGCCTACATCGGAGCTTCTGCCCCTTCGCCCCATCCTTTTGAGAACTTCGTCGCTGGCATGCTGTATCGGGATGTCAAGATACTTGCATACCTTGTCATTTTGAGCAATTTCCCGTATAAGTGTCTCGTCGATTTCTTCGGGATAGCAATAAAGAAGTCTTATCCATTTTATCGCCTCTATTTTGCTCAATTCTCTTACCAGTTCAGCAAGCATCTTTTTCCCATAAATGTCGGTCCCATACCTGGTAGTATCCTGCGCTGTCAATACCAGTTCCTTCACTCCTGCAGCAGCAAGTCTGCCTGCTTCTTCTATAACAGACTCCATCCTTCTGCTTCTGTACGGACCACGCAAGGATGGGATAATGCAGTAAGTGCAGCAATTATCGCAGCCTTCCGCTATTTTAAGGTAAGCATAGCCCTTCCCTGTCGATACGACACGTTCACCCTCAAGATAAGATATATCCTTTAGTTCTCCGTATCTCGAGATCCTGTTTCCGCTATACGCTTCCTTTATAGCCTCCGCTATATCCGCATAACTCCCTGTACCGAGCACTGCGTCTACCTCGGGGATCTCGTCGAGAATCATCTGTCTGTATCTTTCGGCCATACAACCCGTAACTATCAGCAACTCACACTTGTCATTCTTGTGTTCGGCCATTTCCAGGATCGTATTTATAGACTCCTGCTTGGCGCTATCTATGAACCCACATGTATTTACAATGATAATGTCCGCATTATCAGCATCATTGACTATTTCATATCCGTCTTTGCTGAGTATGCCCAGCATCAGCTCACTGTCCACTAGGTTTTTAGGGCAGCCCAGCGACACGAGCCCGATCTTTTTCTTCAATAATAACACTCCCTGTTTTCTTCTGCTGCCTGTAATCTTCTTCTGTGCAGCATATATTAATATACACCATATATCGCATAATCACAATATGGCGATAAAACCCTCCATTATAACACCAACCTTTTATGATAATGTTATAATCAGTGTAAGAGAGGTGGCATAATCTGATGAACACTTATAGAACGGCACAGATCGCACGCTGTATCGGGATCCATCCCAACACCGTGCGTTTATATGAGGAACTGGGACTTATTCCCAAACCCAGGCGGGAAGCAAACGGCTATCGAGTTTTCACAGATTTGCATATCGAGCAGTTGAAGCTTGCGAGGACTGCCCTGAAAATTGAGGTTTTGCAAAATGGCCTCAGAAAACAAGCGATCAGCATAATTAAAGCTTCTGCTGCAAAGGATTTTGACAAAGCAATCAAACTTGCGGAACGTTATATGCAGCAAATAAAGCTGGAGCAAAGTAATGCTGAAGAAGCCATAGCCATCACGGAAAGACTGCTGTCCGGAAAAAATTATGAGGCAGGCAGCAAACTCCTTTCAAGAAAAGAAACCGCCCAATATCTGATGATCACCATGGACACTCTTCGAAACTGGGAAATGAACGGTCTGCTGACAGTAAAGCGAAAGCAAAACGGTTATCGCATTTACACCGATGAAGATATCAGGCGGCTGAAAATAATACGTTCCCTGCGCTGTGCCAATTATTCGCTTGCATCGATTTTGCGGATGCTGAACGCTTTATCCAATAACCCTAAGGCCGATATACGGGAAGCAATTGATACGCCCAAGGAAAATGACGACATTATTTCCGTATGTGACAAGCTGCTTACATCCCTGCAATATGCCGAAAAAAATGCCGGAATAATGCTCCTTCATCTAAAAAAAATGAAAAAACGATTTGGTTCCAACCCTACAGTATAACACCAGAGTTTTCTCTGGTGTTATTCTATTTCTGAAAAGAAAAAGATCAGGGGGGATAAAATCACGTGGAATCAGTAATCAAGGTAGAAAAATTGAGCAAGTCCTACGGCCACATTACTGCAATCAGGAATGTCGATATTTCTGTCGGCCGCGGGGAAGTCTTTGGTTTGCTGGGTGCAAACGGCGCAGGCAAAAGCACTGCTATTGAATGCATTATAGGAACTAAAAAACAAGACAGCGGGACAGTATCGATTTTGGGGATGAGTCCGCAGAAAGCCCGAAAAACACTGTTTGAGAAGGTCGGGGTTCAGTTCCAGGAAGCAAATTATCAGGACACAATGAAGGTAGCCGAGCTTTGGGCGGTCTCGGCTTCG
>CAZQUQ010000258.1:0-3318 GCA_964596445.1 uncultured Oscillospiraceae bacterium
GGCCTTCGACCTTTTCATACTGCTCGAATTCCAGCGTAAAGCTGCGGTTTGTGATCTTGCGGGTAATACTCTTCAGCCGGACTCCGACCGGAGTAACGACATCTTTATTCTTTGCGGAACTGAGTTCCCCAATATGAATGATGGGAACCACCGTCTCCTGAAGGGAAGCACCTCCGTGGATATATTGCAGACCACTTCCCTGGATCTTAAAGAGGTCGTAGCTATACGGAGTCACAACCTTATAACCTTCTTCCTTTACTGACAAAGGGAATTCCAATGTATACGGGATACTAAAAAAGCTGTCATTTGTCAGCACATAACGCCTGGAAGCCTCGGTGGGGTGCATGGAGACCACATTGCTGTACTTGGAGGATTCTTCCACAGCATTGCTTCTATAAAGGAAACCGTGATCTGCAGTAATGTAGAAATTGGAGATCTGCAGGCCGTTATACAGTCTTTTAACCAGCATCAGGATTTCATTGATGGCTATTTCCGCGACATCAAACACCTTTTTTTCGTTATGCTCTCCAGCATTATCAATGACATCGTGATAAATATATACCAGGGATTTATCTGCCATATATGAGCGTAGTTTAGACCGGTCCGTTGACATTGAGAAAATTTCTTCGTATGTAATAGCTGCATAACATTTGTTTTTCGCTTTCAATACAGCGTCTCGCGCCTGAATTCCGCTCGTTGGCATGGAATCTGCAAATACCGCTGCATCGTTATAGGAAATATTCTGGTGCGGCAGAAGCGCGGCCATACCGAAACGGGTTTCGGAAGGAATCGGTGAAATAGCATAGCTTAATTCCTGGCTGCCCTTTAGAACGGTATCAACATGAATCCGCTCATATAGCTCATGGGCGATTTCATAACGAAGACCGTCCGAGATGATAACGAAGCATTTCTTATAATTGTTCTTCTGAACGCTGTGATAGAAGTCGGTTGTTTCAGGGATACCGGCAAAGCGCCACTCACCCTGCTGGGCAAGAGAATCACTGTATTCCTTGCCCAGCACATCAAGGAACTTGATCTGGTAGGTCATATCTACGCGATCCATCAGCCATTTAAATTCTTCAACCGGATGCTCGATGCTGCGATAGCTGACACAGATATGCCTGTAATAATAGTCAACCTTATAATAAGTTTTTGTGTATTCACGAATATATTCAGCAGAGAGCAATTGCTTCGGAATTGGTTTCTCCAATATCCGGAAGAAGGCAATGGAGGACGCCAGAAGCTCATACTCTGATTTATGCTCTTCATACCAGATGGAATTCATCCGGCTGGTGATGATGCGGTCAAAGGCATCATAATCCATACTGCCGTTCTTCAGGCTTTCCGCAATCGTTCTGATAATATGCGTATCAATGCACTCAAAAATATCCGCTTCCTGTACGCTGGCGATATTCCTGGGCGCAAGCAGCCCTTCAATTTTCAGATCCATAGCAAGGTCCGATTGAAGATCGGGATATCTTTTATCGGTTTTTATCTTGTCCACAAAGAACTTTGCGTCCATCTTCCCGGCACCTTCGATGGTGTACTGCTGATAGAAGGACGGCAGATCTCCGAAATCGGCCTTCTGCTCCAAAAGCGCTGTGAAGAGGAATTTGCGGATAAGGATCTCGATTTTCTGATCTCCTTCGTAGTTGTAATACCGCGAAATCTCCTCCCACAAATATTCTTCAAAGCCGAATTTTTTAATATCAGCGTATTTTGTGCCGGAATCGAATACAAGTTCCGTCAGGACGCTTTCGATGGAGCGGGAGGACGCTTTCACCAGCACACACAGCATGGTCATTTTCAAATCATCACCGCTCATCTGGTCATTGACTGTCACATAGCTGCCGAGCTTTTTATTCCGCGCCTCACTGTCAAAAAACTTCGAATAACGTTCTATAATCCGGCGAAGATCCGGATTCGAAAGGCCGAGCCTGCGCATGGTCAGAGCTACAGTGTCCGCGTAATATTCTTCGCTGTACATCAGAATATCCAGCAGCCAGTTTTCGTCATCTGCCGGCTTGTCTGCCGGAATATATATAAGAAAGTTCGTATCCGTTTCGTCGTGTTCAATGGTCTTCTTTATAGAAAACTCATTTTTTTCGCATACGAGCACACGACAGCAGTCAAAGCTGTCGGGCAGGATGTCGTCTTTGAAATTCATTGGAGGGTCATACCAGAAAATCACCTTACGTCCGCTGCCGTCCTCGGACCGGAACATCTTCGTGATTTCTTTCTTTGCCTCCTGATAATCTATACTCGCCATTTTTCAATCTCCCTATCAGACAAAAATCAGAGAATAAAATCAGACAAAAATCAGACAAAACAGATTTGTCAATGATCTTTATTTGACTAACTCCCATTTGGTTTGCCGTTTCCTATTGTCCTTCTCACTTAATCGGAACCAACAGGTCCTTTTTTACCTTTGCGTCGCTGTCGGTTACAAGCTCCACACCTTGAAACTTGGCATAGTTTACTTTGACACCGTCATCCAGGTCTATGGAAATGTACTTGTTGGCCATGTGGTCAAGAACCTGACCGTATTCGATTGCCTCGTTATATGCTGCCGCAAGCTTCTGCCGTTCCTTCTCAAGACGGATTTTATCCCGGCCTTCGGCGCTGTTGATACGAACAAGCAGCTCTTCCAGGTCATTCTTCAGACGAGTGGATTCCGGCAGGAAGTACCGGCCATTGATCAGGGCGAGCGTGTTTTCCGTATACCGGTGCATATATATCAGGCATTTGAATCCGCTGTGCTTGCCGCTGGAGAACATCCAGTAAATCGGACGCTTCTGATAAATCTTCAGATGATCGGCATAGAAGCCGTCATTGAGATACCTGTTCAGTGTTTCTTCGGAAGACTCGTTATTGTTTTTGCCAAGCGCTTCCGCTATGAAGTCCATGTTCTGACGGTAAGTGTCAGCACCATAGATTAGTTTGATGAGTTCGATTACTTTGGCAGTGAGACCGTCTTCCATACCAAGCTGTGTATAAACAGGCACAATGCCGTCATCATCCGGCTGATAAGTGCGATACTTGCTGGCATCCCATTCTCCGCCGGCGTATGCAAGGCCGGGAACATCAAGGGAATAACGACCCATGATGATGCCGATGAGATAGGAAATAAGGGATTTGATATCTCGTTCCTTATCTGCAAGACGAACGGTAACATCCTTGTCTTCAACTTCCGGTGTCAGTTCATCCTGCAGGCCGTAAATGTCAATGAAAATACGATTGAGCTCTTCCTCGTTGGCCTTGAGGGTATCAAAGCGCTGCTGACATTCAGCTTCCCATGCAGCAAAAAAATCATCGAGC
>CAZQUQ010000259.1:0-3288 GCA_964596445.1 uncultured Oscillospiraceae bacterium
ACCGCCCTCATACTGTTTATGACGGAAGTGGGCATTCTGCTCAATGTTTCGCGCTATTACATGTACGAAAGAATCTGAACAGATTACATTTTCGCCGCATAAGATAAAATGTGTGCGAGGTGTTTTTATGAGCAAGTTAATGATTACAGGGGGCACCAGACTCCAGGGTGAGATCGAGGTCGAAGGCTCCAAAAATGCCGTTCTGCCGATTTTGGCCGCATCGCTGCTGAACGGCGGAGAAAGCATCATCAAGAACTGCCCCAGACTCAGAGATGTGGAGGTAATGCTCGGGATACTCAAAAGGATCGGCTGCAGCGTCAAAATGGAAGGTGATGTTATCGTCGTAAACTCTTCAAATATCAGAGAGACGCAGATACCGGTGGAATTGGCGGCAGAGATGCGTTCGTCGATTATTTTCATGGGTCCGATGCTGGCAAGATGCGGCAAAGTGACTATAAGCTATCCGGGTGGATGCGTTACTTTTCGGGCACGATGCAGCCATGATGAATGGTCCGTCGACACTGTTTATTCCGGTTATGTTTCCCATGCACCTCCACAAACAGCATCACCGGTCCTTTTTAGTAAGAGAGTTACGGGTCATTCTATAGAGGCGGACCGGCGACGCTATATGAATAACGCATCTTTCGCAAGCAGCAGCGTTAGTCTGTGCTGATACACTTTGTGCAGCAGTGAGACGGGAAATACAACCAGGTTCTTGGCTATTTCCCATGATAGTTGGACAAAAATTTCGACTTAGTCCTATTTTTGTTAACATAATCCCTGAATAATTGCTGTTATTGCTTAAAAATTCAAGTAATGGGTACAAGTTTTGCCCTAACTCGTAAATTTTGTCCAACCTGTTGCTTCTTCACCTGCTTTCAATGCAGACCCAGGTGTGTTTCTTCAATGTGGATGCAGATATCCTGTGTTCCTGCTTTCAATATAGACCCAGGTGTGTTTCTTCAATGTTGGATGCAGATATCCTGTGTTCCTGCTTTCAATATAGACCCAGGTGTGTTTCTTCAATGCGGATGCAGTTATCGTGTGCTCCCTGGTTACGGTGACATTTTTGTAATTACCCGTTACAACAACGAATAAATAATGTATAATCTATTTTGAACGTGTCATTTTTTGTGTATCGATTGCAGGGGGTTTCAAAATCTTATGGACCAGAACGAGCAGTCTCTGCTTGAAAAGGCAAAAGCAGGCGATGTAGCTGCTTTTGAGGAACTGATAGAAGCTTATCAAAAAAAGGTGTTCAATCTTGCCCTGAGAATGATCGGGAATGCAGATGATGCCGCCGATCTTGCACAGGAAGCATTTATCAGGATATACAAGGCGATCTCCGGTTTTAAGGAGCAATCGTCTTTTTCGACATGGGTCTATAGGATAACCACAAATGTATGTCTGGATGAAATCAGGAAAAGAAAAAACAGAAAAGTGATTTCGTTGGATGAAGAAATACATATGGACGACAGCGAAATGAAAAGGCAGGTGGCAAGCGACGCTCCACGGCCCGATGAAACCGCCGAACGGGAGGAACTGCGAAGGATCGTCAATGATGCGATAAACAGCCTGCCGGATGAACAGAGGACGGCAATAACACTAAGAGACTTACACGGAATGAGCTATGAAGAGATCGCACGAATTCTTGATTGTCCTGACGGAACGGTTAAATCAAGGATTAACAGAGCAAGACAAGCGCTAAAAAACCTTTTGTCATCCAAGAGGGAACTTTTAATAGAGGATTACGTCAAATAACTTGAAAGGAGGGTCGGAGATGACAAGCTGTGCAGATGTAAGAGAAAATATTAGCGCATATGTGGACAACGAGCTGGATATCAACGAGAGGATATCCTTCGAAGAGCATATAAAAAAATGTCCTGAATGCAGAATTGAGCTTGAAGAGATGATACGTATCATCAGTATCTGCAGCAGTATTCCGATGCAGCCGCTGCCGGAAGGCTTTAAAGCCGAGCTGCACGAAAAACTGACTGCTGTTGCTGCCAGAAGCGTAAATACGGCAAGCATTCGAAAACCGAAAAAGATACTGTATGCCAGGACCTTTGCATCCATAGCTGCAGGCATACTCCTGATCTTCCTTGGAGGCAGCATCGTCAGATATGGCTTGTTATCCGGAGGATTCAACGCAAACAAATCCTTCGATGGCAGCACGATGGCTGCAGCTCCTGCAGAAGCCCCTGCAGATGCTTCAGCACAGATGGCTGTGGAGAATGAAGGAATACTTTTCAATAAATCCGCAAATGGATCCGCAGATACCCAGGCAGCAGCAGGAGCGGCAGCAGCAGATGTTGAAGCAGCTGCTGAAGAATGGAAGGCGGACGCGGACTATGGCATTCTTGAGTCCAGCCAGGCACTTGCGATGCCAAGAAGTTATGAAGTGAAACGTTCGGCCTCCCATGATGAAAGAGACCAGGCGGCTGCCACAGGATTCGCTGCTAATGAGACCACATGCAGCAAATCCTCCGAACTCACCATAATGGCAGAAGATCCGACTGCCGTAATTCAAACGGTCACTACTCTGGCTTCTGTTAACAATGCAGCGGTACCTGAAGCCGGCGAAACGGAAATAGCATTTTTGGACAGCACTGCCATGAATTACAGCATTGCAGCCGGTGCTGATGACACGAGGATGCAGTTGCAGTTTATCTTTACAGAAGAGGATTACAATATGTTCACAACCGCACTGAACGATACATTCGGCGCGGCGAATGTCCAGATGGGAGCATTTGTTACCGAAGATTGCACCGATACACTGAATATGCTGATCGAACAGACAAATGCATATGATAATGAATTAAGGGAACTGCAGAGTAAGACTGATGATAATGAAAAAGAAATTGACACACTCAAAAAGGAGAAGGAAGAAACAGAAAAGCAGATAGAAGCGATCAGACTGAATTCGGATTTTGTTACGGTTACTGTCTATATAAATCAGAAATGATGAAGTTTGAGTTTAAGCAACATTTACAGTTCACCAAGTAGCGTGAAAAAGTGGTTAAAATGGCAGCCATTTGGCGCATTTCCGCAGGGATATTTTATGAACCATGGATATTGGATGAGGCAGACAGCAAATTAAGCTGTCTGCCTTTGCTGTTGTTCGGTTATTTTCTCGGCTTTTTCTGCGAATGCACCGATGACGTCGATGTCACGGCACGTCGTTTATCGGACATCGACACAGAAGCTGGCTGAAACTTGCATATTTCTTTTATTTGCAATATGCAAATAAAAGCAGTATATTGATATTGTAATTACGGGATGAAGGAG
>CAZQUQ010000260.1:0-3278 GCA_964596445.1 uncultured Oscillospiraceae bacterium
ACATCAGGACTTGATCCTGCAAACGCGCGAATAGTGAAGGAGATGATCCTGGAGCAAAAGCAAATGGGCAGAAGTATTCTGCTGACGACGCACAACATGCATGATGCTGAAGAATTATGTGACAGGGTGGCTTTTATTGTTGATGGCAGCATCAAAATCATCGATACGCCCGACAATCTGCGGCTTAAGAAGGGCGGCAGCATTGTTGCCTATCAATACGATGAAAGCGGCAAAAGGATCAAGGCAGAAGCAAAACTTGATGGTCTGTATGAGAATAATGAGTTCTTGAACAGACTTAAAAACAGACAGATAGTTTCGATCCATTCATGTGAGCAGACGCTTGAAGATATTTTTATTGAAGTTACAGGCAGGTATTTGTCATGAGGCTGATTACATCATTACTGCATGATATCAAATATCAATACAGGCATGGATTCTATTTTATATATATCATCATAGTGCTTTTCTATTTTATAATTTTTGAGATCCTTCCTGATGCCTGGAGGGCTCATGCTGTCACAGCAGTATTGTTTCTTGATCCCGTAGTGCTTGGATTTTTCTTTATCGGCGGCATACTGCTGCTGGAAAAAGGTGAAAGAGTGTTGGATGCGCTGTTTGTATCGCCCCTGACGGTATGGGAGTATGTCATATCCAAAGCCGTATCACTAGGTATATTATCTGCGGCGGCCGGTCTGATCATTGCCGCGTCAGGCCTGGGCAGACGGGCAAATTTCGCTTTATTGGTCCCTGTACTTTTGCTCGGATCCGTTGTATACACATTCGTGGGGCTTGCCGCAGGTGTAAGAGCGAAGTCGGTAAACCAGTTCATGATCATAACGGTTCCTGCAGAGATTCTCCTCAGCGCCCCGCCGGCCATACTGCTTTTCGGGGTGGATTCTATCCTGCTGGAAATAATGCCCGGTTCCCTTTTACTCAGACTTCTCCAGCATTGCGCCGATGTACGGGCTGCCGACAGTCCGCTGCTCATGCTGACAGGTTTGATTATCTGGTCTGTACCGGCTCTCCTTCTGGCAATAAGTCGAATGAAATGGTTTTTATCAAAGATCGGAGGGTCTGCATATGAAACAGACAGTAAAGCTGCTTAAGGGAAGCGCCGTTCAGATATACCGCGATCAGATGCTGTTTTTCCTGTGCTTGTCGCCATTTCTGATAAGTATATTGATAAGGATAGCTGTCCCGATAATAAATGACCTTCTGTTAAAGCATCTGAATTTCAGCATCGAGCCATATTACCTTATAGCAGATGCAGCAGTTATCACATTAGGTCCTATGATGATCAGTATTATGACAGGTCTTCTGATGCTGGATGAACGGGATGACGGCATATGCCAGTATTACTCCGTTACGCCTGCTGGAGGAAAAGCCTACTTGCTGATAAGGTTTTCCCTTCCCTTTTTCTACTCGCTTTTATCTGCACTGATACTGATCCCGTTTACATCAATGGGCGGTCTGCCATATGTCTTTATGATCGCGCCGGCAGTCTCATCATCATATAACGGCATCCTGATGGGAATGCTGCTGGTTTCCATCGCTTCGAACAAGGTCGAAGGGCTTGCCGTATCAAAACTTCTTGGAATAATGATTTTTGGCATACCTATGGCCTGGTTTGCCGACTCCTTTCTGAAAATAGCCGGATTTCTGCTGCCGACATACTGGGTCATGGATATGCTGATCCAGGCCAAATCAGAAGCGCTGATGAAATATGTCCTGGACCTTCTGTTCAGTCTGGTCTGCACAACAGCATGGATCACTATATTGTACCGTCAGTTCATAAAAAAGGTGTCAGGTGTCTGAGTATGGCCGGGCTAATCTTTTTTCATATGCATTGTTCTTCTTCAGTTCACTGTCCCAATACATATTTGCAAACCTGGCAGTCAGGAAGGTCTTATACAGCAGGAGCCTCAAGCCGGTCAGCCTTTCCGTTCGTACCAGCTTTCCTGCGGATCTGCTGTCAAATACGCCGTTTTTCAGTATGGACTCCCCGATCTTATTGTAGAGCGCTTTCCTTTTCTTTTGCATTGTATCCGGCATAAGTCGGATCGCTTCGCTGTCGCCTGTTATTATGGTTCCCATATAATCGGCGCCAAGCAGGCGGCTTAATTGCTGCAGGTACTTCTCCACGTACCTGGAGTGATTTGCTTCCAAAAATCCGGAGTGGACCTCAAAGGCAAGCTTTTTCCCCTTCATTTTACCGGTGTAAGGGCATAGCTCCTCTATGAACGCAGCAACTATGCCCGGCATGGAATCAGCATATAGCGGAAAGACTATGACGGATACATCCGCTTCCGCCATTTGGGCCGCATAGGCCTTATGCTCCGCGGTATTAGCGAGTGAAAACTCTTCTGTGGATATGGACGGATCGCTGCTGACATTTTCCAGCAGCCACCTGATTATGACAGACGAGTTGCTGTTTTTCCCCCTGGGAGAGCCGTTAAATATGCAGCATTTCATTCTTTAGCACCTCCATATCGCCGTGGTTTGCTATGCTGAATGCAAGATCCGTTTGAAAATTGAGAGCCAGGCGTTTGTAAATGTCAGTTATTATTTCATTGTCGGCCTTATCATCAGGCGTACGTGCAGACACATGGCCGGCGTTGTCCCCGCTGCTTCCCGGTCTGTCCAGTAGCATCAGCCCCAGACGCGGGTACTTATCATATCTCCTTAGATGGCGCATCTCATTCTTTATAATGGTTATATACGGGAGGACCAAAGGAATGAGCCTGTCATTCACTTTTTTTATGTATTTGCTTACAAAGCCCATGACCACCGGCGAGACAAATACCGTCAGATCCGAATTAATAACACTCCTATAGATACTGGTCATATCATCCTTCTGCGGGCATTCCCCGGGCGTTTTAAGCCAGCAGCTCCAGCATCCGGTGCAGTATTTGATATCCATTTTTCTCAGGATAAAGTGATCGATTCTCACAATATCATTGCCAGTATCCTTAAACAGTTCGATCTGTTCTTCAAAATCCATATAGGAATCATCAGTGATACCATTGAGTATGGTGACTCTTTTCATTTATTACACTCCTTCCTCACTGCTTTTGCATACTCATCCATCAGTCCGCGTTTATACGCAAAGGCACCTATAACACAGGATCCCATCTCATCAAGCTTCTTTGCAAAGAACTCCCGGCTCTCACTCTCAAGCATTCCTGCACAAAGCAGACATGCAAGCCCGTAAGTATACTCGCTCATCATCCCGAGCATCGCCGCCAGATCCTCATCCGAGAATATCTGCAAATGTTCAG
>CAZQUQ010000261.1:0-3185 GCA_964596445.1 uncultured Oscillospiraceae bacterium
TGGGATAGTTATTGCGTATAACTATGGGATAGTTATTGCGTATAACTGTCCTATTGAGGTGACAGGCACCGTTTAATTCTAAATATTCACTTTCTTCCAGAAGGTCGGAGCGAGCAGCAAAAGTACCGGGAAAACTTCAAGCCTGCCTACTATCATGCAGAAAGAAAGCACGATCTTACTCAGTCCCGAAAATGACGCGAAGTTGCCCATCGGCCCTACGACTCCCAGGCCAGGCCCGATATTGCACATTGCGGCGGTAACAGCCGTGAAGTTCGAGATCATGTCCTTCCCATCAAGAGATATTATCAGCACCGCTGCGACAAATATGAAGATAAATGCATAGAAAAATATCATAACACTTGAAAGCACATCTTCGGCTACAGCCTTCCCGCCAAGCTTGACTGTATAGACAGATCTTGGATGGATTATCTTATGTACCTCCCGCCGTATCAGCTTCGTCAGCAATACAAAGCGTATACACTTCATACCGCCGCCGGTCGAACCGGCACTGGCGCCGATGAACATCAGCATAACCAGAATGGTTTTACTGAATGAAGGCCATAGATCAAAATCTGTAGTAGAATACCCTGTCGTCGTTATAATGGAACTTACCTGAAACGACGAATGCCTGAGAGACTCCCATACCGTACTGAATGCCTTCCCCGTCAGATCGAAGGTTATCAGTGCTATTGAAGCCAGGATCAAACCCAGATACAGGCGGAACTCCGTATTGCTGAAAAACGATTTTATATTGCCCTTGAACATCTGATAATACAATGCAAAATTAATCCCGAACAGGAACATGAAAACAGTTATGACCACTTCTGCAAATACATTGTTATACGCCCCGATACTGGCGCTTTTAATGGAAAATCCGCCTGTCCCCGCAGTACCAAGCGCATGTACGACCGAATCATACAGCGGCATGCCTGATATCAGCAGGAACACTATTTGGATCAGTGTCATGGCAGAGTATATGATATACAGTATTTTGACTGTCTGCCCTATCTTCGGAACCAGCTTGCCCGGATTGGGCCCGGGGCTCTCAGCCACCATGATGTGTACCGTACTGGCCTTAACTGAAGGAAGTACGGCCAGCATCAGCGCAAGTACACCCATACCGCCTACCCAGTGGGTGAAGCTCCTCCAGAAAAGAAGGCCCCTCGGAAGGCTTTCTACGTCCGTCAGTATCGAAGCTCCAGTGGTCGAAAAACCTGATACGACTTCAAAAAATGCATCGATGGGAGCCGGGATCGCACCGCTGATCAAAAACGGCAAAGCTCCAAAAACAGATACGAACAACCATGACAGCGCAACTATCGCAAACCCGTCCCTGGCATACATCTCGCTGTCTCCGGGCTGCAGCAGCCTGAGCAGGAAGCCGGCGGCAAGTACGATGAGTATCGATATCATAAATGCATAAACATCGTTCTCTCCATAAATGACTGAAACCAGAAGAGATGGTATCATCAATGCAGCCTCGATGCAAAGCACATTGCCGAGGCTGCTGAAAATCATCCTAATGTTCATCAGGTATCCCTCCGGGAGCGACAATATCATTAAAATCGGAAAATTGATTATCCTTGACTATCAAAATCACACTATCGCCAAGCTTTATAACATCTTTACCGTGAGGGATGATTATTTCGTTTTTCCTTACTATACCTGCCACAAGGATCCCTTCCTTGAGCTTCAGATCACGAAGCGGTATATTCAAAAACCTGGTGGTCTGCCCTGCGACAAACTCGATAGCTTCGGCCTTGCCGTTGATTATCCTGTACAGTGTTTCAACAGGATTGCCCATTGCGTTTTTCAGGCCTCTGACAAATTTGATGATGTCGTCTGCCGTAATCTGCTTCGGGCTTACGATACTGTCGATACCCATATCCTTTATCAGTGAAGCGTAGTTTATCCTGTTTATTTTGGCGATTATCTTGTGAACTCCGCAGCGCTTTGCGTACAGCGAGGCCAGCAGATTCTCCTCATCTCTCCCCGTAACTGCCACAAATGCATCCATATCGCTCAGGTTCTCGGAGTTCAGTACAGTCTCCTCAGAACCGTCGCCATGTATGATCAAAGTATTGGGAAGCAGCTCGGACAGTTCATAGCACCGCTCTCTGTCTATTTCTATTATTTTGGATTTCATGCCTGCTTCATCAAGATACTGTGCAAGATAATAGGCTATCCTTCCGCCTCCGATTATCATTACGTTTCTGACCTTGTTATTATAGATCCCGACACGGCTG
Organism: uncultured Oscillospiraceae bacterium; assembly: GCA_964596445.1. Lineage (GTDB taxonomy): Bacteria > Bacillota > Clostridia > Acetivibrionales > DTU013 > DTU013. Next base: position 2,247 of record CAZQUQ010000261.1, read on the forward strand.
CAAAAGTCAAAAACATTGTAAGGCTTCCCGATGACATATATCGTATCATTCTCATTTATCTGGAATTCACCGTTGGGTATGATCACTTCTTCATCGCGGAGAACCGCACCAATCAATATTGAAGAAGTTATTTTACCGGATATATCCTTGAGCTTCATGCCTATCAGCGGCATACCTTCGACAACTTTTACCTCAACAAGCTCGACCCTGCCCTTGGCAAAAGGCTCCACATTCACCGCCGCAGGATGGCTTAGCACCCTGCCGATTTCATTTGCACATGCATGTTCCGGATTTATGACCATATCAAGGCCCAGATCCCGTTTTAACGCAGAAAGCTCGCTGGCGTACTCGGGATCCCTGATCCTTGCTATTGTATGATGCGCTCCAAGCTTCTTTGCGGTAAGGCAGCACACCATGTTCATTTCATCACTGGTAGTTGCCGCTATAAGCAGATCAGCATCGCTCACACCGGCTTCCATCAGTATTTTCGTGCTTACCCCGTTGCCTTTGATGCACATAACATCCAGATATTCGCTTGCTTTTTTCAGCGGCTCCGGATCTTTATCAATTATTGTCACGTCGTTGTCTTCTTTGGAAAGATTTTCAGCTAAAGCATAACCGACCTTTCCATCCCCGATAATAATGATTTTCATATAAGCTCTCCCACTTCACGATAACCACTCTTCGAACCTGATCGGTCCTGTTGCGGGTTTCCGCTTCATTTTCTCTCAGCAGCAGGTCATTACATATGTATGATATGCAATCCACATGCAAATAAAAGGCGAGGTGCCCGGTGAGCCCCCGCGTCCTTTTATCTGCATTTATTAACAGTATTCTGATTATGAATTGCATTTTATAATATCAGGATAAAAAGGTCAATATTATTTAATGCTTAAATATGCCATTTTTTAGGTGCAGAGCTGCAATATCGCAATAAAG
>CAZQUQ010000262.1:0-3147 GCA_964596445.1 uncultured Oscillospiraceae bacterium
AAGGACAGGCGATACATCTCAAAAAGACAGGGCAAGGATGATAAAGGATCCTCCCGATATACTTATCACAACTCCCGAATCTCTTTATATCATACTGACATCGAATTACGCCAGGAAGATGTTCAGCACTGTCGAGTATCTGATAGTCGATGAGATACATTCGATATGTGCAAACAAGAGGGGAGTCCATCTTGCCATCACAATGGAAAGGCTTGAGAGAGTTGCCGGAAAACCTCTGAAGCGTATTGGCCTGACTGCTACTATCAATCCTCTGGAAGAAGCTGCAGGGTTTTTGTCCGGCGGCAGAAGCATCAAAATAATAAACTGTGACAAAAAGCGCAGCTTTGACCTTTCTGTAATGCTGCCCGTAAAGGATCTGAAGGTCCTGCCTGAAAACACTGTCTGGCCTGCGATATATGCTGAGTTGATGACGCTGGTTAAAGCACACAGATCGACACTGATATTCGTAAATAACAGAAGAGTTGCTGAAATGGTGGCTTCCGGCCTAAATATGCTGGCAGATGAACCATTTGTGAAAACTCATCATGGCAGTGTGTCAAAGGAAATACGAGCAGAGCTGGAAAGGCAGCTCAAGGAGGGTGAACTGACATGTCTGGTTGCCACTTCCTCACTTGAGCTCGGCATCGATATAGGAAACATCGACCTTGTTGTACAGGTAAGCGCACCTGGTTCCGTATCACAAGTACTGCAGAGGATAGGCCGATCGGGACACCGGCTCGATGCCAAAAGCACAGGCGTTATTATCCCAAAAACAAGGGGTGATCTGCTGGATTCTACCTTTATTTCATATCAGGCCAAGCAGTATGAAATAGAAAATATAAAGGTTCCTCAAAATTGTCTGGATATATTGGCTCAGCAGATAATATCGATCTCCTGCGAAGGAGAGCAGCAAAAAACCAAAGTATACGGCATGATCCGAAGATCATACCCATACAGGGATCTGCCGGAAAAACAGTTCGAGGATGTACTGCTGATGCTTTCAGACCCTTCACCTCCGGATGCACCAGGCTCGGTAAAACCGAGGATATATTATGACCGGGGCACTGGCTTGATCAGAAGTACGCCTACAGGCAAAAGAATGTGCCTGATGAACGGAGGTACGATACCTGATAAAGGCAACTATCATGTTTATCTTGCAGGCACAAATGTTAAGGTAGGCGAGCTTCAGGAAGAATTCGTGTTTGAAAGCAGGATCGGGGACAGGTTCTTCCTTGGTAGTTCGGTATGGAGAGTCGAAAAAATCGAAAAAGACAGAGTGCTTGTAACGCCGTCCAGTGCGTCAGGAGGCAAGATACCATTCTGGATCGGTGATAAAACGTATCGTACATATGAAACAGGCAAAAAGCTGGGGCAGTTTCTGGCCAAACTGGAAAAGGAGCACGATTCTGAAGGGTTTTATGATCTCATGTCTAAAGAGTGCGGACTGGACAGAACTGCTGCTGAAAACCTGAGGGTATATATAGCCGATCAACTGTATGAGACACGACATCTGCCGAGTGACCACAGGATAATATGCGAGCATTTCAGCGATGAAACAGGCGACAGACGCATACTGATCCATTCTCCATTTGGAGGAAGGGTACATGCGCCGCTGGCTGTAATTCTGAATGCAAAGCTGTCAAGGCTTCTCAACTGCCGGATAGAGTATTTCTATAACGACAGCGGGATTCTGTTCCATATCCTCGGGTATACCGGCAAGCTCTCGAACATTTTCTCGCTGTTGGACAGAGAAAGCCTGGAAGATGAGATATTTGAGCTGCTGCCTGAGGATCCGCTTTTCAATATCAACCTAAGATATAACCTTACCCGTTCGTTGCTTGTGGACATGCAAGGCTTTGGGAAAAGGACGCCGCTATGGATACAGCGGCTCAGATGCGCCGAAACTGCCGCGCGGGTACTCACGCAGCCTGATCATCCCACGGTGGTCGAAACATATCGTGAATGCATGAATGATATCTTTGATATAAAGAGCCTTTATGAAGTCATAGAACAGATAGGAGCCGGAAAGATACTGGTCACGGATGTTTATACGGAAAAACCGTCTCCTTTTTCATCAGAGCTTATTTTCAACTTCTGGATGATCTATCAGTATTTATATGAACTGCCGGTAGCCGAACGGAGGAACCAGCTGCTCGTTAACGATCGTGATTTTATTCAGTTGGCTGCAGGAGCAAATGCGGAGTATGAACTGCTTGATCCCAGAGCCATCGAAGCTGTAGTGAAGGAACTGGATAAATACAAGTATGACAGAAAGATCATAAGCACTGATGATCTGTACTATTTCCTGTACTCCTTTGGAGAACTTAAGGCTTCACCATACTCGGTATCGGTTTTCAATGAAGGTGATAATGACGATGTATCACTATATATAGAACAGCTCGAAAAGCAGAGGAGGATCATCAGGACTCGAATAAACGACAGCAATGATCTGTACTGGGTGGCAGCGGAAGATTTCCCGCTGTATTACATTGTTTCAGGAAAAGACGCTGAAAATACTGCTTTGATAATCGGTAAACCAGGCTTGGAAACAACAGATAAAGCTGTCAATCTTCTTAACAGCTATGTATTTGCATTGGCTCCATGTGCAAGGGATGCCGCCGTCAGGCTGATTAGACGTTATGTAATGTTCACCGGACCATTCTGCATAAAGGACATATCCGAAAGATATGCAATGAATGCTGAGGTCATTAAAGAAGCGCTTAATGTACTGGTTGCAGGCGGTGAAGTACTAAAGCTGAAAGAGATGGAAAGTTCGGACGAGTCCATCTACTGCCACAGGAGAGTTTACGAGAGGATCAAGCATAAGACTGTGCTTCTTGCAAGAAGCGATATGAAGCCGAAGCCCCCTGAGGTCTATTGTTCTTACCTTTTCAGCCGGCATCTGCTCACAGATAAAGTTCTGTCACCTGAAGAGAAGCTTCCTGAGGTATTGAAAATGCTTCATGGACAGTATTACCCCGTCTCGTGGTGGGAGGACTTCATACTGCCGTCAAGGATCGAAGGGTACGATCCCAGGATGCTTGATTATCTATGCGCTGCCGGAGTCGTAAAATGGAGGGGACGGCTGAATAAGACCACACAGGAAGCAGCATTTTTCGTATGCGGTGATGATGAAGAACAGCAATA
>CAZQUQ010000263.1:0-3098 GCA_964596445.1 uncultured Oscillospiraceae bacterium
GGAAAAGGTCTGGACAGAGCAAAAATTTTAAACAAGGCAACAGAAAACAACATGAGGATTTTCACAAAATTGCTCAAATGATTTATTGTTATTGCGGATTATGGAATGCTTTCCGATGAAGCTGATTTTTATGAGATTTGCTTTCAAATTTGAGCCTGACTTGAAGTTGGATCACATTCAGACAAGGGTAAGTATTGGGTTGGAGTCATCATGAGATAAACATCGATTTTGCCAGGAATTTTCTTCAAGAAGAAATCACCCTTGAATAACACCGGTTTTACCCATGTAATCACCCTCTGGAGTGATGGAACCGGACGGAATTTTATGGTATATTCTACTCAGGCTGCAGCGGGATGCGGAAGGCTTTTACCAAGCTGCGGCGGAGGTGGGAACATGGAAGATATGTTATCTGTGCTTAAGCCTACATTTCCAGACCGTCAAATGATCAAGTCCTTTGTATATCCCAGCGATAAGATGGTGGTGATCGAAACATCATATTTGGTTTTCGATGAGTTTGCATGCGGGCAATATTATTTTCTGATCCCGCTGAGGCAGGCTCCTGTAATCAGAACGGAAAACAGGCGGCATGCCCTGAAGGAAATGAGCATTTTCCCATGTAATCCCGGACAGCTGCACAGGGTCGAAAATATGGAAATCGCCGATTTTAAGTCATTGGTCGTATATATGGACAATACATTTTTCCGTTCGACTGCGGAGGAGTTGTTCGGATCAAACGATCTGGAACTGAAGAGCCGCTGTTTTGCGCTGAATCCTGTTATGAAAGGATTGCTGGATACATTCATCCGGGAATGCCGCAACGGTCTGCCCGGCTTCAGCCTGATACAGGAAAGTATTGCACTGCAGATTGCAGTTTTGCTGCTTCGTGAAAGCTGCCACAATTTATCCGACTCGACTTTCAGGTCTGTCCATTATCATGATGATGGGGCTGTAAAAAAGGCGATCGAATATATTGCCGATAACTATCAGAACAGTCTGTCTCTTTCTGAGATAGCAAAAGTAACGCACTACAGCCCATACCATTTTCTCAGGCTGTTCAAGCGCCATACGGGAGTGACTCCGTTTGAGTATCTGCAGAGTGTAAAAATTGAAAAAGCTAAGGATCTGCTGAAGAAAACCGACTGTACAATGTCGCAGATCTGCGATCTGTGCGCCTTCAGCAGCCTTAGCCATTTTTCGCGCGTGTTCAGGGAGAAGACCGGGGTATCTCCATCGGAGTATAGAAGGATGATTTAGTCTTGCAGAAAGCTGTTCCATCGTAAAATTTCTTCCATCGATAAGCTGTTCCATCAGCAAAAAAGAACCACCTGCCGATAAATGCTTCTATCAGCAGATGGTTTTTGCCCTGGTGCGGATGACAGGACTTGAACCTGCACGGTCGCCCACTGGAACCTAAATCCAGCGTGTCTGCCTATTCCACCACATCCGCGAACCTGCAAAGTCAATTATAAGGTGGTTATCAGTGATTGTCAAGTTCACGGAGATATGCGTCCGCAACCGGAAATAAACTTAAACAATGTCATAATACTCAATTATCAATGTGCATATCGTCAGAGAGTAATCCATTTACACCGCCATCATTTTCCTTCATGAAGTAAGTTCATTTAACATATGCGCTGGAATTTTCTCGACTTTTTAAGGAAAGTGGCGTGAAGTGGAGAGCAGATTTTGATATTATTGATTTGAGGATGAAGATACCTTTTGCATTTAAGCTGCTTCACGCAATCCAGGCAAGAGTGCCTTATGACATAGTGTTAAGCAAGTGTAATTTATATAGCAATCCAGACTAAAACATCTGATGACATAGTACTAAGCGAAAATTGAATACTTAGCAAGCCAGGTCAAGAAAATGAAGCAGCACCTTGGTATCCTTAGACAGGGAGGTGAGAGCATGGAACGATGGGAAATAATAAGCGCCGTCCAGCGGATGCAGGATTATATATCAGAAAACATAAATTCACATATTACACTCAGTGATCTTGCAAAAGCAGCGGGATACTCACAATGGCATTCCGCAAGGATATTCAAAGAGCTTACCGGTAAGCCGCCTTTCGAGTATATCAGGGCATTGAGGCTGAGTAAAGCTGCTTTGCAGCTTAGGGACAATCGGACGAAAATTATCGACGCAGCCTTTGATTTTGTGTTCGACTCACATGAGGGCTTCACAAGAGCCTTCACTAAGCAGTTTGGCGTGCCGCCGAAAAAGTACAGTGCGAGTCCCACGCCTATCAAGCTTTTTATGCCTAATCGGATCCGTGACTATTACCTTACTTTGCAAAGAGGAGTGATAAAAATGTCTGAGAAGAAAAGCGCAAATACTGTTTTCGTCCAGGTAGTGGAACGTCCGGCCAGAAAACTGATACTGAAGAGGGGGATCAAGGCAACCCATTATTTTGATTACTGTGAAGAGGTCGGCTGTGATGTTTGGGGAATTTTATCAAGCATCAGGGAAGCTATGTATGAACCGGCTGGGATGTGGCTGCCAAACAACCTAATTAAGCCATGCACATCGAAATATGTCCAGGGCGTGGAGGTCCCGCAGGATTATAAGGGAGAGGTTCCGGACGGATTCGATATCATTGACCTGCCGCCGTGCAAGATGATGGTCTTCCAGGGCGAGCCATACGATGATGACAAATTCGAGGAAGCGATCGGGGAACTGTGGGATGTAATAAACAGGTATAATCCGCAGATCTACGGCTTCGAGTGGGCGGATGAAGACGCACCCAGGCTTCAGCTTGAACCGCAGGGCTATCGGGGATATATCGAAGCCAGACCTGTAAGGCCGATAAGCAGATAAACGGATAAGTCTATTGAGATAGGTTTATAGGCAGATAAGTTTATAGGAATTAGCTTATAGGAATAAGCTTACAAGCATAAATTTATAAGCCGATATACAGAAAAATATCCAGAAAGATAGGCGAATAAACGGATAAAATCCGATACTGTATGCAGCAATTATGAAGGGACTAACCCTCAATCACAATTTTTACTGATTTTGGGCAGTCTGTTTTTTTTCTTATTTGGAGCAGGAGATATGCTGTAACGTCGATTTAAGGACGGCCAATCAGTAAGTTAAT
>CAZQUQ010000264.1:0-3098 GCA_964596445.1 uncultured Oscillospiraceae bacterium
CCCTCATTCACCATGTCTCCGTCATTAACCTGAAGATAACCACCCGCAGGAACAGAAATGTTGGCAAGTCGTTTATCTAATTCATCCATTATCTGAAGATGCGGATGCAACCTGCGTTCACGATGTTCCGTAATGACCATATTGGTAATTCCGGAATGCTCATCATAAAGTTCTCGTACGGTTTCGTTATCAACAATATCCGCAAAGGATATCTTTCCACTCCTTGGTGCCAAAATAACATTATTATAAGGGTCCCACTCCAACAACACCGTCCCCTTACTCACAATTTGCCCATCCTCAACCTTCATAAATGAACCATAAGGAACATTATACCTGTAACGTTCACGCTCCTGTTCATCAAGCACAACAAGTTCACCCGAACGGTTCATCACCACATTGCCATCAGCATGTTTGACCGTTTCAATCGAGTGATAGCGTATTACTCCTTCAATTTTGGCGATTTCCTTTGACTGAGCAATAAGGCGGGATGCCGTACCACCGATATGAAATGTCCGCAAAGTCAGCTGCGTTCCGGGCTCACCGATGCTTTGAGCCGCCATAATACCTACCGACTCTCCTACATCCACAACTTTCCCAGTAGCAAGATTGCGACCGTAGCAACGTTTGCATACACCGGTCATGGAATCACAAGTCAAAATAGATCTGATCAAAATAGCTTCAATTCCGGCATCTTCAATACGACGGGCAAGCTGCTCATCAATAAGTGTATTGATCGGGCAAATAAGCTCTTCGGTTCCAGGATCATAAACGTCTGCCTGTGAGTATCTGCCAAGACTCCTAGTCGAAAGCGGCTCCATGCTCTCATCACCTTCATGTAGCGCTTCGATCTCTATCCCCTTCGAAGTGCCGCAATCCTCCTCGTATATAACGACATCCTGGACAACATCGACAAGACGCCGTGTTAAATATCCGGCATCCGCGGTTTTGAGAGCTGTATCGGCCAGACCTTTCCGGGCACCATGAGTTGAAATAAAGTACTCAAGAACTGTAAGCCCGTCTTTAAAATTGGAAATAATCGGGTTTTCGATAATTTCTCCAACTGCACCTGTAATCTTTTTCTGAGGCTTTTGCATAAGTCCGCGCATACCGGCAAGCTGTTTGATCTGATCCTTGCTTCCGCGTGCCTGAGAATCCATCATGATGTATACCGGATTAAAGCCATTTTTGTCGCGCGCCAAATACTGGTGCATGATATCTGCTACCGTATTTGTTGTATGGGTCCACAAATCGATAAGCTTGTTGTATCGTTCGCCCTCGGTAATAATACCGCGATCATATTGCTTGCGAATCCGATTTACTTCCTCAAGAGATTTGTTGATAATTTCCTGTTTCTCGGTCGGAACGACCAAATCCTCAGCGACAAATGTTATGCCGGCCCTAGTGGCATATTCATATCCTAGCGCTTTGATGTCATCAAGGAACTTGCAGGTCGCCTTGACCCCTTTGAGCTTGTAAACCTGCTCTACAAGCGCCTGAATTCTTTTCTTATTGAGAAGATCGTTACAGAATGGCATACCTTCCGGAACTACATTGTTCAAAATCACTTTTCCGGGAGTCGTCTCAATGGGCAGTCCTTTTATTCGAACCTTTATTTTGGCATGAATATCAATCTGTTTGTCTGCCAGCGCATGCAACACTTCTTCAGGATGACAGAACATTCTCCCCTCGCCTTTTCTCCCAAGCGATGTCTTTGTCAGATAGTAGATACCAAGAACAATGTCCTGCGTAGGCGTCATAACTGGATGTCCCGATGCAGGACTCAACAAATTATTTGCACTGAGCATCAGGATACGGCACTCTATTTGCGATTCAAAATATAGTGTTACATGCACCGCCATCTGATCGACATCAAAAGCGTAATTAAATGCAGTACAGACCAACGGATGCAAACGAATGGCCTTTCCCTCAACAAGCACTGGAAAAAAAGCCTGAATGCCAAGGCGGTGCAATGTGGGAGCGCGGTTAAGCAACACAGGATGGTCTTTAATAACCTCTACAAGAATATCCCACACTTCAGGACGCTCTTTTTCTACAAACTTCTTCGCGCTTTTTACAGTCTGTACCAGCCCCCGCTCTTCTAATTTTTGAATGACGAAAGGTTTAAACAGCTCAAGGGCCATCATTTTCGGCAAACCACACTGATGAATTTTTAGCTCTGGGCCAACGACAATAACACTTCGACCGGAGTAATCGACCCGCTTTCCAAGGAGATTGTGCCTAAATATAGCCTGCTTACCCTTCAACAGACCGCTAAGGGACTTAAGCGGACGTTTGCCTTCGCCTTTGACTGAAAACGTACGTCTGCCATTATCGAAAAGTGTATCAACCGCCTCCTGAAGCATACGCATTTCATTACGTAAAATGACATCCGGTGCCTTAATCTCAATCAGCTTCTTCAGCCGGTTATTTCTGTTGATAACACGCCTGTACAAGTCATTAAGATCGGAAGTTGCAAATCGTCCACCTTCTAGCGGAACAAGAGGACGAAGGTCCGGCGGCAAAACAGGCAATACACGCAGAACCATATTCTCCGGCTGATTTTTCGAACGGGTAAACGCATCCACAATACGAAGCCGTTTGAGATGTTCCTGACGACGCTGTTCGGATGACTCAATCTTGATCTTTGAACGAAGATCAATGGCAAGCTCTTCAAGATCAATAGTTGCGAGCAGCTCAAGAACCGCCTCACCACCCATCTTGGCAACAAACTGCTTGTCCTGCTCCTCAAGCTCAATATACTCGTCTTCACTCAACAGCGCCCCACGACGCAACGACGTATTTCCAGGATCTATAACGACGTATGATTCATAATATACGATTCGTTCAAGAACCGTATTCGACAACCCCAAAAGATAGCTGATATGAGACGGCACGCTTTTAAGAAACCAGATATGAACGATCGGTACTGCCAATTCGATGTGCCCCATCCTTTCACGACGAACCTTGGAGTGGGTAACTTCGACACCGCAACGATCGCAGACAACACCACGATACCTGATTCTCTTATATTTACCGCAGTTGCACTCACAGTTACGAACAGGGCCGAATATAATCTCACAGAACAATCCTTCCCGTTC
>CAZQUQ010000265.1:0-3097 GCA_964596445.1 uncultured Oscillospiraceae bacterium
TGTCTTGTTGGAGGCTCCAGCGGACATTGTCTTGTTGGAGGCTCCATCCATACTGAGTGTGATCAGCCTTTATCACGGGACAATATCTCCTTGAGGAACTGCCCCGTAAATGAATCCTTATTGGCTGCTACCTCCTCGGGAGTTCCTTTTGCGATCACATTCCCGCCTTTGTTTCCTCCCTCCGGGCCGAGATCGATTATATAGTCAGCCGTCTTAATAACATCAAGATTGTGTTCTATAACGACGACTGAATTGCCTGCGTCCACCAGTCTGTGCAGTATGTCAACAAGGCGGTGCACATCAGCCATATGGAGTCCGGTGGTAGGCTCATCAAGTATATAAAGCGTCCTTCCCGTCGCCTTCCTTGACAATTCGGTCGCAAGCTTGACTCTCTGGGCCTCGCCTCCCGACAGAGTCGTGGAAGGCTGTCCGAGCTTGATATATCCGAGACCTACATCAAAAAGAGTCTCTATCTTTTTCTGTATCCTCGGGATGTTTTTGAAGAACTCGAGGGCGTCTTCCACCGTCATATCCAGCACATCGGCTATGCTCTTTCCCTTGTATTTGACTTCCAGGGTCTCTCTGTTATATCGCTTGCCCTTGCATACTTCACATGGGACATACACGTCGGGCAGAAAGTGCATCTCGATCCTTACGATACCATCGCCTGAACATGCCTCACAGCGTCCGCCCTTTATGTTGAAGCTGAAGCGTCCGGATTTATATCCTCTCATCTTTGCCTCAGTGGTACCGGCATAGACCTCCCTGATCAGATCGAACACGCCGGTGTATGTGGCAGGATTCGATCTGGGTGTTCTTCCTATCGGCGACTGGTCGATATTTATAACTTTATCAAGATGCTCGATACCCAATATTAGATCATGGTCCCCGGCTCTTGTTCTTGCATTGTTCAATTCTGCCGCCAGCTTTTTATAGAGTATCTCATTGATCAGCGAACTTTTTCCGGAGCCGGATACACCGGTCACAGCCGTAAATACGCCCATAGGCATATCAACATCGATATTCTTGAGATTGTTTTCCCTTGCCCCCTTGATCTTGATCCATTTGCCGTTGGGTTTCCTTCTTCGGGCCGGTATCTCTATCTTCTTCTTCCCGCTCAGATATTGGCCTGTCTGTGATTCTTCACACTTTTTTATATCTTCTACAGTCCCCTCTGCTACCACATAACCTCCATGGATGCCGGGGCCGGGGCCCATATCGATAATATGGTCGGCGGTATACATCGTATCCTCGTCATGCTCGACAACTATCAGCGTATTGCCGAGATCCCTCAGTCGTTCCAGCGTCTTCAGAAGCCTGTTGTTATCCCGCTGATGGAGCCCGATGCTGGGCTCGTCCAGTATATACAGGACTCCCATCAGACCTGAGCCTATCTGTGTGGCAAGCCGTATCCTCTGGGCTTCTCCGCCCGAAAGCGTAAACGATGATCTGGACAGAGTAAGGTAATCTAATCCCACATCCACAAGGAACCCTATCCTCGCTCTGATCTCTTTCAATATTTGATTGGCAATAAGCATATCTCTGTCCGACAACGTGAGATTCTTGAAAAACTCATTTATCTCATCAACCGGCATGCTGGTCAGCTGATATATGTTGAGCCCGCCGACGGTGACGGCCAGGCTTTCTTTTTTAAGCCTTGCTCCGCCGCAGTCGGGACATGGGTTGGTGCTCATGAATTCTTCATAGTACTGCTTCATCCCGTCGGACTGCGTTTCCTTATAACGGCGTTCCATGCTGTTTATAACGCCTTCGAATGCAGTTGTGAATGAACCGCTTCCATATTCCTTCTCATATTCTACTTTGATCTTTTCTCCTTTTGTACCATACAGGATGATATCGAGTATGTGTTCAGGAAGCTTGTTCACAGGGGTCGATATTTTAAAGCCATAATGCTTTGCCAGCGCATTGAGATACATCCTTGAATAGCTGTCGCCATTTTCGAAGTTCCATCCTCCGACTTTTATCGCGCCATCCTCCAGCGATTTGGTCCTGTCGGGCACGATAAGATCCGGATCCATTTTCATCAGAGTGCCCAGACCTCCGCAGGTCGGACATGCTCCATACGGATTGTTGAATGAGAACATCCTGGGTGCAAGTTCCTCGATGCTGACACCGCAATCACTGCATGCGAAGTTCTGGCTGAAAAGCATTTCATCTCCGTCTATCACATCAACGATCAGAAGACCTCCGCTCAAGTTCAGCACAGTTTCGATGGAATCGGTGAGCCTCTTGATTATGTCCGGCTTTACGATAAGCCTGTCCACCACTATTTCTATCGTGTGCTTTTTATTCTTGTCCAGCGTGATTTCTTCATTTATATCTCTCACTTCTCCATCGACCCGTATCCTGACATATCCGTTTTTGCGCGCATCCTCTATCAGCTTGTGATATTCGCCTTTCCTGCCTCTCACAACGGGTGCCAGCAGCTGGACCCTGGTGCCTTCCGGAAGGGAGGCGACTGCGTCGGCCATCTGATCTACAGTCTGTTGTGAGATCTCTTTGCCGCAGATATAGCAATGCGGTACGCCGATCCTTGCATAAAGAAGCCTCAGATAATCATATATTTCCGTTACGGTGCCCACTGTGGACCTGGGGTTCCTGCTGGTCGTTTTCTGATCTATCGATATGGCCGGTGAAAGCCCGTCGATATAGTCGACATCCGGCTTTTCCATCTGGCCGAGGAATTGCCTTGCATAGGCTGAGAGAGATTCTACATAACGCCTTTGTCCTTCGGCATAAATGGTGTCGAACGCCAGAGAAGATTTCCCCGATCCGCTCAAGCCCGTGATAACGACAAACTTGTCACGTGGTATTATTATGTCGATATTTTTCAGGTTATGCTCCCTTGCTCCTTTGATGAAAATATTGCTTCTGTTCATTTTCCGCACCTTTTCTATGCATGTATTGTACATGGCTGACATGGCTTTCAACAAACCATATTATCAAATCGGGCTATGTACTTCAATGGAAAAATTGGTTTTACGGCTGATGTATATCATCATCAGGCATGTACCATTTATTACTTTCATATTATATACAATACATTATAAAAATGCAAACACTTGTTCGATGTTTT
>CAZQUQ010000266.1:0-3096 GCA_964596445.1 uncultured Oscillospiraceae bacterium
GATTCAAGTATCTCGGTAGGATTCGGAGGCACCGATCCGCTGCATATAATGCTGAGGTTTTCAACATAGCTGAACTTCTTAATTGCCTCCTCCGTTGAGACGTTCTTTACAACAATATCAGTTAAGCCTATATCGTTTGACAGGTTGAAATACCTGTGGACTCTCGGCTTTCTCAGGTCTGCGTCTATCAGCAGCACATTTTTCCCTGATTGTGCCATACTGACGGCCATGTTTGCGGCCGTCGTCGATTTTCCTTCTGCCATGCGGGAACTTGTTAACACTATCAGCCTGACCTGTTTGTCAATGCCTGAATAGCCTATATTTGTACGCAGTGACCTGTATGCTTCTGAAGCCGGAGCCTTGGGATCCGTTATAGTTATCAGCATATGGCTGACAGCATTTTTGTCCCGTTTTTTGCCGGAACTGTGTTTTCTCTTTGAAAAAAGCCCTTTGCTCTTGCCTCTTTTTTCACCCGCAAACTGTGGTATTTCACCGATCGTATTAAGTTTGAGAAGTCTTTCCACATCATTGGCATTTTTTATCGTGTAATCGAGATATTCAACAAGGATAACTGCGCCTGCGCCGATAAAGGCACCAAGTACCGCAGCTACCAGCAAATTCTGAATTTTATTCGGTTTTATCGGGTTCTCAGGCAGTTCTGCCTCATCGACTATTTTAATATTTTTTACTTGTATGATATCCTGCGCTTTCTCCACCAGTACCTGCGCCAGGGCGTTTGCCACATCCATGGCCATTTTCGGGTCCGTACTTTCGAATGATATCTTGAACAGTCTGGAATCTTCGATCGTAGTAACTTCAACTTTTTTCTGGAATGTACTTACGGTCATGTCAAGTCCCAGCTCATCGATTACCTCCTGGGACACCAGGCGGCTCAATATGAGCTGACGGTAGTCCGATACAAGGCTTTTATTGAGGTTGAACTCACCGAGATCCAGTGACGCGATCTTGTCACTTTCTTTTCCAACAAACAGAGATGTTTCAGCCTTGTATACAGGATCGATCATCGTAAATGTCACGAACCCTGTGATTATTATCGACAATGCCGTGAATATTGCAATTATCCACCAACGTACAGTCAATATATGTATTATTTCTCTCAAATCAAGCTCCTGCTCTTGCTGTTCATATTGCACTTTTTAAACCTCCCATGGCAGTTTATGCGGTAATTTGATACTGAAAAATTTTTTCTTTCGTATTATAACGGGCTCGTCGACATGTACTGCTTCATTTTCCAATATGGACCGGGGATTCCTGGAGAACAGCATCTCCGCTTTTTCGTCTCCTGCCCAGGTCCTTACAGTTTCAAATGCTGCTTTCAGCCTGGGACTCCTCCTGCGGTCCGAATGGCAGTCCGATGCGACAAGATGGGCCATGCTGCTGATTATTACGGTTTTTGCCGTCTCCTGGATTTTCCTGCTTGCCGTGCCGTTTATCGATGTTGCATTTACCTGGGAAATACAGCCCATCTCGATAAATCCCTTAAGTATTTCAATGTCCTTCTGGATATCGGCGTATCGCTCCACATGCGCTATAACCGGTATGAATCCGTTGCTAAGTATCCTGTAAAGGATGCTTTCTGTCTGCTTCGGAAATCCCAGCATAGGCAGCTCAACGAGCACATACTTTGTACCTGCCAGTGTCGGCGCTATACCATTTTTTATGTTGTCCGGTGTATATTCATCAAGAAAGATTTCGCTGCCTTTATACAAACTGATGTCTATTCCATTGCTTTTCAGCATTTCGACAGCTTCGCCGAAACGCTTGTCCAGCATTTGCGCATCATATTTGTTGGCTCCGTAGATATGGTGTGGTGTCGCGACAATTTGGGTTATACCTTCCTCCGCCGCTATATGAAACATGCTCAGCAACATTTCACTGTTTTCAGCACCATCATCCAGTCCATATAGAATGTGTGCGTGTAAGTCAATCATGTGAACCTCATCAGTCCTCATACAGGATCCAGTTGTATTCCGCAAAAAGTTGCCTTGCTGTCTCAAATTCTTCTTCAGTCAGGGTGGCTTTCATATAGTTGTACAGTTCACTCTGTTCCTCTTCTGACAGTCCGCCCTCAAGTTTTGAAGAAATCCAGTATTCTCCCAGTTTCCCTACTATATACCTGAAATTCTACAAATCGTCAGGGTCTATCTCGTCCTTAAGCTCCTGAATCTTCTTTTCTGCCCATTCCCTGCTGTATTTTCTTACGGGTTTGTCTTCATTATTACTGGTTTTACCATCGTTTGCTGCATTACCGTTTTGATAAGCGCCGGATTGATCCCGGGTATCTGATGTACTAACCGGATCATTCGGCTGGTTTCCATCGGTTTTTCTATCTTCATATGCAGTATGCTCTGATGTTTCGTCAGCCTGCTGCGAAGAGCCCTGTGAAGCAATATCTTTCTCTTCTGCCGGTTCCCTGGTCGTATACTGCTCAGCCTGCCCGGACTTACTGGTGTCCGCTGGCTGAACAGGCAGATTATCCCCGCTGTTTATCCGGCCGGCTTCATTTGCTCCCGTATTTTCCGATATTGTTCCAGGAGTCGTTACATAGCTGTCTTTACCTTCAACCTGCTGTGAACGTGGTATGTATACTGCAAGTAATACTGTTATTATAGCCGCGACAGCAATTATCAACGCACCTTTTACGTTTTTCTTCAAATACCTGCCCTCCGCATTTCAGATTCCAGTTCCCCAGGCTTTCCCAGCTGCAAGCTACTGATGCCCTTCTGCATCTGCCCTTATCTGTATGCCTGGTTTCGCAGTACTGCATCTGATTTCATTTTTATTTTGTCGTCTTTTTTACACTTCCTGGCATTACACTTTCTTCCTGGCAATTATACCGTACCGGTATGCATTATGCCGGCTGTAATACTGAAATTGCCAGTTCGACCGTCCTTGCTTCACCTAGGAAATTTATGATTACTTTTGCCCTTCCTTTCCTGCGGTTTATTTCTTTTATATATCCTTCCATTGCAAGAAGCGGTCCATCAGTGATCCTTATCCTGCCGCCCTCATCCAGTGCCTGTGATATGCCTATCTCTTCACCGTTTGACATCAGCCTTGACAATACCCTGATTT
>CAZQUQ010000267.1:0-3093 GCA_964596445.1 uncultured Oscillospiraceae bacterium
GTATACTTCCCCTCTTTATTTAAATTGCTTTTTGGCCTCATTACTTAATTATTGTATTTAATATATTTCAAATAATATTTAAAGAAAAATTTGCTAATAAATAGAATTCTTTACTGTTTCGCTATAAATATTCTATACTAAATTCCTGATTTTGCAATAAATATTTGTTTATGTAAATAGTATATACTATTTTTTACTATTTATACTTGTTTTTTTATTTATACTTTCAAATTACAGCGCCAGCGAGGGTATTATCATCCTGATCAGTACCGGCGTGACGTATGCATCGAACAATACCCCCGCCATTACGATACAACTGAAAAGAAGCGTGACAAGACAATATGATATGAACGCTGTCTTCAGTCCGGTTTTCTGGGATTCATTGCTGCTTTTGCTTTTTGCGATCCTCATCGAAAAGTTAATTCCGTTTACGCCGATAAATACCAAACAGGGAATTATGATTATTTCCTTTGGAAGCAGCGCCAATCCGGAAAAAAGGATCCCTTTCGTCCCCATCGCATTAATTATGAACCCCGAACTGAAGCCGGTCACAAAACCTTTGACGCCCATTATGATAAATATGAAGGGAATGCCTATGATGGTAACGCCAAGTATCCATAGAAGACCTATTATCTTGAGGTTTTCAGCCAGGCCTATTGAAAACAGCTCACTGCTTTTAACGCTCTGGTTGCCGAACAGCTGAAGGAAACCCTGCAGGTAGTTGGACAACTCATCTCTCTGCAGCGTACTTAATCCGTTAACTGTAAATGCTCCTGCAGAAACACCCAGTATGAACGCAAGCGACAGAACCAGACATGTGCTCCTGTTGGCCGCCATATGTTCCTTTACGATTTTCTGAAGCTTATCGATCAAGACAATTCCTCCGAAAAAAAATTTACAATATCATCATATGCAGACGATATTGTAAACTATTCCTGTATCGGATGCCTGTCTATTAATGACCGTAAGCTACTTATACTTGACATCGATTTTGCCGCGGATTATCCTGTCTGCAAGAAAAATACCGATAATGCTCTTCGCATCGGTGATCTTTCCCTCCAGTATCATATCAAGCAATTGCTCCACGGAATACTTCTCCGTAGATATAAATTCATCTTCATCAGCACAGCTTTCACCTTCATGCAGCTGCGTTGCAGCAAAAAGGTGCAGCACTTCATTAGAAAAGCCGGGAGTGCTGTGTATGCTTACCAGATAAGTAAGCTTTCCGGCAGTAAGTCCGGTTTCTTCCTTCAGTTCCCTGCCGGCGCAGATCAGCGGATCCTCCCCACGGTCCAGTTTTCCGGCCGGTATTTCCAGTGACACTGCTTCCACCGGTTTTCTGAACTGCCTTACCATGTACATTTCGCCTTTTTCATTAAGAGGGATCACAGCAGATGCTCCCGGATGCCTTATTATATCACGGGTGGCCTGTCTTCCGTCAGGAAGCGTTACCGTCACCAGGTCGACATTTATTATATTGCCGCTGTAAATATGTTTTTCCGATACCGTTCTTTCATTGTAATCCATTGTTGCCGTCTCCTTCTTTAATATCTGTTGATCCGCTCTCTTGAGCGCATTTTTCCGGTGCGTTCCTTTTTATCTCGGCGACTGCAAGCTTATCGCATCTGTTGTTGAACTCATTGTCGCTGTGGCCTTTGACCTTTATCCATATCACATCATGTATGCCGGTCAGCTCATCGAGTTGCTTCCATAAGTCAATGTTTTTTACCTCATCCTTGCTGCTGTTTCGCCAGCCGTTAAGTTTCCAGCCATATATCCAGCCATTGTTGAAGGCATCCACAAGATACGTGCTGTCGCTGTACAGTTCAACCGAGCATGGATACTTCAGGGCCTTGAGGGCTTCTATCGCAGCTGTCAGCTCCATCCTGTTGTTGGTCGTGTCCGGATCATATCCCGACATTTCCTTCTCTCTTCCCTCATATATCAGTATGGCTGCCCAGCCGCCCGGGCCGGGATTCCCCGAACAGGCTCCGTCGGTATATATTTGTACTTTTTTCATTTTACCGGCCATTATTTGCCCTCTTTCCTGCCCATGTCCAGCTTGTGGGCTTTAGCTGTACACTCAGCCATTGCTTCTATTATTGAGTATCTGAACCCGTTTTTTTCAAGGGAGTTTTTTGCTTCGATAGTAGTGCCGGCAGGGGACCAGACACGATCCTTGAGCTCGGCCGGATGCAGGCCTGTCTCGAGAACCATCTTTGCCGAACCCAACACAGCCTGTGCTGCAAGCCTGTAGGCGATATTTCTCGGTATACCCTGCTGTACAGCGCCGTCTGCCATAGCTTCCAGCATTACGAATACATATGCAGGACTGCTGCCTGTAAGCGCAGTTCCCTCGTTCATCAGTCTTTCTTCTATTTCCTCGCTAATGCCTGAACTTTCGAATATTCCTTTGACAAACTCTTTCTCTTCTTCACCGATATTATTGTCGAAGCTTATGAGCGTCATACCTTCACCGACCATCAGCGGAAGATTCGGCATGGTCCTGACAACTTTCCTGTCCCGGCCTATGTATGATTTCAGTGTATCCATGCGTACTCCCGCAGCTATCGATATGAGCACTTTGTCGGCAGTGAAGCAGTCCCTTATCTCTTTGAGGACCTGTTCGACATATGCAGGTTTGACGGCAAGAACAATATATCTGCATGCACTTACCAGCTCCCTGCTTCCTTTGGCTGTAACTGTCTGCGTTTCTGCAGCAAGCTCATCGGTCTTTTTTTGATCCTTATCATATATGTATATGTCTTCAGGTTTTATTTTTCCCGAACATATAAGGCCCTTCACGATGGCCGAGCCCATATTGCCCGTGCCTATAAATCCTACTTTATCTTCCATATGCTTCACTCCGATCTGACCCATATTAAGTTATGCGCGTTTCATCCCTCTAGATAATGATATATAATGATAACACATACCAAGAAGGATATTCCATAGCTAAATCGAAATAACCCATTGACACTTGATTGCAGAGTATTGTAGAATATAGAAGTCATTTGTTTGATACGATCCGGATATATAGGGGAGTAGCGCAATTGGTAGAGTAGCGGTCTCCAAAACCGTCGGCTGCAGGTT
>CAZQUQ010000268.1:0-3072 GCA_964596445.1 uncultured Oscillospiraceae bacterium
ATCCTTTCCCAAAATCCACCTTATTCAGTGGTCTGAAAATCGGGGTTCATTATATACTGGGCCTAACCACTCAATTGTTCACCCTGTGTGCCGGACCCGGATGTGTTGTTCTCTTGCATAAACAGGTATCAAAGCATATTAGATATTTATTCTGACCTGCATTAATAAGGCGGCTGAGCATATGATGAAAAGATCGCTAAGTGTTTTTACCGGTATTCTTATATGTTTCCTGTTTGTTTCGGACAGGGCTTATTCCCAAACCCAACCGGATGTCCCCTTTTCCGGGTATATGCTGATGCTGGGAGAGAATACCAGGGTGTTTGCAGAACCCAAAGGAGACGAGCAGGGAATTGTATATGAAAATGCCTTTGTAAAGGTGCTTGACGAAAAGGACGGATACCTGAAAATCCAGGTGGACGGATATGTTGCCGGTCTGGGTTCCATTTCATTAAAAGACTATCACATGTCAAAACCGTTCGATATTCTGGACAGGCCGGATGGCAATAGAATTTGCAGCTTCAGTAAAAATGTTGATGTGAAGGTCATCGATTCAAAAAACAGTTGTGCCGCAATCAGATATTCGGGCTGGATCAGAAAACCCGTACCCGGGATGGATGATGAAGAAAAAGAGCCATATGCAAACATAAAGGATAAAGCCAGTTCAACCACTGATCCCTGGCTTCCGCGCCATCCATCAATGAGATAGAAATAGAAATCACTGCAGAGAATGTTAATACCCAGGTCACTTCCTGAGAACTTCTCTAAGCCAGCCGGGGGGAAACCTTACCAGCATTAATCCTTCGCGATAATCATATTTGCCGGTTTCAAACAGCAGCAGAACTTCTCCGTCCGGCAATGCGCAGAGCTGTGAATAGCATGAAGGCCCGTTATAGACTTCTCTGCTGAAAGGCCAGGTAATGCCATCGTCGAGGCTCATCCTTAATGTCATGTTTCCTCTGGCGCACCCTGCAGGGTTGCTGAAAATTATATTTCCAGACGTTCCAGGCAGGCTGATGATGGATGCCTGTGTCTCGGCATCGATCAGGGCATTGTCAGGATACTGTTTGAACCATGTCTGCCCGCCGTCTCTGCTCAAACCGACCTGTCTAGGCTGGCAGCGCTTATAGCGGCAGTTCATGTTAAGCGTTCCGTCCGCCATGACGAAAGCCTGCGGTTCTTCGCCGATGCCAAGGTCTTTTCCCTTATGCCATGTCTTTCCATGGTCGTCGCTGTATATGACATGTGCGCCTCTTTTAATGCTCGGACCGAAGAAATATGCGGGGACTACGAGCCTGGAATTATTGAGTTGAATGCCAGTGCCGGGACCTGTGCCATATTCCATGCACAGGGGAGAGCTGTCGCATTTCAATTCGAGGCCGAGTTCCTTCGTTATCTGAAACGGCCTTGAGAAGGTCTTTCCGAAATCCGTGCTCTTCATCATCCAGACCTCTTTGTTGTCGATACAGTACGGCAGCCACAGCGTCCTGGTGTCGCGGTCGAACACTGGGCAGGGATTACCGGCGGTATGTCCGCCCGCGTCAACCAGCACCTGTATCGAACCCCATGTTTTTCCGCCGTCAACGCTTCGGCGCATCACGAGGTCGATATCGCCCCAGTCGAGCATTACATCGGCGCGGGATTCAGCAAAGGCTATAACAATATCACGCCCGAGATCATCCTTCATTGTGAGCATCGAAGGTATGCGGTAGCCCCTGCCTTCGGGCATGCCTTTTTTGAAGAGCCACGTATGCTCCATGTTCGGTGCATAGGCCGGGTTCCAGAGAAGGAGCGTTATCCCGAATGCGGCGAACAGGAAGAGAAATGCGCATCCGGATATCACCATGCCGGGCACGCCTCCTCCGCCTTTTTTTAGACGGAAGAGCGCGATCGCACCGTCGATGATGAGCAGAAGACCGAAACCAACGAATGGAAGCGAAAGGACTGCTAGTTCGACAGTGTCCATGGAATCAACGACCCAGAGCAGCAGATAGCCGAAGATCACGAAAAGGATTATTCCGGAAATGAGATTCATGAATGCAAAGACTGTCCTTATGACAAAGGGTGAAGGGCTTTCCTTTTTCTGCATAGCCCTTAGAAGCCCGAAGGACGAACCGGCCACTAGCATGACCGCGAAGATCGCGAGTATCCATGTTCTCCTCGCGATTATCAGAAATTCTCCGCCGAAGGATGTTATCCAGACATAGACTACTGCTGCAAACAATACGGAAAGTATAAAAATCAAAACCCTGATGATGATGTTCAGTCTGTTGTGATTTGAATCAGTCATTTTCACACCCGATAAGTTTCTTTACTGCGCTGATCTCCAAACCAAAGATTTAATGCAAAATATCATATCTTTATCGCGGAAAAAATCATCTTATATTTCCGTATCGTAAAGCCGGTATAATAATCAAACAGAAATTCCTAACAATCATTCAAACCAGAGCGGTGCTGTTACCGCCATCTGAATCTTTCCGTCATCATCAAGCGTGTTTTTGCTTGTCACCCTGGCAAAGTAGTATGAACCTGCAGTTGCCGGAACATAGACCTTGTACAGGATCCATTGTGTGTCCTTGTACTCGGCATATTGAATACCTGCAGGATTGAAGTTGCCCTGGGCGTCATAGACGTATTTGTCTGCGGCCAGCGCGCCTCCGTTCGTTATGATCTCAATCCTGGTCACCGGCTCGTCATCGCATATCATCAAGGAGATTTCCTGCATTGTGCCTGTCGCTGCTGCGCTCGAACCCATGAATGTGTCTCCGCACTTGAGTATAAGCCTTATGTTCGGATCATCAGTCGAATATATCCGCCTTGCCTTCATTGCCTCCAGAAGTCCCTGTCTCGTCAGTTCGTCAGCTATGATGGCAGTCCTGTGGCTGTTGGCTGTCGGAGTGTGGTTGTCCAGGTTTGAAGTCGGTGCAACCTTCCATCCCTTGTCGAGTGCGGTTATGTAGTAAGGGAAGTATTCGAGATCATTGTTGCCTACGTCCTTGTTTCCGGTCTCGATGCCGAAGAAGTTATCTACCGCATCATGATAAAGAGCGAGGTCTCCGAATATGCCGCTTTCCC
>CAZQUQ010000269.1:0-3030 GCA_964596445.1 uncultured Oscillospiraceae bacterium
GGAATTGAAGTGCATTTCTGCACTTCGATTCCCCGGCCAATAAATAAGGCTCCAATTTGCAATATTTGAGTCTTTAGTTCTAATTTTGCGTTATAAATTATGAAATGAGCGATAGGCGTTTTTATTTTTGCTTTGCCTGTATGTAAGCAGTAAAGTTTGCCGCCCCCAGTTTTCTTCGTTTAGATAGCATTTTAGTCCAAATAGTATTTCCCTGTGCTTCGGTGATGTATCCTCTTTCCAGTGCCGCAAGTAATATATCGCCAGTTGTTAGATGCTTAAGATCCATTTGAGCGATATATAAAGAAATATCCTTCAGATTATTACTTGCTACAATGCCGTCATACTGTTTTGCTAATGCGATGGATGCGGCTTCTCCTTTGCCGATAACCATATGCCCGGCTTTTGGTTTTTCGGTAAGCTGATAATATATATCATAGGCTTCCGTAGCCACATCAATGGACATTACCTGTGCTTGTCCCACCGAAAGGAGTGCATCTACTCTTGCCTTTAGGTGCGCAATCCCGGGATAGGACAGTTCGTAATAAACAGTTTTATGAATAAGGATCCTACCGGGATATAACTTAACCAATAAATTTTCATTCCCAACCCACAAAAAAGCCGAGATACAGTCGCTATCAAAAAAGAGCGAATCAGTCAAGCAATTCGCCCCCTTCGATTTCCTCCCC
The DNA here is from genome assembly GCA_964596445.1 of uncultured Oscillospiraceae bacterium. GTDB lineage: Bacteria > Bacillota > Clostridia > Acetivibrionales > DTU013 > DTU013. The sequence continues at coordinate 687 of CAZQUQ010000269.1, forward strand.
ATAGACGAGGTCGGAACGGAAAGCAGATAGCAGCAATTCATCATATTTGCCGCTGGATATTAGCCCTTGTTCCAAAGCTTTTTCCGCCTGCTGAATATAGTAGCCGTATGTCCTGTATCGCTTATCTTCGGGTGTCGGTCTATAGAGTGTATCATCGTAGCCAAGATTAAGAGCAGATAAAATTACGTTTTGGCGCATTGAATCAGCTTCTTCACGGGTTAATTCATTTTCGCTGAGCAGCCGGTAAAGGATAGCTTGGCGGCTAACACGAAAGTATTGCTCTAAACGCACAACATCATGAATGGAAAGCTTGGCGGAGCTCGACTTTTTCAGCTGGTCAATTTTATCCGAAAGGGCATCCGGGGGCATAAGCAAATACGATGCAAACTGATCTGCTTGCTTTTCCTTTTCATTTCCCTCGCCGATTGTTTTTGCACACACCGCAGTGAGTTCGTCATCATCAAAATACAGGTGATATAGTTCATGAGCCATGGAAAAGCGCTGCCTTCCAAGGGTCATGGCTGAATTAATGGCGATGACATTGCTGCCGGTTCCCTTAATACAAATACCGCTAATGTGATTCCCCATCGGATAGTATACGATGGATAATTTATCGATTGTATGAACCAATGCCAATATATCGATCGGAGAAGTCGCATCTTCTCCAAGCTCTTTCCGTAAACTGAGAGCTTTTTTCCATAACTCTATTCTATCCATTGGCATGCTCACCCTCAAGCAATTGAGTCATAAAGTGGCTATTTAAAGCAATCCTGTTTATGGCGCTAATTGCGTCCAAGTCATCTTCTCCGATTTCGCTTGCACGAAGCGCAAAGGACAGCGGTTTAACCTTCATTTCCGGCTCCATGAGTGCAGATACCCGCGTACCAAACAAGGCTGCAAGCTTATCCAGCATATCCGCCGTCAGTGCCCGTTTGCCTTTCTCGACCATAGACACAAGGCTTTGATCGACATGAAGATAATTAGCCACATTGCTTTGTGTAAGGCCGCTATTTTCGCGCAGAGATTTTATCCTTGCTCCGATGATCTCCAGAGAGTTATTCATGATAATGCCTCCCTTCTATATTTATAGTATATGCCGCATTTGTCATATTGTCAATCAAATTTAAAACTTATTTTATGACAGTGCTTAGGCATTTATTATTCTCTGATTATTCTGCTTCTATACATTGATACTGAATTTAATGGGATTTTGTTTGAAACAACAAGTTCAATGTGTTCAATTTTTATAAGATATATCTTTGATGTTGTATTGTTATGGAAAGAGATAAAGAGGTGTTTTTTTATGATTAAACGAGAGTTACATATGAGTCATATTCGTCCCTTCATACGAAACGATCTCATTAAGATTTTAACCGGCATCCGGTGTCTTATTTTCGATGCCAGTTGCAGTCAGCGAAATTCAATTGATATTCTAAAGAAATTCGTGTATAATATCTTTAGAATTGTGTAAGGAGGTAAACGCTATGCCAAATATAAAGTCCAGCACTGACCTGCGGAATAACTATAATGAGATATCCACCTTCTGTCATGAAAGCCGTGAACCTGTTTTTATCACAAAAAACGGGCAGGGAGATTTGGCGGTTATGAGCATTGAAACCTATGAGGCACTCAGCGGCAAGCTTGAACTGTATCACCTGCTTGACGAAGGACGATCGGCCGTTAAAGCGGGTAAAAAGCGTCCGCTTCAAGATGTCATGAAGGATATTAAGCGAGGCATCGCCGATGGCGAAATATAGGGTAGATGTATCTGAACCAGCCGAAAACGACCTTAGGGACATTGTTCGGTATATTGCTTCTCAGCTGTCAGCTCCCATATCGGCAACTCGTATGATGGAGCTTTTTGAAGAGGCAATGCTAAGTCTGTCCGATATGCCGCAGCGCTGTCCGCTTGTTTCAGACGATCGTCTATCTCAAATGGGATACAGGAAACTAATTGTAAAAAATTACGTTGTGTTTTTTTCCATAGACGAGAAGAACAAGGTGGTTGACGTTGAAAGAATTCTGTACGGCAGACGCGACTGGATCAGATTTTTATAATCGATACAAGAACAGGGTGACACTATGCAAAGTAGTCACCCTGTTTTCATGTAAATGGATGCGCCGAGCATTTAGGGATTTCGATACTGCTCCAGCAGCTCTATATGCTTTTTGGACTTCTGATGGATGCGGCAAGCTTCTGTTGCCATATAGTTTATCAAGCTGTCCTTTGGCACTAAATACTTGGTATAATACCATACCCCCGTTATCTTTTCTGCCTTGATCCATTCAGATACTGTGGTTTGGCAGTATCCCGTTAGCTTTGTGACATCATTTACCGTGAGGG
>CAZQUQ010000270.1:0-3007 GCA_964596445.1 uncultured Oscillospiraceae bacterium
GCCGGCCTTGTCCTTGGCCGCAGGCTCGGCGCTTTGTCCATGATCGTCTACACACTGCTTGGACTTGCCGGACTGCCTGTGTTTGCCAGCGGGGGCGGGATCACATATGTTTTTAATAGGAGCTTTGGCTTTATATTAGGCTTCATAGCCGGCGCTTATGTGATCGGCAGCATATCGGAAAAGCAGAAAGCGCCTAATGTGATCAACAATATAAAATCGCTTATACCGGGACTTGTCGTGATCTATGTGATCGGAATGCTATATATGCTTCTTATATTACGGGTATATACCGGGAATGAGCAGGCCGGTCTGATTTTTGTGCTGACAGCCAACCTGCCCTATATTATTAAAGACTTGATACTATTCGTTTTGACGGCATTTATCGGTGCTTCACTGCTTCCGTCCGTCAGAAAAGCAATATCTAGTAAAGCTTCTTGACCATTTCTTCAAAATTGAACAGGATATATTTGGCATCCAGGCTTCTGTCCTGGATGTACCTGAAAACATCCTGCGTTTCCTTTGAAAGAAATGTTTCCTTGCAGCTGTCGCAATAATATACGGGGGCATTGGTCAATGTTATTACTTTGCCTCTGATACTTTTCTTGGCATTGATGCAATGCAGCGTTGTGTTTTTCCCACAAAACATACATTTGATGATTTTCATAGTGATCTCCTCATATAGTTATTTATACACAAGAATATCATTTACAGCGGCAGGTTCCTCACCTAGTTTAATTGAAAGGTCGATCTGCCTCTTAAGTATGTTTTCGGCATCCTTGCCTGTCTGTACCTCCACATAGGATTTCTTGAGTATTCTTACCGGCACCGCAGTCAACTCAATCAGTTCGGTGCCCTTGTATTTCATGTCCACAACGAATGACTCCATATTTTCCGATTCATTCTGATCGAAAAGTATATTGCCCAAACTGTAAAATATGGGTTTCCCGTTGTATAACTCTATCCCCTGGAACTGATGCGGATGATGTCCGAGTATGATATCGGCGCCGTTGTCTATCAGATTGTGGGCAAACTCCACCTGCTCAGGCGTCACCCTGAAGCTTTCCTCTATACCCCAGTGCAGCGAAATGACCAGCAGATCCACCTGTTCTCTGGCTTTATCGATATCTTCCTTTATCAACTCATACTTTCTTGGTGCAACACCGGACTTTTCGGGGCCTGCGGCAAAAGACAGATATGGATCTCCGGCAAAGACGATCTCAGCCATATCCGTATATGCCAGCAAACCTATCTTCAGTCCGTTCTTCTCTATAATAGCCAGTTTTCGGGCTTCATCTATATTTTTTCCTCCTCCTGCATGGATGATGCTGTTTTGGTCAAGCAGTTCCATGGTGTCGAAGAGGCCTTTTTCATAATAGTCCATAATGTGGTTGTTGGAAAGGCTCAGCAGATTAAAGCCTGCGCTTGTCAAAGCCGTTACTGACTCCGGGGTCCCCTTCAGCACAATTTTCCCCTTCGGGTTCAACCCTTTGGTGCTGGACGTCAGAGGACACTCCAGGTTGCCGAAAACCACATCTCCCTCATCAAGAATATACTTTATTTTCTCGAAGGCCATTTCATAGCTTCCATTCTTTTTGATCCAGTATTCGACACCTCTTCCGATCATTATATCGCCCACAGCGATAAAACGGAGTTCTGGCTCTTCCTGCTCTGCCGGTTCTGCATTTTCTTCCGGCTTTTGCTCGTTTCCGTCCTGGTTCCCTGTCCCGTCAGATCCGTCCAGTATCACGCTGTCATCTGACGGCTGCATTCCCCCTGACGGCTCCTGTTCAGCAGCCTGATCCTGTCCCGGGTCTGCGGCATCCGCCGATGTCTGCCTGTCAGTATATGCATCGCTGAAGTACAGATAGGCAATTGTGATGCCTGCGGCAGCAAGAAGTATCAGTGCAATTATCGTCATCGTTCTTACAATTCTCATATATGTCTCCGGCAACAGATCTAAGTATTTTGTCCAGGACTATAATAGCATTAATTATGTAATCTGTCACCTGCTTGTGAAATGCTCAAAAAAAGGCTGTATGCTTTCACATACAGCTTGCCAATAAGGGGTCATTATATATCTGGAAACACGTATCTCGCGCCTGCGATTCTCCCATAAAGGGTTTATAAGGTTTTCAGGGGTTCTTTTTCCTTCGGACCTTTTACGGCAACCTCCTGAATATTATTTCAAGGTATAGTTACCACAAAATTTATGTGATTAACAAAAAATTCGAATAAAAATTAGCAGAATATACAACTTATATTCAGGCAGTCAATGCATAACATAATATCAGGACATGGACCCGGAGGCTTTTATGAAATCACATTTGCACAAATACAGGTTTGAATGCAGGAATGTGAACGGCCATAATCACAGGCTGGTCGGTTATGCAGGAGGGATGCTTGGTATTGGCGGCTTCCATTTCCACTATTATTATGGAGTATCATCATACCGCAGCCATACCCATTATTTCTGCGGACTGACAGGCATGCCAGTCAAAACGGATAACGGGCATGTCCACAGGATGGAGGGCATTCTTGAGAACAATGATATGCATGAACATATATATAAAGGCTATACATTTGAAGAGATATCGTATATTTCAGCTCCCAGGGCCATAGGCTTCGTCCGGTGAACGGCATGAAAAAGGCCCGCTTTACGGATCTCCCGTCTGCAGGCCGCTCGATGTTTTCCATAGGACCGGTTCAATAATCCATACCGATCTTCAATGCCTTCATCTCATCAGGTATGAGATAATGCTTCTTCTCCGGCAGTACTTTTCTCAAACCTTTTTCAAAATACTCCGCTGAAACGGCACCGGTCTCATTTATCAGCTTTCCGAGCATTATTATGTTTGCAAATGCCAGGTTTCCCATATCTGACGCGATCTGAGTCGCAGGGATGGCAAATACCTTTATGTCCTTCCTTACCGGCTCTCTGTTGACCAGTGAGCTGTCCACCAACAATATGCCGCCCGGTACAAGGTAGCTCTCGAATTTGTCAAGGGAA
>CAZQUQ010000271.1:0-3000 GCA_964596445.1 uncultured Oscillospiraceae bacterium
TTAAATTTTTAACAAAGTCTGTATACCTGTCAAATACACTGATGTCTACGCATAAACACCATATTTTTAATACAATGCCGGCACATTATTATATAATCTCCGGCAAGGCGAAAAGTATGCGGACATCAGGCAGTCAAACCCGTTCACAGGTCAGGATACACTAAATATTTGTCTATCATCCTGCATGGATGATATGAAAGCTTTGCCTTCCGCATTCCCTCAAGTCCCAGATCCTGCTCTCTGTTGATGTATGTAGTATCGCTCCATTCGTTCATTACGAACTGCTGGTTGATAACGGTATAGAGGCCGTCCGCCTGTATGGCCTTTTCTATATGGATGACTGCAGTATCGCTGTTGAGCTGCTCTCCAACCGTAAATGCCGCAAATTCGCCGTCCATTTTTATCAGCGCGCCTTTGCAGCCAAGCGATCTGAAGTTCCTGAGAAGTTCAATATTGGCATATCGTTCGCAGTAGTCGCCCTCCTGACATTTACAGTCCTTGTCCCTGCACCATTCTTCCATTATCCTGGTGCATTCGTCAAGGTAACGGCACTCCAGAGGAACATATTCGAATGAATGGAGTCTTCCGAACTTGTTTATATGGTTCCTCTTCCCGTCATATTTTTTGCCCTTGAGCGTGATGAGGTCCGAGGTATTGTAAAGATAATCGCTGTTGTCCCTGTCATATATTATTAATTGCTCGGACGAGACCCGGCTTTCAAAATACTTCAGTTCCTCTTTTGCTATCCTGCTGAAGCAGAATCTCCAGCCCCTGGCTTCAAAGTAGCTTTTTAGTTCATCATATGCCTTTGCGAAATTTTCTTCATTTACCGCTCCGATCGGCATCATCGCAAAGGGCTGGCCTTTGCATGGAGCCGCAATGACACAAAGGAGACCTGAAATGACCTTATATCTGAATTTATAGAAATACCTCCAGGCAAAGAAATTGGTGAAAGTTAACTCAGATATCAGGGGCCCATGCTCCTTGATGTACTGATCAAACAGCGGCTTGCTGTTTAGTGTTATTTCTGAAAAATCCATATCCGTCCTACTCTCCAGTCAATTTTGTTCAGGCCGGCCCAATCGGTTTTGCTCAGGCTGCCCCAGTCGATTTTATTCAAACTGACTCATTCGATTTTGTTCAGGCCGGCGTAATACTTCATGCACATCGGGCCTTCCGAGGTGCTGTCCTCCAGCGGCCATGCCGTACCCCGGCTGGTCATGATACGCTGCGTATTATTGATATCACAAACTCGGCAGCTTTTGTCATATTGCTTATCGATATGCATTCCTCAGTACTGTGGACTTTCTCCATCCCCGTGCTGAGATCTGCCGATTGTATGCCTTTCCCGTTGAATATATTGGTATCGCTCCCGCCGCCTGTCTCCTCCGGGATCAGCGTCACGCCGGCATCATCGGCAGCCTTTCTGAGTATATCCATGATGGGGGCGTCATGCGGAATATTGAATGAAGGATACAGCCTTTCGATCCTTATATCGGCTTTGCCTCCGAATTCATCCGCAGCTTTTTCAAAGCATTCCTTCATATGACGGGTCTGCACATCCAGCTTTTCATCGCTGCGGCTCCTTGCCTCAGCCTTTATCTCGACCCGGTCGCAGACTATGTTTGTCTCGCGGCCTCCGTTTATTACTCCGATATTGGCTGTCGTTTCATGGTCGATCCTGCCGAGTTTCATACCCGCAATGGCGGATGCAGCCATCTGAATGGCGCTGATCCCTTTCTCCGGAGTGATTCCGGCATGGGAAGCCTTTCCCTCCAACGTCACAAATATCTTATCCTGGGAAGGCGCTTTTACTGCAACAGTACCGATGGGGCCATTACTGTCCATGATAAAACCGTACTTTGCATATATCCTGCTGTAGTCCAGATTTTTAGCTCCGTACAGTCCGCCCTCCTCTGCTACGGTAAACACTGCCTGTATATCACCGTGTTCTATGTCGTTTTCCTTTATAGCCCTCAATGCTTCAAGTATGCAAACGATGCCGGAAACATCATCGCCTCCGAGGACGGTGGTGCCGTCGCTCCTTATCATATCACCGTCAACTACGGGCTTTTTGCCGATACCCGGTTCAACTGTATCCATATGTGCAGCAAACATGATTGCCGGCACATCCTTCGAACCTTTTACGGTGCAGATGATGTTGCCGGCGCTTCCTCCGATCTTTTTGCCCGCATCGTCCTCATAAGCTTCGTAACCCATTGCACTGAGTTTTTCTTTGATCGCATCCGCCATCTGCCGTTCTCTCTTCGACAGACTGTCTATTGAGGTTAACTGCAGAAAATCATTTACCATTCTGTCCCTGTTGATCAAGCAAATCACTCCATTCCCATTTTGCCTTTTGTTTCAAGATCCTTAAAGCCATGCTGCCTTAACACTTCATAAAGTATTATGGCAGCGGAATTTGACAGATTGAGCGAGCGTATATCAGGCAGCATCGGTATCCTGATGCAATGATCCCTGTTTTCCTCAAGAAGACTTTCGGGCAATCCCGAAGTCTCCTTGCCAAACACCAGGAAACAGCTCTCAGGGTATTTTACATCAGTATATGCTCTGCCCGCTTTTGTTGAAGCAAAATAAAAGGTAAAGCCTGCATACTTTTCCCTCAGTCCGGAAAAGCTTTCGCTGACACTGACCAGTACCTTGTCCCAGTAGTCAAGTCCGGCCCTTTTCAGATAACGATCTTCTATGGAAAATCCCAAAGGCTTCACAAGATGCAGCCCCGTTCCCGTAGCCGCACATGTCCGCGCTATATTTCCGGTATTCTGAGGTATTTGCGGCTCTACGAGCGCTATATGTACAGACAACCTTTATCGCCACCCAAGCATCGTTCGTTCTTTTATTATCGCTTTCATCAGCACCGTCTCAGCACTGTTACACATTTTCATTCAAAACTGATCCGGACAATTATCGTTCAATCATCTGGTATTACTCTATATTACCACAAAAACATCAAGAATAACAATTTAGTATCTGTTTAGC
>CAZQUQ010000272.1:0-2937 GCA_964596445.1 uncultured Oscillospiraceae bacterium
TTGTAATCGGGATGGTTTACTGCAGGCATGTAACAGCACCTCCGTTCATTTGGATTATGTGTTGTGATCATCGTATACGGCAGTCGTTTTTGCCGCATGGAATTACATTTTACTAAAAACCCGGAGCAAAATAAAGGCGGTACAAGTCTTAAATGTACACCTGCCGTACCCGGCGGAGGTAAAGTAACTGCCAAAGTTTCAAATTCACATTTTTATAAGGTTTTTCTTGACAACTTGATGTTTTTAACCTACAATATAATAGGAAAATGCGAGAGGGCATCAGGTCTTGGTATGTAAATTATAAACTGGTTTATGTAAACCAGTTTTTTTATTTTATAATAACACCTGTGACGGAAGCTTACCGATACCGGCAATCCTCACTCGGAATACTTTATATTGAAAATTCGAATGACACCCAGATCATCATTTATAATACATACGTATCTCAGTACGATATCAGTATTGAATATGAGATCCTTGATATTTGAGTATTTTCTTTCAGAATAATCATTGACCTTTAGTTCTATGACAGAGCTGCGCTTCAACAACTCTTGCTTCAACACCTTGTCAAAGACTTCCCTGTTTTCAGCGAGCATGTTGAACTTATAGTAATAATTGCTTTCCATGCTGTTGCAGCGAGGGAACTCTTCACGTGCCCATACATACTTTTTGCCCATTTCATTGTCTGTCAGATTAAAATAACTGTATGTCAGTATTTCTGCACCATTCCCCAAAACCGGATCATCATTGGTCGTATCAAGATGATAATATTTTCCGTCTATCTTTACGATGTTCCAGGCATGTGAATCGGGGTTGCTGCCTTCTGCTTCCCATCCTGTAACCACCAGGCATTCGATGCCGGCCAGATCACAAAGCAGCTTCATACCTCTGGCATAACCCTCGCATACGGCGACTCCTGACACAAGACAGCCATATTCCTCAAAAGCTTCGTCCAGAAGGGTGTTGTTTTGTAGGTTTTCACGATCATATCTTGTATTGCTGACGATATAATCGTGCAGTACTTTTTCCTTTTCAAATTCTGCCATAGTAATTGATATGTTTTCGGCAACGATATGCCTGCCTGCATCGATAGCGGCCTTGACCCTGGCTTTTCTTGTCTCATATTCGCTCTTTGAATATCTGTATTCAAACGACACATCCATGCTGTATCTGCCGCAAATATAGTCCCATGATTTAAGCAAGTCCTTGACGCCGGTGATGCTTTCTGCTGCCTCAATTGCTGTATTAAGAGATTCCCTGTAATACTGCAAAATTTCATTGCAGTTATTGGAAACGTCTATTTTCAGTTCGGTTTTGCGATCCATGATCGATGTTGCGAGAAGCCTGATAAGGTCCTCTTTGCTTTTCACAACATAGCCGTTGATCGTTTTGCCAGGATAAAAAGAGGTGATGTTGTATTGCTTCTGATATTTCGACGGATACAATCCAACTTTTTCTGCAGCCGGCTTGAATACAGCCTTGTCAGTATCGACCAGTTTTTCGATCAGCATTTGTGACGACCCGTTCAGCTTCATTTTCAGCGCATTATGTGAAACAGCGACAAGATCATTCCGTATAAAACTTGTTCTGTTCGTATAGCTGTCTAGTTCAGAAGCAGATATGAGGCCGATCCGCATGGCTTTTTCCAATGCCTTGTCATAGGTGAAGTCTATGTTGTCGCGGTAACCCAATGACCGCAGAACAAATGTTACATACTGTTTGGCTGTCAGCGGCTCATCTGCACCGAATATATCATTTTTTCTACCCATGGCTATACCGTTCTGATACGCATAGCCCACATATGCGTCTGCCCAGGCAGGCACATCTTTGAATGGATGTATGTAACCGCCATGTATCGCCTCATACTCCTTCCCCAGCAAGCGGACAAGCATTGCTGTTCCCTCGGCTCTTGTTGGCATACGTTCCAGATCGAAATTTTTCGGTTTATTGGCGAATAGTCCCAGTACCTTCAGATCGATAGCCTTTTCATAATTGGAAGCCGAAGATGAGGCAGGATTTGAGGAGAGCGCGGACAGACTGCCGGTTGACGGCACGGAAGCTGCATCAGCACTCATATATATACCTGATGATGACAATATCAGTATGACTAAAATGATCAGTATTTTTATCTTTTGACGCATATCTCTTTCCATCAATTCCGACCAGGGTTCGGTTTATAACTTTTGATTCATAATCCTGTTATATTATTCGGACTGCAGCGGTAAAAAATCGAGGTAATTACAGTCCTTTTTCAAATTTTATACAGCTTATAATGCACAATTTATTATATCAATACGACCAGGATTATGCAATGTTACAGATGCTATACTATACAAGCTATTACATAATTAACCGGTGTTATGTTTTTTACGAGGTATAAACGAAAACACTGTAAACAGCAACAAATCGGTATAAAAAGGTCACATTCCAAATTTAGGAGGCTGTGACCTTTTATTATGTGCCAGAGAATTAACCCGGAAAAGATAGTGCATCCTCATCATAAGGATTAAAGATATTTATTAGCATAACAAGACCATTATAAAATGTATATACATCTCCTGTATATTTATCAATCCAAAAATCATACATAACTGGTATCACATAATATCTATCATTTTCCGATTTTATAGTTAAATTAGAAATCACATCTCTAAGTATAGCCTTGTCATCTTCTTTACTAGGTTCTTCGTTTTCTGCAAGCGGAATAAATTCTCCAAATTTCTTTTCATAAGCTATGATTAATTGCTCTCTTGCTTTTTGAATTGCTTCTTCTTTAGAAAGTATTTTTACATTGCTTGGATATCTGCTAATCATAACATGAGGCATTCTTTCAACAATATGTGGCTTCGTTGTGTCCTTTCCATCAAAATAATCGACTTTAGCATTTAAGGCTTCAACAACAAATCTTATTGGTACATAAGTACGATTATTAAATAT
>CAZQUQ010000273.1:0-679 GCA_964596445.1 uncultured Oscillospiraceae bacterium
GAGGAATGTGTCCTCCCCGGTAAAGAGATACACCCTTGCCTGTTCAGGCATATCAGATTTTTACCGCGGACAGGTTCTGCGCGATACGGTTGGCTATCTTGTCAAAAGCCGTATTGAGTCCGTCTTCTTCCTGGCCGCCGGTGCTGTATTCACCATCATCGGTAAAATCGCCCTGCCATATCTTCTTGTCCTTGTCGTCAAAGACCTCTGCCCTCACCGTCACTGTAAGCCTGTACAGATTGGAAGTGCCGATCATGTTTGCCGTAATCTGTGATGTAGAGGCGGAGAGGACTGTACACTTGAGGTTGGGTTTGTCCTTGTCGGTTGAATAAAGCCCGTAGGAGGCAAGGACGTTTTCCATATGTTCATCAAGTCTTATGCCGGCGCTTCTGAGAGGCGTCTGGTTTGTACACGAATCGAGGTTCACCGGCCCGAGGTTTCCTCCGCCTTTGAGGACAAAGGAATACCCGCAGGCCGTAAGTATGCTAAGCAGGCTTAACAATAATATTAAGTATCTTATCCTTGACATAAATTACTTTTACCTTCTGCATTCCTTCCATGTTTTTGGCGATTTTCGGATCGGCATATGCGGCATCCTCAATGACGGACTGATCCGAACCGGCCGGTATGTTTACAGTTCCCCTCAGTTTTCCGTTGATCTGTACGGCAATGACGATTT
>CAZQUQ010000273.1:689-2930 GCA_964596445.1 uncultured Oscillospiraceae bacterium
CATTCCTCATCATATTCCGGCCATGGCATGTTGTACAGTTCCCCATCGTTACCGAGGCCCTGCCACAGTTCATCGGCGATGTGCGGGACAAAAGGTGAAAGCAGGATGAGCAGGTATTCCGTCGACTTTCTGATAATCCACTGTTCATTCACTGGCACTGTTTCACGAACCCTGTAAATATCGTTTATAAGCTCCATCATGGCTGCAATTGCCGTATTGAAACGGAATCGCTTGTCGATATCCTCGGTGACTTTCCTGATGGTCTGATGCGTCTTGCGCCATATCTCTTCCATGGAAGGCGGAATCGTGCCCGTACCTGACGGAATATCCTTGACGTCCTGCACAAGCCTCCACAGCCTCATAAGGAAGCGGTAGCTGCCTTCGATGCCCTTGTCGCTCCAGTCCATATCCTTTTCCGGAGGCGCGGCAAAAAGGGTGAAGAGCCTGGTTGCATCAGCCCCATATTTTTTTATCATGTCTTCGGGGTCCACTACATTGCCCTTTGATTTGGACATCTTTGCCCCGTCCTTTATGACCATTCCCTGCGTAAGCAGTTTTTCGAACGGTTCGCTCAAATTTGTATATCCCAGGTCTCTAAGCACCATTGTATAGAAGCGTGAATAAAGCAGATGAAGTATGGCATGCTCAATGCCTCCTATATACTGGTCTACCGGCATCCAATAGGAAAGCTCTTCCGGCTCGAAGGGCTGCTCTCCGGATGCCTTTGCGGCATAGCGCATGAAGTACCAGCTCGACTCGACAAACGTGTCCAGGGTGTCAGTATCCCTTTTTGCAGGCCCGCCACATTTGGGGCACGATACATTAACAAACTCAGGCACCCTTGATATAGGCGAGTCACCGGCTCCTGTTATATCGACATTCTCAGGCAGAATTACCGGAAGATCGCTGATCTTGACCGGTACCATCCCGCACTTTTCGCAATGGATGATCGGTATCGGGGCACCCCAGTATCGCTGGCGGGAAATGCCCCAGTCCCTGAGCTTGAAGTTGATGGTGGCATTGCCGCGTCCGAGTTCTTCAAGGTATGAGTTGATGGCGCCCATTGCCTCTTTGTTTTTCATGCCGTTGAACCGGCCCGAATTTATGAGCCTTCCTTCCCCCTCATAGGCGCATGTCATCTCTGCTGCATCCAGCTTTTCGCCTTCTGGCTGGATCACGACGATGATTTCCGGTCCGTACTTTTTTGCAAATTCGAAGTCGCGCTGGTCATGAGACGGTACCGCCATGACAGCGCCCGTACCGTAATCGTACAAAACAAAGTTGGCGACATAAACCGGCATCCTGTAGCCGGTAACCGGATTGATGCAGTATGCGCCTGTAAAGACGCCTTCCTTATCATATGAATCCGAGGTGCGGGTTATCTTGTCTTCCTTGAGGGTTTTCTCGATAAAGGCGTTCACCGCATTTTCCTGCGCAGTTCCCTTTGAAAGGCTCTTTGCCAGAGGATGCTCGGGCGCTATGCTCATGAATGTTGCACCGAAAAGCGTATCAGGTCTTGTAGTGAAAACTTCTATATCTTCTTCACTGCCGTCTATCTTGAATTTTATCATCGAACCGACGCTGCGTCCAATCCAGTTCTTCTGCATTACGAGAACGCGCTCGGGCCAGCCTTCTTTCAGTTTTTCAATGTTGTCGAGCAGTTCCTGCGCGTATTTGGTGATACGGAAAAACCACTGATCATGCTCCTTAAGGATTACCTGCGTGGCGCATCTCCAGCATGCACCGTCTTCGACCTGTTCGTTCGCGAGCACGGTATTGCACTTTTCGCACCAGTTGAGAAACCCCCGCTTTCTGTAAACAAGCCCTTTTTCGAACATCTTAACAAAAAAGAGCTGCTCCCATTTGTAATATTCAGGCGCACAGGTAGTCACTTCACGGTTCCAGTCATAGCTGTATCCCATGCGTTTAAGCTGCTTTTTCATGTTTGCAATGTTTTCATAAGTCCACTTCTTCGGATGAACTCCGCTTGCTATGGCCGCATTCTCCGCAGGCATTCCGAATGCGTCCCATCCCATGGGATGAAGAACGTTATATCCGGTCATGTGTTTGAAGCGCGCAACCACATCTCCGATGGAGTAGTTTCTTACATGCCCCATATGTATGCGGCCGGACGGATAAGGAAACATTTCCAGCAGGTAGTATTTCGTTTTTTTGCTGTCAGGTTGAACGCTGAACAGATCTTTTTTCTCCAATATCTCCTGCCATTTTTCCTCGATTTCG
>CAZQUQ010000274.1:0-2918 GCA_964596445.1 uncultured Oscillospiraceae bacterium
CATATCTTCAGAATTTCCATCTCATGGAGTAAATATGCAGCAAGCTCGGCTTGTACTTTTCCCATTTGGCTTCTCCATAGCTTTCGTTATACACAAAGTCTATCATTTGCGTTTCAAACGGATTATAGTAGTCGGAATTGGGCAAAACCTCCGCTATGGCCTTTTCAATACCAAACTGTTTTGGCACGATCACACGCAAAATGAGGTGATCCGTAGGTGCCGATATTGTTGTGCTCATATGCGGGTCGGCCGTTCCATATATATCCTCCATATCGAAGCAGACACAAACCTCCAGTATTTCACCCTTTTTAAGCTTTCTGTCGAACAGTATGTCATATTCCTGATAAACACCCCGCCTTACAGTCGGCGTATACAAAAAGTCCTTGTTCAGTGTTCTGGTCGTGATATTGCCGCAGCCTGACCAGCAGAACCGGTCGTGGAGCCTGTCAAGATTATTGACAAGTGATTTTATTTTTATGTATTTTTTGAATTTCATATTGGTTTTGCTCATGTACTCATACGAATACTCCTTAAGAAGGACCTTATATTGGAAATCCATATTTCTGAATTTTGGTATACGCTCGCTGAATCTTGAGTATATATATAACGATATCAGGCCTGCGCCGGATGCAAACACCATACCGGCCCATACGGAATATTGGGAAAGGAGCAGCAGATTCGCTGAAATAAAGTGAGCGGCAAAACCAAATATTCCTGATGTAAAGACAAGTATCAGCACGCTTTTGATGATGTCTTTGACCAGTGATAAGGCAATACTCTCTAAAAACTTGATCAGCTTACCCATAACAATAACACCTCCTTTGGCATGATTTCGGTTTACAGCCATGATTTTGATTTAAATACAACCCTATATTATATGTATATTTTTCACATCGGCAATTATTCATTTACGCATGCTTTCTTGCTTTGAAGCGCCTTGAATTGTATACTATTTACAATGTGAGACGATCATTGACATGTGGCAATGATCGCAGGACACAAGACAAGGAAAGGAACGGTGTAGTATATGACGGAACACATAATTAAAACGTCCACTCAGGACGAAATGATCAATATAACTCATCTGGTCAGGCAGGAAGTGCAAAAGAGCGGTGTCAAAGACGGCATAGCCGTAGTGTTCGTGCCTCATACGACAGCAGGCGTTGCGATAAATGAGAACGCAGATCCTGATGTGGTCTATGACCTGCTTTCGATACTCCGAAGGGCTTTTCCGGAGAGCGGCAGCTACAGGCACATTGAAGGCAATTCTCATGCTCATGCCAAGGCTGCCGTGACCGGTTCCTCCTGTACCGTTATTGTTCAGAACGGGCAATTGAAGCTCGGAACGTGGCAAGGCATATATTTCTGTGAATTTGACGGTCCCAGGACACGAAAAGTATACACAAAAACTATTGAGGGCTGAGGCAGCATCGGATGATTGCATTTATAGTATAGAAATTGCGGAATAATTTCGTATAGTCGTTCTGTCCATTGATGGCTTCGAAGCATGATGCTATCATCGTAAATAAAGAATAGCCGATCTTATTATTTGCTGCAGAGAGAAAGGATGAAATGAATGGCTTCGAAGGCTCACAGGGGCAAAACATTGTGGAAGCTGCCGTCGCACGGCAGAGGGACCTGTCCTGTATGTAAGGCCACTAGGATAAAGGTACTGTATGATAACATATCTGCAGATGGCAAAACCATCAAAGTATGCAAAAGGTGTCAGCACAAGAAAGCATGATTATGAACAGCGGCACTGCAGAAGCAAAAAAGCCCGGTATTCCGGGCTTTTGTATCACTATTGACGGTTTATTCCATTCAGCAGCAGCTTAATTCTTCAAACCTGCTGCTATTTTTATATTTTCCTGGTGGCCTGTGTCGGCCAGACCGTCGATGTGCCGCACACTGTTGGCAAAATGAAGGTCTACCACGCCATTAAGACTGTTGTTCTTGACCCAATCCAGATTATATCCGGGGCCGTAATTGTCGCTTCTCCAGGAGACTTGAATTCCGCCCGGGGCATCTTCATTGCCTGCATGAGGATAACTGGACATGCTTGCGGCTATTTTTCTTCCATTTATTTTTACTATTACAGGACGCCGGTCCCAACTATAGGATCCTCCCCAAATTTCCTTCATCTTCTGTGAATCAGCAGAAGTCAGGGTTTCTACGTCTGCATGGCTGCTTCCCGTTGTGCGCTTTACTTTGAATGCTTTTCCCGTATAGAAGTCGACCACTTCAAGGACGCTGTCGGTGGGAACCACATACTGTGCCTCTGTCCACCAGTCAAGATATTCGCCGTATTTTTCGCCCGGAGTCTGTTTTACCGGAATCACATGTACCGGGATCCTGATCGTCTGACCGATCGTCAGCCATGTGGATTCTGTCATTCCGTTGGCCTTCAGCAGCTCCGGCATCGGTATTCCATGTTTGTTTGCAATACTCCACAGTGTGTCGCCGGCTTTTACCGTGTAGCTGTTATAGCTTATATACGGCGCAGCCGTGTCGCCCGATGGGGAGGCAGGTGGGTGAGATTATGTGTTCTGAGGTATTATCAGCTTCCTGCCGATATTCAGAATGGTGGATGATGTCGCATTGTTGACTTTCATGAGCTCAGACAGATCGACATTGTATTTTTTGCTCAGCAGATAAAAGGTATCACCGCTTTGGACGGTATGTACCGTCTGCACGCCTGCAGCCGGTATAATAAGTATGTTTCCGGGGTAAATTATCGTGCTTTCCGATGCGTTGTTGGCTTTCATCAGGTCTGTGAGCGATATACCGAACTTTTTGCTGATCAGGTAGAAAGTATCCCCCGCCTGCACCGTATAGGCCGTGCTCTGGGCAGACGCCCCGAACGTACTTCCGACAAAGGTCCCAAAAGAAAGGATAATGGACAGGACCAGCTTTTTATA
>CAZQUQ010000275.1:0-2867 GCA_964596445.1 uncultured Oscillospiraceae bacterium
ACAATCCGCATTTTTTGCGACATCCGCAGCATCCTGGGCAATACTGATTTCAGGCCAGGTTTTCTTTATTTCATCAAGCCTGCCCTTGCCCTTTCTGGTAACGATGATCTGCTCCTGCCTTACATGTCCTGATTCAATAAAACCTTTTACAAGCATGCTGCCCATGCTTCCATAGCCGATAAATCCGATTTTATTCATATAATTAACTCCTCCCATATTTGCAGTGTATAAAACAACAACCGTATACGGTTGCTGTTCCTGAGTGCAGCCTTATGCGGCTGCGATCAGATTAACCGCTTAAGAATAATAGTAGCAATAATCGCTGTCGCAAAGCTGGTCAGAGTGCCCACCAGATATTTCTCTGCAAAATTTCTGTCGTCGAGTTGTTTGAAACGAGCAATGCTTTTTGCAGTCAGCACCAGGCCGATCGCTCCAAGCTGATTGCTCAGGATCAGGACTGAAACAACTATTCTTTCAAGCTTTCCGATAATCCGCCCTGCCGCGGGATCATTATCAGCCTGATCACACTTATTTTTATCGATTATACATGTAAAGAGCTTCTTAATGAATACCGCCGCAGGATCCCATATCAGCACAAATATCAGGGTGTAAACAACCAAACTGCTGAAATACGGCCATTGGCGAATACAATTATACAATGAGGCTGCAGCCGACTCCAGATCAAATACATAGTATAAAATAATTATAATCAAAATATGCAGTACCTGGTCTGCAATAAAAGTGATAAATAGGCCAGGTGCTTCTTTTAATCTGTTATCACAAATCGTCCTTGCCCAATCGATGAAAAAGTGCGAACCTGCTATTATTATGAAAGCCGGAATACCTTTCCCGAATTTGGTGAATGAGAAAATCGCAACTGTGAAAATGGCAGCGTAAATTATCGTATGGTATATGAGATATTTAAAATCAGAGCGTTTTCTTATCACCAGTCTGTTCGTTTGAAATGTAAAGTCAGCAAGAAAATGCGCTATAAGCAGGATAAGTAAAATCATATTTCACCTCATTACATTATATTTTCCCATGTACTTCAGTGATGCAATAGCTGAATCTCTAGCCGCATGGATATTAGCCGTCTTTAAAGTTTTTTCGACCCCCTGCCGCCTTATGTTTATGATTTGTGAAAGCTGCGTTGCCATGCCTCTTATTTTACCGCTGGAAACATAAAATGTATTGTCTTCATTAGCTGCATCTGTTTGTATGTAATCAAAATCAAAAGAATCAATTTCTTTAAAAATACACTTTGATTTGCTTTTCTCATAATACCAGCTATAAAAATCAGTTTCTGTTTTTACTTTTACAATCTTAAAAAGCAATTTAAGAGTATTTAAGTTGATTGTTTGACGATAACAAATAGGGTATAGTAATTCCAAGAGCAGCATAAGCTCATTTTGGTATCTGCTGTGGTTGCCGGTCAATAAAAACGGGACGTTAATAAGAGTATTCGAAAATAAATCAAGATCCTTATTTCCGGAAGAAAGAAGAACATAATATCCTGTTGCTTGTCTGACATTCTCAATAGCAGTACGTGCATTATGATATACCGGGCCATCCTGAGCAGTGGTACTGGCATTTTCGATTTTTACACTCCACTCGCCCACTCCGATCCCAGCTCGAACTTCAACAGGGAACATAAGCATGCTGAATATCCGGAAATACAGATACGCAGACTCCGGAGATGTGAAAAGTCCCTGGACTTCATCGCCCGCGCTGAATTCAACATTTTTGGCTAAGGAACCCGAAAAAGCATCGTTCAGGCCGTCGATCACGATGAGAATGTATTGCTGAATGGTATATCTGTCTTGAACAGAATATGATCGGGATTTCTTAATATCTATTATCAACGCAGCATAATTTTCCATAATATCACCTCAGAAAATATTATAGCACAACAAAGCGATAACGCAACCTCTGAAGGTTGCGTTTCTGAAAGGCAACCTTTTGAGGTTGCGTTATCAAAAGACAACCTCTGAAGGTTGCGCTGATTATAATGACACAGCTTGGAAGCCTATTCCGCTTCCCTTAACCGCTCGACAATGGTAGATTTATGGATCGATCGATATACTGATTCCGGTGTTATAATACAGACTGCCAGCAGCGCAAAACTCACCGTCATAACATGTATAAGCGGATATGTGAATATTGTGTAATCTGCCTGCTGCTGAAACAGCCTGAAAACTCCAAAAGCAATGGCGCTTCCTGCCGTCAAGACTAAAAACAGCGTTATCGCAGCAGAGTAATCGGAATAATGGGAACAATGAAATTTGCCGAAGCAAGATAAAGGTAAGAACCTCCTTTTTTGCACAAAATAGCCCAAAAGGAGGTTCTTCCGCTTCACGAATAAAACATCAGCATACACCACGGGTTTGCAAATTCAGCCTCGTTTTTATTTTGCAGGATTGGTCAGCCAGTCTTCTTTCGTTACGACCAGTATGCAGGCATCAAATTCAGAAGTGGTTCCATCGGGATTCGGACGGAGTTTGGGCCCCCTAAATGTCTTCACGACTTTCATTCCGAGCTTTTCGAGCGGAGCAAGTTTTTCTCTGTCGTTTAGAGCCCATGTGGCCTGTATTTTTTCAGCGCTCAAATTGATAAATCCGAAATTATAAAGCGCCTTTAACGCTTCATACTCATAATCATTGCCGCAATAAGCCGAATTCATGACATGGCCGATATCAAGCGTCTTCTCATCATCCATAGAGTTGAAATTCACGAGGCAGACAACTTTTTTCAGATCCTTGACTTCGACTGCCCAAAATGGTTGTTCCTTTGAAAAATAGTCGGTAATGTTTCTAATACCTTCTTCATCAGTCGGCCAGGCATGGTCGCAATCCGCGAATTTCGATCTT
>CAZQUQ010000276.1:0-2864 GCA_964596445.1 uncultured Oscillospiraceae bacterium
GTATTTGAGCAGAACACCGGAGATATCTACAACCAAGATAAAAGGGGATCTATTGCGTGATGGAGTTATAAATAACAGGACAGAAATATATAGTCGGTACTAAAGATATGTATTAGTTATACAGTAGAATGAGAGGTACATATGAAAAATTCATTGGTCGGGAAAATAAGTTCAAAAAAAGCAGTTACAGGAGTTATCGGTCTTGGCTATGTAGGTTTGCCCCTTGCTGTTGAAATTGCAAAATCAGGTTATAAAACTATCGGTTTTGATGTGCAGGCAGCGAAAGTAGAAATGGTAAACGAGGCCAGGAACTATATCGATGATATCGATCCTGATGATTTGAGAAATGCTGTGGCTGATGGTAAGCTTAGAGCGACGTACGATTTTGCATACATAAACGAACTCGACTGTGTTATAATGTGTGTTCCGACTCCTCTTGATGAGTACTTCCAGCCCGATATCACCTATATAATAAAAGCATCTGAACAAATATCGAAATATATGCACGGGGATATGCTCATAATACTTGAAAGCACGACATATCCCGGCACTACTGATGACGTGGTCAGACCGATCCTCGAGAAAAGCGGGCTGAAATGCGGGAAAGATTTTTACCTTGCATTTTCACCTGAAAGGATAGATCCGGGCAATAAGGTGTATAAAACACGAAACACCCCGAAAGTCGTAGGAGGGGTGACTCCTGCCTGCACCGATGCAGCTGCGCTGTTGTATGACAATGTTCTTGACAGTGAAGTACTCAAGGTTTCGTCTCCCAAGGTGGCTGAGATGGAAAAGATACATGAGAACACTTTCAGAAACGTAAACATCGCACTGGCAAATGAAATGGCCATCATATGTGATAAGATGGGGATAGACGTATGGGAAGTGATCGAAGCTGCGAAAACCAAACCTTACGGGTTTATGCCATTTTATCCGGGAGCCGGCGTAGGCGGCCATTGTATCGCAGTCGACCCCTTCTACCTTACCTGGAAGACAAGAGAATACGGTTATCATACAAAGCTTATTGAAACTGCGGGAGAGATAAACAATTCAATGCCGGAGTTTGTGCTGGACAGGACCATGAAGATGCTCAACAGGTTCGGCAAGGCATTGAACGGTTCAAAGGTCCTTGTGCTGGGTGCTGCCTATAAGCCGGATATAAATGATGTCAGAGAGTCGCCGGCATTGAAGGTGATGGATCTGCTCGTGAAGAATGGAGCGGATCTTAGCTATAATGATCCATATGTAGGGCATTTCAGCTATAAAGGCCGCGATTACCATTCGGTGGAATTGGATGCTGAAATTCTTAATGAGGCAGATATTGTGATCATCACAACTGCACATACCGACTATGATTATGACTTTATACAGCGAAATTCAAAATTCATTTTTGATACGAAAAATGCAATGAAACATGTAACGGACAGAGCTAATATCGAGAAGCTGTGATTATATGGTCCGGCTTTCAATGCCTGAATATTTTGCTGTAAATAAAATGGTATGATATTCCGATAAATATACAGAGAGGGTTCGCCCTCATTTAGGTATTCATGGAGGGAGAAACATGAAAATTCAAGGCATGGAAGCCGCAGCAAATATCAGACTCAACAGCGACCCGCAGGCTAATGCCGGCAGAGTCGACATTCCACAAATGAGAACAAGGCAGGAAACTATGCCTCAGCAGAAGAGTATCGGATCTTCTGAATATCCCATCAATGAGAAAGTCGTTTCCGAAGCTGTCGAGAAAATAAACAAAGCTCTGGAGGGAACCAACAGGAGATTTGAGTATTCCGTACATGAAGGAACCAATGATATTATGATAAAGGTCATCGATGAATCGACCAAAGAGGTGGTCAGGGAAATACCGCCGAAAAAAATACTGGATATGGTAGCCAGTATGATGGAAATGGCAGGGCTTTTGGTGGACGAAAGAAGGTGAATCAGTAATGAGTTACATAAACACATCGTATAACAGCGTTACAAGAATGTCCGGATTATCCGGATTGGATGTCGACAGCCTCGTATTTCAGCTGATGCAGGTCGAAAAGGTGAAAATCAACTCTGTGACCCAGAGCAGGCAGCTGCTGTTATGGAAACAGGAACAGTACAGGGAGATAACCAGTGCGCTTCAATCCTTCAGCAACGAGTATTTCAACACGCTCAAGCCTGCTACCGACATGAGGAATTCTTCAATATACAACGCGTTTTCGGTGAAATATAACGGGAATGACAGCAATGCATACTTTTCCGCATCAGCAGTCGGCGGAGCAAAAGCCGGCAGCTATACGATCAGCAAGATCGTGACTGCGCAAACAGCTAGGGTCATTGGGTCTGCTGCTGCAGGAGATCTCACCGGAAGTGTTCTGGATGAAGCCGATATAAGTAAGATCAGCAGCGCAGCGGGAAATAACATTTTTGCCGTTGAGTTTAACGGAGTTAAGAAAACCATTGCATTATCTGATGGTCTGACCAACATCGACGATCTTGCTGCAGATCTTCAGAGTAAGCTCGATCAGGCATTTGGCAACGGAAAGATTACTGTGGATGTTGTGGGTACGGAATCGAAAAGCCTTAGATTCCGCACTAGCAATACTAATACATTGACATTCTCCAGCACTATGAACGGGGGATACAATGCGATATTCAACAGCGACCTGAGCGCAGGAATCAATATTACAGCGCTTAACAACAGGTTCAGCATAAAGCTTGGCAATGAGGAAGAGACATTTACGCTGGAACCGGGGACCAGCTATGACAACATAAATGATGTGATTTCAGCCATACAGGATCTGGTCGATGAAAGATTCGGCGAAGGCGCGATAACTGTAAAGGAAAAAAACAAGAAGATAGTGCTTGAGAGTACT
>CAZQUQ010000277.1:0-314 GCA_964596445.1 uncultured Oscillospiraceae bacterium
AGGTAAGGACATATTGATCAGAAATCATGAAATCATACACGGAAAATGATATAATAAAAAGGCATTTTTTACTCAAATGGAGGTCAAACAATGGCTTGTGATTCAAAAGCAAACTGCACCTGCTCATACCCTTGTTCAAGAAGAGGCAAATGCTGCGAATGCGTGGCGTACCACCGCAGGAACGGAGAAGTACCCGGCTGCTTTTTCTCCCAGGCTGGAGAAAAGACTTACGACAGGTCCATCGAAAACCTTTACAGGGATTATAAAAAGAACGGCTGAAGATTGTAATATTGGACGATTTATCAAGCCTGTGA
>CAZQUQ010000277.1:324-2827 GCA_964596445.1 uncultured Oscillospiraceae bacterium
GTTCTTGTCTCTGCAGTTGAACAGTTATTTGTGATAACTGTTCAGCTGCCTGGCTGTCATGTTTGACACGCTCAAAACATGCTTATTTGCTCAGCATAGTGTTTTTCTTCATAGGCATGCAGATATCTGAATATTTCATCATTGCTGCAGATGATGCCGTTTGCACCGCATTCCTTATAAAAGATATCCATCAGCTTATCATTGTTGTCACTGAGCAGTTCATAACTATAGGCGTATTTCTTATGGTATTTCTGCCGCAAGCCCGGAAAATGCTCATCGAGCTTTGAGTAATAATACTCCCGATTGCCTTCCCTTAGTGTCATACACATTCCAAAGCAAATGATTCCATATACCTTTGCTTTTATACAGTAGTCCAGTATACCCCTCAGATTTTCCTCAGTGTCATTGATAAAGGGTAATATGGGATCGAGCCAGACCACTGTCGGAATACCGTTGTCACGCATTGCCTCAAGCACTTCGAAGCGGCTTCTGGTAGTGCATACCGCCGGCTCAATCACATTGCAAAGTTCTTCATCATATGTAGTAAGCGTGATCTGAACGACGCATTTTGATTTTTTATTTATGCTCTTCAGCAAATCAAGATCCCTCAGTATCCTGTCGGACTTGGTCTGGATCGCCAGTCCGAAGCCGTATCTGTCGATGATTTCAAGACATTTTCGGGTAAGTCTGAGTTTGTCTTCGATATGCATGTACGGGTCGCACATGGAACCCGTACCGATCATACACTTCCTGCGTTTCCTGCGCAATGCGTCCTCCAGCAGTTCCGGCGCATTTATCTTGACCTCAATATCTTCAAAATCGTGCTGCATGTTGTAGCATTTGCTTCTGCTGTCACAGTAAATGCACCCGTGGGTACAGCCTCTGTAGATGTTCATGCCGTTATGGGCAGACAGGATCGCCTTGACCTCTTTATAATGCATGCTAATAAACCTCTCAAATGGTGATCAAGCCGTCATACTTCACACAAAATGGTGTTTGAGACGGTATTGTCCACCTTGCACCAATCGTATGCCGTCGTTAGCCTGATGCCTTTTTATTATATCGCGTATTATGTGACAACACTATGTCATATTTAATGCGAACCCAGGCACACATCCGTCTATTCACCCAAATCACCATTGAATACAGCAATGCTCCTTTCCAGTATGCTATGCATATATGCGATAGCTATCCCGTAATTGGTGAAAGGTACATGCTGGTCTTGCGCGCATTTACGCCTGTATCTCATCTCTCTTTCATTGAGCATGCAGCCTCCGCAATGTATGATCAGCTTTATTCCCGACAGGTCGTCCGGAAACTCGATACCGGATGTGAACCTGAAGCTGAGATGCTTCCCCGTATACTCCGACAGCCATCGCGGCAGCTTAACGGTGCCGATATCATCACACTGCCTGTGGTGCGTGCATCCCTCCGAAATCAATACCGTGTCGCCATCCTGCAGCAGGTCCAGCGTTTTTGCGCCTTCGACTGCAGACCTCAGGCTGCCCTTGTATCTGGCAAACAGAATGGAAAAAGATGTCAGCGCGATATCCTGAGGCACCTCCGCATCCACTTTCCTGAACACCTGGCTGTCGGTGATAACCAGCCTCGGGCGCTTGCCCAGATTTTCGAGAGTGTGGCGCAGTTCGGTTTCCTTTGTGACAATCGCGACCGCGCCTGCATCCAGGATATCTCTGATCGTCTGCTGCTGAGGCAGTATGAGCCGCCCTTTCGGCGCTGCCTTATCGATCGGGACAACCAGCACCACAAAATCGTTGGGAGCTATGATATCACCGACTATCCTCTGTTTCGGCTCATCATCGGCTGCTAATTCAGCGATCCTTTCCTTCAGTTCTTTTATATTATGACCGGTTCGTGCACTGACGCTGATGCCGTTTTCATCAGAGCTTGCGTCATGTTCCGTCATATCCGACTTGTTGTACGCAATTATATACCTTATGCCTTTAGCCTTAAAAAGAGATATATACGCTTCATCCTCAGCCGATATGCCCTCAGCGGAATCAACTACGAGTACGGCCACATCCGTCTTGTTGAGCGCCTGACGGCATTTCCTGACGCGTAGTTCTCCGAGAGAGCCTTCATCGTCAAAGCCAGGAGTATCGATTATCACGACCGGACCGACCGGCAGCAGTTCCATAGCTTTATATACAGGGTCGGTAGTCGTACCCTTTACATCTGAGACGATGGAAAGTGCCTGCCCTGTAACCGCATTGACAATACTTGATTTGCCGGCATTCCGCCTGCCAAAGAAACCGATATGGATGCGCTCCGATGATGGTGTATTATTAAGACTCATACTATGTTCCTCCTTATAATAAGTAACCTGCTGACTATCAAGCAACCATTTTAAAGCAAATATCCTGTTATATATCAAGTAATCCATCTAACACAAACGGCCTGCAAAATATTAAGTGATCAGTCTTGCTGTAATCGGCCTGTCATACATTAAGTGTTCTGCCTTGCTGTAATTGGCCTGTCATAC
>CAZQUQ010000278.1:0-2825 GCA_964596445.1 uncultured Oscillospiraceae bacterium
CGTGCCGCTAAACACCTGCAGGCACAGCATCAGCACTGCTAATAATATTGTCAGCTTCTTCATTCGAAACCCCCCTGGCGTTAATAATGTCGATTTTTTCTATATTACCGTCCAGTATATGGACGATCCTATCAGCATACTGAGCGATCTCCAGATCGTGCGTCACGATGACGAGCGTCTGGTTGTGCTCCCTTGCCATATTGGTAATGAGTTCCATTACCTCCTTGGTCGTCTTTGAATCCAGATTGCCTGTAGGCTCATCGGCGAAGACTATCTCCGGCATCGCGACAAATGCCCTGGCTATGCCGACCCTCTGCTGCTGTCCGCCGCTCATCTGGGACGGCTTGTGCTTCTCATGGGTGGACAGACCCACTGCCTTGAGCATCTCCTTTGCAACCTTTTCCCTTTTTGCCTTCGGGATCCCTTTGAATGTCAGCGGCATGCTTACATTTTCAAGCGCCGTCAGCATAGGCAGCAGGTTGTAGGACTGAAAAACAAACCCAAGATGTTCCTGCCTGAACTTTGCCAGCTTCTTTTCACTCATTTTGTCAATATTCTGGCCTTTGATCCGTATAGTGCCCTTCGTTGGCTTCTCCAGACCGGCCATGAGATTGAGGAGCGTGGATTTTCCGGAACCGGATGTTCCCAAAAGGCAGCAGAACTCGCCCTTTTTGATATCCAGGCTCACATCATCCAGTGCGATCACTTTCTCATCGCCGATTCTGTACACCTTTCTCAGATTCCTCAATTCGATTATGTTTTCCAAGTTGCACTCATGCTCCTTTATCCGCTCCGCATGCATGCCATCGACATGCTTCGGCAGTATTGGCTTGCCTAACAACAAATTGTTAGACTGCAATGTTTTGCATTAGGTTCCGCAATTTTAAATATTTTTGGAAATGTTTACTGATTTTTAAACTGTATCTCACATAGCTGCCTGTACACACCATTATACGACATAAGTTCCGAATGGTTTCCGGATTCGATGATTTTTCCGTCCTGGATCACAAGGATCGTGTCTGCCTTTTTGACAGTTGAAAGCCTGTGTGCCACAACAATGATGGTCCTGTTTTGGGCAAGCTCCTGTATGGCCTGCTGGATTTTTGCCTCGGTTTCGACATCCACTGCGGCTGTAGCTTCATCCAGGATCAGTATAGGAGTGTTGCGAAGGACAGCCCTCGCTAATGAAAGTCTTTGCTTCTGCCCACCGGACAGATTTACTCCTCTTTCGCCTATCACCGTATCATACCCATCCGGCATTTCCATGATGAACTCATGTGCTCTCGCAGTCACAGCTGCCTTTATTATATCCTCCTTGGTGGCTTCCTTGCTCCCATATGCTATATTGTCAGCTACAGTGCCGTTAAAAAGGAAAATGTCCTGCAGAACGATGCTGATCTGGCTGCGCAGCGATGAAAGCGTCAGACTCCGAAGATCCTTGCCGTCAAGCAGGACTCTTCCAGATACCGGATCATAAAATCGAGCTATAAGGCTTATGATCGTGGTTTTGCCAACACCGGTGGGGCCGACCAGCGCTACCATCTTGCCCGGAGCAGCACGGAAGCTGATATTCTGAAGCACAGGAACACCATCGATATAGTTGAAGCTTACATCCTCAAAAACGATATCTCCGCTGCATTCCCTGATATCCCCGGCATTCGGGCTGTCCTTTATGTCCGGCTCCGTATCGAGCACCTCGAAAACCCTGTCAGCGCCGGCAATGGCCTGCTGGAGATCCTCAGTGACCCTTGCAAGCGCACTGATGGGCTGGTAGAAAAGATTGAGGTACAGGAGGAAGCCAACAATATCCGCAACAGAGAGGTTTCCGTCCATTGCAAGCAGGCCGCCGAATAGTACCACAATAACCGTTCCCATCGAGCTTACTGCTTCGACAGTGGGATGAAACACGGCACTGAGCTTCAGGGCATGCAGTATAGCAGATGCATAGTTTCCTGCCCTTACCCTGATCCGGTCTTTTTCGCGCCGCTGCTGATTGAATATCTGTATTTCCTTCATGCCTGAAATATTATCCTGCAGCGTAGCGTTCAGTTCGGCAAGGTTTCCCTGAGCAGTCCGGAAATTCGGCCTTACCTTGTTTACGAATATCCAGCTGCCGAACAGCAGAAAAGGTATCGGTATAAGTGTAAACAATGCAAGCTGAACGTTCAGGCTGAACAAGACTGCAGCGACTCCTATAACGATAAGCGCATTGGCAAACAACTCAGGGATAACATGTGCAATGAGCATCTCGAACGTAGCCGTATCATTTGTCGTCCTTGACATGAGCTGTCCTGTCTGCTTGTCCTGATAGTATCTGAGCGACAGCTTCTGAAGGTGGTCATAGACCTTCACCCTCATGTCTGCAACGAGATTCCATGCTGCTTTGTGGCTTAGATAATTGTTGAGGAATCTGAACAGGATCCTAAGCAAATATGTTGCAGTCAATATCAGTGCAATATTGCGCACTGTGATCATTGAATCGGTAGTCAGATCTCCGGTAAGGATATCAATAAGATCTGTGATCAGCCTTGGTCCTATAAGGTTGAGCAGTGTTATGGCGATCGTGCTTATTGCTGAAATAACAAGAAGGTGCCAGTATTGCTTAGCATATTTGACAAGTCTGAGTATGTTTTTCATGATTTCCTCTCTGTATGTATCTATTCTCTTATAAATATTTTAGCACATAACTATAATTTTAGGACATAGGGCTCTGCAGTGCAAGATAAAGGATTTCTATATTCGGCTGTATTATAGCTGATAAATCGTCACAAAAAATAAGGTGAATCAGATTCTCCTTATTTTGGTGAGATTTGATATTTGTGCTA
>CAZQUQ010000279.1:0-2822 GCA_964596445.1 uncultured Oscillospiraceae bacterium
CGCGGCAAATGCAAGGGTAATAGACTATTATTTCAAGGGCAAACCAGCTAATTATGATTTCAGCAATAAGATCATAGAAAAAGGTGAATTTATTATATATGGTATTTCGAAAAAATAGCATATATAGAACTAGAAAATTACATTTTATCAACTAATCAAAACCTCGAAGTATTATACTTTCGAGGTTTTAGCGCGCCCGGCAGGATTAAAAATTTTGTACTCTTTTGGCTGTAATGAACAGGCGCTATACGTATAAAGGAAACTCCACTTTAAGTTGAATTTTTATGTGAAATAACAACTATATAGATATGGAATCAGTATCTGATGTTTGATATCCTGTTGATATCAAACATAAAGGGTGGTAATTGCAGTGTTCGATGCAAGAAAAGCAGGTCAGAAAATTGCAATCCTTCGTAAAGAAAAAGGTATGACGCAGGAAGAACTCGCAGAAAAAATGGGTATCAGCCCTCAGGCAGTCAGCAAATGGGAAAATGGAAATTCCATGCCTGAAGTTGCGCTGCTTGTTTCATTATCTGAAATTCTGGATTGTTCAGTTGACTGCATACTCAGTCCAGCAGAAAATAAAATAAACCAGCCGAACTACATACATATGCTTTTGCCATATGAGGATGTCGATCCATACACCGGAGCATGGTGGCCGCGCAGTATGGCGTTTCCGGCAGTAATGGCAGCACTTAAGCTTTTTATGGGGCTGGAGGAACGGCGTAATTTTAATAATCATCAGATCAACGACGATCAGGAGTACATTCTGCAATCAGGAATATCTAATCTGGCATTCGGTTTTTCACATTACTACGCAGAGTTCATTCACGATTGCTTTCAAATCTACGGTTTGGATTATAGAACTGTTACGACCAACAATAAATCATTTGATGAAATTATAGCAATAATCAGAAGGCAGATCCAGAAAGGGTATCCCGTCATCATCCAGGATAAATCCAATAACGCGGCTTTCTTGTTTGTTACCGGCGTTATAGCAGACGGGCAAAAAAACCGGGCCCACGAGTTTGTGGAAGGTATGGATGAGAAAAACTGCAATATGAATCCATATGAAATGGAAACCATGGATAACTGGCTGAAGCCGGATATGGAGATCCTGCTGCTTTACCATATTGATAATAAACTGAGTATCGAAAAAGCATGCAAAAACGCACTGTACAACTACTGCCTGATGATGTACGGAAAGTCAGATAAGGAAGAATTCTGCAGGAGGCAAACACCGGATTCGTTCAGGCAGTTCATGAGCTATGGTTCCGACGGGTATTGCAATTATATCGGATACCTGCAGCGTACAGGATCTCTTGAAAGTTTTTTCCCACAGCAATGCATTATTCATGAAAATCATGTCAGTACGCTGGGTTTTTTGAAGATGTGTAAAGAGTATATCAAGGATATCGACCGGCAAAGTATAAATGCTGCAATAGGCAAATATCAAACCTTGAAGGATTTTTCCTGGGAAATCATCAACATCTCCTGGAACGACCCGTCACATACTGAACCTGATCATGAAAAGGCTAAAGAGATAATGAATATATTGATTCGTTCAAATGAAATTTTCAGGGATGCTGTAAGTTATGTAGCAAAAGCGGTCAACTTCATAGCAGAATAAAGGATGATACGAAGTCAGGCCAATTGCTGCATATAGCGAAAATCAAAATATTTTGACACTTATGTTTGGAGGTCTGGAGCATGAAACTGCGCAAATCGTTCGATACCTTGCCACAGCGGATTTTTTACAACTACTTGTTATGTTTTTCACCCTTCAGGCCGATCGAGTCGGATGAAGCAGACAGGCGATCCCAGGAACAGATGCATTCTTTGTGCGAAGATATCCTGCGTTCATTATATGAATACCCTTCACTTATGAATATCAAGGTTGAACCTGATGACTGCTTTGAATTATATGTCAGCAACAACCGCAAGCCCGAATTGAGCAAAAGCCTCCGGAAAGCGGGAGAGCAGATAGGCAATCTCTATCGCATTTTGTGTCATGCTGCGTTGAATGGAAATATCAACGGCAATAAGCTGGCCGTTGATCTTGATAAAAAGCAGCTGAAAGAATCGGGCGAAGCATTGAACTTCTTGCTCCATATGGGATTTACAGCTGAAAGAAACGGGTCGGCAGTCACATTAACTGCTGAGAAATACCCTCTTATATTTCCCGCAATGAGGCTGTTGGCACAGAATAATATGGTCGATGGGCAGATTGTCGGTTCTACTCTATTTGCTTTCGCCATGGGTCTTTTTGATGGGAATACTGATCATCTGATAGTTATGATCGAGGATATGATGGAACTTGAGCCAGGATTTTTCGGACCATATTTCTCACAAATGCTGCAAATGGGATATAAATTCACTCATAAATATGACTGGTGTCCGGAAGGACCGACTTTCATGTACAGTTTTAACAATGAAGTAAGCGGCTTCAGTATTTATTTTGATATGCGCAAGATCCATCAGATATATTTTGCACTGAGCACACAAATAGGTGTCAAAGCCATATGTGAAGATTTCGAAAATCAGCCTCAGCATATAAAGGATTTTCTTGCCGGCCGTTTATTTGACTGCAATAATTGCATGGGCTGCACAAAGGGCGGTAAATATGACAAGTTTGCTGTTCCGGTAATACATAACGGCAGTCAAAGGCTTCTGTGCCCAAATTCCATATGGATCGGCCATCAGGTAGAATACATGGATCATGATATTATGAAAGCAATGATCGATTTTTCCATGCTGCAGGCACAATACGGAGAGAATTGGCGAAAGCCGAAAAAATAACAGCGGCGTAATAGCTTACAATA
>CAZQUQ010000280.1:0-2807 GCA_964596445.1 uncultured Oscillospiraceae bacterium
AATTATATATCATTATGACAACTAGAATTTTCCTTTACCCGGATTTTTGACCCAGAACGCTACTCTGTACATTGACAATGTATCCATATTTGCTAGAATAATAACTGTAAATAATCAGGATTGGAGATGTTTCAAATCGCTTCCACGATCAAGGATGTAGCCAGATTGGCAGGATTGTCGACTGCTACGATATCAAAGTATTTAAATGGGTTCAGCGTTAAGGATCATAACAGGATAAAGATAGAAAATGCGATCAAGGCGCTGAATTTTAGTGTAAACTCTCTTGCAAGAGGGCTGAAGACTAACAGGACCATGACGATCGGAGTATTGATCCCCAGGCTGGAAAACATATTTGCAACAAGCATAGTTTCGCATATCGAACGCGTATTGCTTGAGCATGGCTACAGTACGATCATTTGCGACTATAATCATAATGTCGAACTGGAGAATACCAAATTCGACTTTCTTATGAGCAAATACGTGGACGGCATCATCATAATGCCTCTGGGCCTGTCGGAAGAGCGGGTCATGAATGCTATGAGCAGAGACATTCCGATCATATCGATCGACAGACCGATGAAAAACAGAGAATGTGACGTCGTACTGGTCGATAATATGAATGCATCCTATAATGCCGTAGAACAGCTGATTATACGAGGGCACAAGGAAATAGGCATCATTTGCGGTCCGAAGGATATTTATACAGCACAGGAGCGCCTGAAGGGATATCTGAGAGTCCATGAGGATTATGGGATGCAGGTAAACGAAGATAACATCAAATTCGGCGATTATGAAGTCCAGAGCGGTTACGACCTGATGAACAGCTTTATGAAGGATGGCGGAAGTATCGATGCCGTGTTTGTTACGAATTATGAAATGACTCTCGGAGCTGTGATGGCTATAAACGAAATGAACATAAAAATACCGGATGATCTGTCTTTCATAGGTTTTGACAACCAGCAGCTGGCTGCTGTTATCAAACCGAACCTCACGATCGTCGTCCAGCCGATCAGACAGATCGGAGAATGCGCTGTAGATCTCATCCTTAAGCGTCTTGGCGGAGACAAATCGAATCACCCTGCAATGTACAGGCTAAAAACAGAACTGCATGAAGGACATTCAATAAGATAAATACTGTTTCCCGACCCCGTTGACAGTGCCTTGAAACAGTGTTATGCTAAAAAATGAATCGTTTAATTTATATCTAAGAATCAAAGTTAAACGATTTAATTTATATCATAGCAGACTACTTTATGGGTCAGAAAGGTTTCCATATGGAAAATAAACAATTCAGAATTGCCGATGATGGCGTCGATCCGAATCTGGTCCCGCAAAAAGTCCTGTATACAGGTGCCAGAATACCCGGGATCGGCCTCGGCACCTTCGGATCAGACCGCTATAGCGGCGAGGATATCGCAGCTGCGGTAAAAGAGGCAATTGCAATGGGTTACCGCCATATTGACTGCGCATCGGTATATGGCAACGAACACCTGATAGGCGAATCTCTTAGTGAGGTCATTGAAAGCGGCCTGGTAAAAAGGGATGAACTATTCATTACTTCAAAGCTCTGGAACGATATGCATGGAGACGGAGATGTGCTATTATCCTGTGCAAAGTCACTTAAGGATCTGAAGCTGGAATATCTCGATCTTTATCTCGTCCACTGGCCGTTCCCGAATTTCCATGCTCCCGGAGTCGGAGTCGACTCAAGAGACCCGAATGCAAAACCGTATATCCACGAAAACTACATGAAGGTATGGCGCCAGATGGAACGATTGGTTGAAGCCGGGCTGGTCAGGCACATCGGGACATCCAACATGACTGTTCCAAAACTGGAGCTGGTCCTGCAGGATGCAAGGATACGGCCTGCAGCCAACGAAATGGAACTTCATCCGCATTTTCAGCAGCCGGAGCTCTTCCAGTATTGCCTGAGGCAGAATATAGTACCGATAGGCTATTGCCCGGTCGGCTCGCCGAAACGGCCTGACCGTGACAGGACTCCGGAAGATACGGTGGACACGGAAGATCCGGTGATCGTCAGGATCGCCGAACGACTCAGCGTACATCCTGCGATCGTCTGCCTCAAGTGGGCGGTACAGCGCGGACAGCTCCCCATACCCTTCTCACCGTCAAGGAGCCATTTGCTCAGCAATCTGCTTTGTACTGTTACAGAGCCGCTGACGGAGGATGAGATGCGTGAGATCGAAAAAACCGACCGCAACTGCCGTCTGATAAAGGGGCAGGTATTCCTGTGGGAAGGCGCAAAGGACTGGACCGATCTGTGGGATATCAACGGAGTGATCGAAGGAGGGGGCTCAAAATGCTGAAAAAAATACCCACGATCCTGGGGCCTGAAATGCTGAAAATTTTGATGGAAATGGGACATGGCGATGAACTGGTCATCTCAGACGGCAACTTCCCGGCCGCATCCATAGCACAAAGGCTTGTCCGGTGTGACGGACATGGTGTGCCTGAATTACTGGATGCAGTCCTGGAACTCTTCCCGCTGGATACCTATGTCGACGCACCGGTAATGCTGATGGAAGTCGTGCCGGGAGATCCGGTCAAACCGACGATTTGGGAAACATATAAAAGCATCGTAATGGAGCATGAGCCTGTCGCCGGAAAGATTCAGTTAATCGAACGGTTTGAGTTCTATGAAAGAGCAAAAAAGGCATATGCCGTTGTAGCAACAGGCGAAAAAGCTCTTTATGCGAATATTATCCTTAAGAAAGGCGTCGTAACAGGATAAAATATTATCAGCAGTCCATATATGTAAGTTCTTATATTCGGCGTTAATAAAGGAG
>CAZQUQ010000281.1:0-2806 GCA_964596445.1 uncultured Oscillospiraceae bacterium
AACTGTCTAACTGTGGTGACAGGCACCCACCCCATTATAAATCATCTGCCAAATGTTTTCAACAGACGAAGATAATGGTTTGCTTCACGAAGAACATGGTCAGCAAGAAGAGGTATTATGATAGATCTGAGCTTACATGAAAGTATGCCTTGAGTGCCCTGCTCCTTGAAACTGCGCAGATCCTGGGTCGCCTTCAGGCTTTCCCATGTCACTGCTGCCGACGGCGTGGCTGCATCCATTGCCGCTTTTGCTTCGGCAGTCAGCTCATCGAATTCGTTCCCGAAATCGTTAGCCTTATCGATCAATGCGTTTTCAGTCGGATCAAGCAATCCTCGTATGAATTTGGCATGCTCCGCCATCTGCCTGTTCCAGAAGAATTCCTGCTCATAGGTTTCCTTTTCCAGGCTGATCTCTTCCCTGTTCTGGAGCCTCTGAAGAGTCAGCAGGTATAACTTGGCTTCACGTATGATATGGGTGATGAGCAAAGGATAATTGAATGTAAACATCCTGCAGGTCAATACGTTGGACAGGACGGTTTCCTTGAATTGTATCAAGCCGGAAACAAGCCCTATAGCCCTCTGATTAAGCACAAAAACACTTTGCACCAGCGCAGGGCTTACCATGGCCATACTTCCGCCTGCCAACCCGGCTTCTGCCTGTGTAAGTCCGGTCGGTATCTGAACTCCCGTAAAAAACGATGTCACCGTTTCCGCATTCAGTGTATAAGGCGTTATTACTTCGCCGGACTGAAGCACAGCAGGGGCGACAACACCGTTGGAGAGCGAAACAGCATCTCTCAGCAGAGCATCGAACTCCATTCGAAAAGAGTCCGCCCGCTGGGTAAAAGCAGCATCCTTCGGCGTAAATCCCGCTTCAAGGAAAAAGGAGTGTTCCTTCATTATCCTTGCAAAAAACAAATGCAATCCCAGAGATTGCCTGACAAACTCGATATTTGAAAGCATATATATACCTCCTGCCAAAAAGCCTGACATTACGATAACAATATATGCTTTCTTTACATAAACCGTTACCCTTTAGACACCGAATTTGAGCAGCGTTTCTCTGTTATCTGCTTCTGTCGATCAGATTGCGGATCTCCGCCGGAGCATTGACGATCCCATAAACTTTCACAGACTCTATCGTCCTTCTGAATAACGACAATGAAACATTGTTATCGATGATCAACATGCCTATGATCTTCAAATTCAGCTTTTTACCGGCATTCGCCAGCCTCTCGAGCTCATTTTGGCTGTATTTGGCGATCCCCAATATGCTACTGTCCGAGATAATTGCCTTCAGCTCACCGGAGTGCATATTGATCTGATTGCGTATCGCAGTTCTGATAAAGTCAGAACGGTTGGAATAAAAGCTCTGCTCAACCAACAAGTCTATTTTCCCCAGGTCCATTGCACCAATATTGATAGTGATTTTTTCAGTATCCATATTAACACCTCGCTATATTAGTTTTTCAGCATGTACAGTGTCCTGACGAACCATCCCATCGCCATCTCCACACCATCCATATACCATCCATCCGGATGGTATTATATAACACAATAGACTGTAAGTCAACAATGATTTTTTCTGCACGGCTGGCTGCAAGTAAGTCCGCAATTAAAATCAATCATTTTCTATCCATTTATGTTACTCTATTTATGGAGGTCGTTTTATGGACTACAAAACCCATATCGTACGTGCAATAGAATATATTGAAAAGAATCTAGAAAACGAGATCACCATAACCGACTGCGCCCGGGCCTCCGGATATTCCGATTATCATTTTATCCGTGTATTCAAAGAAGCTACCGGGTTCACACCTGCCGATTACATACGAAAGCGCAGGCTCACTGAAATCATAA
Organism: uncultured Oscillospiraceae bacterium; assembly: GCA_964596445.1. GTDB lineage: Bacteria > Bacillota > Clostridia > Acetivibrionales > DTU013 > DTU013. Next base: position 1,860 of record CAZQUQ010000281.1, read on the forward strand.
AGCATATACGTCATGGCATGCCTGTTTCCGAAACAGCATTTGAATACGGCTTCAATTCGAGGGAAAACTTCACCAGGGCATTTGTATCAGAACATCACATCCGTCCGTCCGAATACATATCCGCATCAAACAGCCTGAAGCTGACTGAAGCGATCAGTTTTGAAACAGCACCGTTTGAAGCAACGCCGATAATTTCATATCTCGAACCATTTGTTCTGACAGTATACAAAAGTGATGAGGCATATCCGCCGAATTTCTGGAACAAATATAACAGCAAAAAATGGTCCAAAAAGCTGACAGGCGGAAAAGTCTGCGAGGATTACGGCGTCAGTATATGGAATGAAGCAGAGAACAAGCTGGATTATTATATAGGCGTCAAAAAAAGCGACGCTCTCGGTGATACCGCCGACACAGCAGAGCTTTCGATCAAGGGTGGTCTGTATGCCATTTTTACAACACCGCCGGCTTCACATCTTGATTTTATAAATGTCATACACCGCACATGGAATTATATAAACACAAAATGGCTGCCGGAAAGCGGGTATATGCGAACAGGAGGTCGTCGGTTCGAGTCCGACTACCAGCTCCATAAAACGCCCGGAATCGCTTGATTTCGGGCGTTTTTGTATCCAAAAAGTTCTGCTTTTGAAAAATCGATTGACCCACAATTTTGCACTTTTAACCCACATAACTTGAATTTTCTATCTCCGCGCCGCCGTTTTTGGGGATGCAAATTATTTCAAGACCCATGCGCTGACCCACACGGCGAAAGCACGGGAAAGCACCGGCAAGGTTTGCATAGCAAATCCACCGGTGCTTTCGTAGTTTCCGAGCATCTTTTTACATGGTCTGAGTCATAAAGATTCCCATCTTTGCCGCCGCGTCCTCCTGCTGACATTCTTCCAGGCACCCCGTAGCGGCGGTCGAAAGAAAGAGCGGCAGCCAGT
>CAZQUQ010000282.1:0-2799 GCA_964596445.1 uncultured Oscillospiraceae bacterium
TTATACAGTCGGAGAGTTATTCAATGAAAACCTTCTGGTGCTGTGCAAATAATCATCAGGAGGTTTTTTGTCGTCAATAACCGTCTGACTGACGTGACAGGCACCGCACATTGACAATGTGACCGGGTGGTCGTATAATAAAAATATACAATGTGACCGGGTGGTCACAATAATGAGGGAGGATGTATTAAATGCCGAACCAAGCTTTTTTCAATTTGCCGGAGGATAAAAGAGGATTGATCATATCAACAGCTGTTGATGAATTCTCTTCTGTTAATTACGATACGGCCAGCATCAATCAGATATGCAGGAGATCAAAAATTGCCAAAGGCAGCTTTTATCAATATTTCAAAGACAAGCTCGATTTATATGTTTATATAATGACAATAGCGGTCGAAAGGAAGATTAGCTTTTTTTCAATGATTTTAAACCATTCAAATGCATTGACTCTGCTGGAGCAAATACGCTTGCTGTTTGTCAAGGGGATCGAATTTGCCGTGGAATATCCGCAATATGCTGCATTGGGTGAGCAATTCATAAAGGAGAATAATGAAGCGGTAAAGTCAGCTGTAATAAAGGAAGGGGAGAAGCAATCAGAAGCTTTGATTTCTCATATAATCGACAGCGCGAAATCAAGAGGCGAGGTCAGCAGCAAAGTCGATACCTTTGCTTTAGGCATGCTTCTGCAATCTCTTAACAGGGCGGTAAACGACTACATGCAAAGCAAAAGCAGCACTGACCATTCTTTAAGTAGCAAAGATACTGTTAAACTGGTCGATTCATTACTGAACATCATTTTTAACGGAATAAAGCCGACGCAGGAATGACCATTGCAAAGATATCTGTAAGAAGATGTTGATTATTTTAAAGGGAGGAAATTATTATGAGTAAAAAACTGGACTATATTTTGGGGACATTGTTTGCTGCTGCCACAGTTATATTTATTGTAGTGTTCCTGACAAATGAAGCGTTTTTCAACTGGGCATTTGCGAGGCATCATAATGTATTGAGCTGGTATATAAGACCTCTGTTCATAATTCCGATAATAATTTTCGCTTTCAGAAAAAGCTTGACCGGAATATTCGCTTCGATATTTGCTTTATTCACAAGTATGTTTTGGTTTCCCGCACCTGAGACAAGCAGCCCTCAGGTCATGCAGTTCCTTGCTTATGAAATGGAGTATCTGAAGGGTGTGTGGACTGCTCCCAAAATAGTAATGACGCTGGCGGTCCCGATATTCTTTATTGCGCTGATATTGGCTGCATGGAAAAGAAATTGGAAGATTCTTATTGGAGTCGTTGCTGCGGCTGCTGTGCTAAAAATGGTGTGGAGCGTTGTATTTAGCGGAGAAGCCGGACTGTCCATTATAAAGCCGGCCATTATCGGCTTGATCATCTGCATCGGCGGCATTCTTCTGTATAAAAAGCGTAAAAGCGTAAAAAACGAAGAAAAAGGGAGCTAGATAAAGTTGTCTGTTAAATAACTGTCTAACTGACGTGACAGGCACCAGTAATTTTTTTACGTCAAAAAATTCCAGATGTATCAGCAGCTCTTTTCTGATCGATAATAAATTACCAGTATCTGATAATTATCTCTATTCTTGTTTGCCATAACCCATTATAGAATTTTCATAAATAAATTATGTTTATGGAGGAATGGTTATGGCGAAGAAGTCAATAGTGTTGGTATTGGTGCTGGCGATGCTGGCGGTCATGATCGCGGGCTGCGGCCAGGCAAGTACAAGCAAAGGTGCCGGAAAGCTTGTCGGAGTAACGATGCCGACAAAATCACTCCAGAGATGGAACGAAGACGGTGCCAATGTCAAAGCTGCTCTTGAGAAAAAGGGCTACAGGGTCGATCTTCAATATGCCGACAACAAACAGGAAATTCAGAATACCCAGATCGAGAACCAGATAACTATGGGATGCGACGTCCTGGTTATAGCCTCGATCGAAGGCGGCGCGCTTGGCGGAGTCCTTCAGCAGGCAAAAGCGAAGAATATTCCTGTAATTGCTTATGACAGACTGATAACAAACACCGATAAGTGCGACTATTATGCCACATTCGACAACTACGGCGTTGGAAAGATGCAGGGCGAATTCATCGTAAGCGCTCTTGGACTTGAGGATGGCGAAAAAGGCCCCGTCACGATGGACTCGATCCGCGGCGACCCGGGCGACAATAACGCAACGCTGTTCCAGCAGGGAGCTATGGATGTTCTTCAGCAGTACATAGACAGCGGAGTTCTCGTCGTCAAATCGGGACAGATCATATTCCCCGACCAGATCGCTATTACGAACTGGGAATCCAAGGATGCACAGAACAGGATGGATAACCTTCTGACCGCTTATTATGCCGACGAAAACATCGATGTAGTCCTCTCACCGAACGACAGCCTTGCAAAGGGTATCGTCGCTTCACTGAAATCCGCCGGATACGGTTCGTCGTCCAAACCCTTCCCGGTGCTCACCGGACAGGACTGTGACAAGATCAATGTAGGACAGATCATCCGCGGCGAGCAGTCGATGTCCATCTTCAAGGACACCAGGATCCTCGCAGATCAGGTCATTGCTATGACCGATGCGTTACTGGCGGGCGAGACGGTTCCAACAAATGCCACCTATAATAACGGAGTGATCGACGTTCCTTCATTCAACTGCGAGATCAAGTTTGCCAACAAGGACAACTGGAAAGAGCTGCTGGTCGACAGTGGTTACTATACAATGGAAGATATCCCGGACGCAAAATAAATAGCTGTATGGGGATGGCGGCAGCATAGCTGCCGCCATTTTTGGTACG
>CAZQUQ010000283.1:0-2784 GCA_964596445.1 uncultured Oscillospiraceae bacterium
AAGGAGAGGATAAGGATCTATCAAAAAAGGAATACCTGCTTTGTCGGGATCGACATGCACAAAGACATGCATTATGCGGTGGTTATCGACTGCTGGATGAATAAGCTTGGCGAGGTCGGCGTTGAAAACAGGCCCTCCAAATTTGCCGCATTCGTTGAGGATGTGAGAAGAATATGCGGTACAAAGGAGATCGTATTCGGGCTTGAGGATACCAGAGGCTTTGGCAGAAACCTTGCCGCCTATCTGGTCGGCAGGAGGTTTGAGGTAAAGCATGTAAACCCTGCTTATACCAGCGCCGTAAGGCTTGCAAACCCCATCATTCACAAGGATGACTCCTATGATGCCTGTTGCGTGGCAAGGGTGCTCAGGGATATGGTTGACACCCTGCAGGATGCCAGGCATGAGGATATATTCTGGACGATACGGCAGTTGGTAAAAAGGCGGGATTTGATTGTAAAGAGCAATATCATGAACAAGAACCAGCTGCACAGCCAGCTATCCTGCAGCTATCCTTCCTACAGGAAGTTCTTTGCCCTGATCGATGCCAGGAGCGCCTTATGCTTCTGGGAGAACTACCCTTCGCCGGAGCATGTGAAAGCGACAACTCCGGAAAGGATATATGAAACCATAAAGCCGGTCCATCAGGCGTTGAAGCTGCAGCGTATCCATGAGATCATAGCCATGATCGAAAAGGACGGAGACACAAGGAAGGACTATCAGCCGGAAAGGGATTTCATCGTCAGAAGCATTGTGAAGGAAATCAGGCACAACAAGGAACTGATTGCCGAGATAGATGATGAACTTCGGAAGCTGATACCGTTGACAGGCTATAAGCTGCATACGATGCCTGGCATAGACCTTGTGACAGAGGCGCAGATAATATCTGAAATAGGGGATATCAACCGATTCCCCGACTCAGACAAGCTGGCCCGGTTCATGGGCTTGGCACCTGTGCAGTTCAGCTCTGCCGGAAAGGGCAAAGACCAAAGGTGCAGGAACGGCAACAGGGCATTGAATGCGATATTTCACTTTCTCGCAATCCAGATGGTGGCGATTTCGCCGTCAGGAAAGCCGAGACACCCGGTGTTCAGGGAGTATTTTGAGCAGAAGGTCAAAGAGGGCAAGAACAAGCCACAGGCGCTTGTGTGCGTGGCAAGGCGGCTTGTGAGGATTATTTACGGCATGATGAAGACCAGGACGGAATACAGGCCATTTGAGAAGGTTGACGGAAAGAACTGATTTCATTTTATGGAAGTAGAGTGCTGGAAGATGATTCTTTTTTAATTGAGATATGGCAGACGGAATTATATAATAGTTATAGTCCTTGTAGTGAGGGAACGGGTAAGGCTCTACAGATACCAGGATGTGTCCAGTCAAGAATTAATATTAGTAATGACGGATGGAAACATGTGGTAGATAGGCACTTTTCATCAAAAAATGCTTCTCAGTTTACGATATCACAAGATGAGTTGAAGTCATTGCTACAAAATAAGGATATTGTTAAAACGCCTGTAACGAGAACTTTAGAAAGCGCAGATGGGATTCAATATGTAAGAGAAATTGATGTTGGCAAAAACATTGGTCTTGATAAATTTAATATTATGTAACCTACATCGACCATGACTGTATTGACCGATAAATATGGAAACTTGGTTACTGCTACTCCGGGGGTGATAAAATGAGATTAACTGGAAGTAAAACTGAGCAGGAATTTAGAGATGTACTAATAAAATCACATACAGCGCTATTTGAAGGGAAATCATATGAAGGATTAATGCAAGAGCTAAGGACAAACTTTCCTGAGATGAAAACAGCGTATTTTATTAAACATATACCAGAACAAGGTGAAGACGTATACACAATGCTTGTTGATCTTGATACCGCTGCAAAAATAGAGATAAGTCGATATAGTGAGAACGAAAAACTTATCGTAGAAATCAGTAATATAAATGATTTTAAGAGAGGTATTAGTAAAGTAGAGCAAATCAAATTGGCGGTTGCAATTGAATTGGCAAAAAGTGACATGAAACAGAATTCCTAATAATGTATTTTGTTGCTTGGTATACCAAAAACGGTAGCCGGGTTTTCCTTTTTCATTGATAAAAACAGAAATATAGCATATAATAAAAGTAAGGAATACATGGAATTCGCAGAAAGGAGTTTGAGACTTATGGAACTTGCAAAAATTACTGCAAAAGGCCAGATAACGATACCTATTCACATCAGGAAAAAGCTTAACTTAAAGGACGGAGACAAAGTTATTTTCATTGAGGAAAATGGCAGGGTTGTAATGGAGAACTCAACCAAGGTTGCTCTGCGTGAGGTTCAGGATGCCTTTGCCGGGGAAGCTGAAAGGCTGGGGTTGATAACAGAAGATGATGTTGCCGATTTGGTAAAACAGTTTAGAAAAGAAAAATTGGAGAAAAAGCCATGAGAATAATGCTTGATACAAATGTTCTCATTTCGGCAATACTTTTTCGGAGTGAAAGTTTAAGCCGACTTATTGAGAAGGTAGCAGAAGATTACACGTTGGTGCTTTCGACGTATGTTGTAGATGAACTGAAATCAGTTGTTGAAAGGAAATTTCCTAATAAAGTAAAAGCCATAGAGAAATTTTTAACAGTGTTATCATATGAGTTGGAATATTCACCAGAAAATAACGAGGGTGCTCCATTGTTTGAAATAAGGGATGACAAGGATTACATGGTTTTACACACAGCCATACTTGCAGATGTTGATATATTGATTACAGGGGATAAAGATTTTAAGGATATAGAAATCGAA
>CAZQUQ010000284.1:0-2759 GCA_964596445.1 uncultured Oscillospiraceae bacterium
GAAGGCCTGAAGCAGGCTATTAGCTGTGAAACCTATATTGTCGATGAAAATGGAAACAAGGTCTCCGGCACGTATCCATTCATGGCGGCATCCACCAGCGATGATGCGGCTACCCGTGTTACAAGCATCCGATTCACACTGATGAACATTCCATTTGACCGAAGCAAACGGTATTTTCTCATCCTGCGTGATACCGCAAAACGGGATGAGTATATTGAAAAAGAACAATTCACAATAGACATTCTTGCCTTTAAGGTATTTTAGGAGGTTTCGGTATGGATACTCTTGATAAAAAAGCATTTGAACTTTTTTCAGGGAGGGTGGTACCGAAAGGTTCTACAAAGAAAATAAAAAATAGTGCCAATGTGCCGACTTATGTGTTGGAATATCTGTTGGGGACATACTGCACCTCCGACGATGGGGAGGAAGTCGCTGCTGGTATAGAGCAGGTTAAGCGTATTTTAGCTGATAACTATGTTCGTCCGGATGAATCCGAGCAGATCAAGGCTAAGATTAAAGAAAACGGCAATTATACGGTTATCGATAAAATCAGCGTAAAGCTGAACGAGCGCGTTGACCAGTATGAGGCTGATTTCTTCTTTCTCGGTATCCACGGTATTTATGTGCATCCGAAGTATGTTCGTGACTATGAGAAGCTTCTTGCCGGTGGCATTTGGTGTATTGTTGACCTCACGTATTTCTACAATGAGGACGAGAAGAAACAGAGCCCCTTTGTCATCAATGACATCACTCCGATCCAGATGCCTAATATGGATAAGAATGAAATCATCGAGGGCAGGAGACAGTTTGCAAAGGAAGAATGGATTGATTTTCTGCTCCGTTCCTGCGGAATGGAGCCGACACAGTTCGAGTATCGTACCAAGTGGCACCTGCTGGCCCGTTTGGTACCGCTGATTGAAAACAACGTCAATATCTGCGAGTTGGGGCCTCGCGGAACCGGCAAATCCCACATTTATAAGGAGTTATCTCCGAACTCCATCCTGATTTCCGGAGGACAGACAACCGTAGCAAACCTGTTTTATAACATGGGCAAACATCAGGTCGGTCTGGGCGGCATCTGGGACTGTGTGGCCTTCGACGAGGTTGCCGGAATCAACTTCAAGGACAAAGATGGTGTTCAGATCATGAAGGACTATATGGCTTCCGGTTCCTTTGCAAGAGGCAAGGAAGCAATTCAAGCCAACGCCTCTATGGTATTCGTCGGTAACATCAATCAGAGCGTGGATTATATGCTTAAGACATCCCATCTCTTTGAGCCGTTCCCGGATGCCATGATCGACAGTGCATTCTTTGACAGAATGCACTGCTATATCCCAGGTTGGGAGATTCCAAAAATGCGTCCCGAATACTTCACTGACAATTACGGCTTCATTTCCGACTATTTTGCGGAGTTTATGCGTGAAATGCGTAAGGTTCCGGCGGCCGATGCATTTGATAAATATTTCAAGCTCGGAAGATGCTTGAACCAGCGTGACACGATTGCCGTCCGCAAGATGGTATCCGGCTTGACAAAGCTTCTGTATCCGGACGGAAAATACACCGAAGCAGAAATCGAAGAAATCCTGAAGTACGCCATTGAAGGCCGCAGAAGAGTTAAAGAGCAGCTGAAGAAGATCGGCGGCATGGAGTTCTATGATGTTCAGTTCTCCTATATCCGTCTTTCCAACATGGATGAGGTGTTTGTACCTGTCCTTGAGCAAGGCGGCGGGAAACTTATTCCGGAAGGTATCGGCAAGCCAGGCCACGTTTACACCGTTGCCAACGGCACAAACGGCATGATGGGCCTTTTCAAGTTTGAGACCACTATGACCGAAGGCTCCGGAAAATTTGATGTTACCGGTATGCAGAGCGCCAAAGAAACGAAGGAATCCGTCAAGACTGCTCAGAACTATTTCCGGGCTAACGCGAAACAGATCAGTGCTTCAATCTCAATAGATTCGAGGGACTACCTGATGCACATTCAGGATTGTCAGGGTGTCGGTCTCGACAGCAATATCTCCCTCGCCGCAATGACCGCGTATTGCAGCTGCGCTCTGGATAAGCCGGTTCTGCCGCAGATGTGCATCCTGGGCTCGATGAGCATCGGCGGAACCATAAACAAGGTCGAGCAGCTTGCTTCCGCGCTGCAGGTTGCTTTTGATGCCGGCGCCAAGCGTATCATCATCCCCATGAGCAGCGCAGTCGATATTGCAACCGTTCCGGCAGATCTGTTTGCCAAGTTCCAGATTTCCTTCTACAGCAGCCCTGAAGATGCTATTGTGAAAGCGCTGGGGATTGAGTAAACAGCGGTCAATGATGGCTGCAAATATAATTACACTCTGTGAGATCATCAGTTTTGAGGAGGCATTAATGGAAATGTAAAAGGAATTGACCCTGAAAGTTAATCAACAGCATAGGCATCGTTGGTCATTCTTACGATGAGGAAGTATCGACTAAAGGTAAAAAATGCTTGATGATATGCAAAAGTGGAACATGATCGGCACGGACTCAAAAAATCAGCAGTTATGTTATTGGGTCCTGAAGAAGTGATACTGGTTCGAGATGGTTCGAGCTGGTACAAGAACTGGCACAAGAATTGGTTCAAGCGAGTATGCATGATATGCTCATTGCCTTAAATATAAGGGTAAATAAGTAATCAAAAAACCTGTTCTATTATCCGTATCTCGTTCAAGAAATGTAATGGGTGTAACTATTCAGACCCACTATAGATATTGTGCAACACCGGAAACAAGAGCTTC
>CAZQUQ010000285.1:0-2729 GCA_964596445.1 uncultured Oscillospiraceae bacterium
AAGGGGGGAACAAAATGAAAAAGAAAAAAGTATTGGCGCTGATAATGGCCGCTTTACTGACTCTGCTGTTTGCCGGCTGTGGACAGCAGGATGATCAGTCCGGGCAGCCTGTATCGGTGGACAACAACAAGCCGACCGACAACTCTGCCAATGAACAGAAGGTGGAACAGACGCAGAAGCTTGAGCCTATCACCTTTACGATGTTTTCAGGGGATCAGGCACAGGCGCCTTCGGAGGACAACCCGGTAGTCAAGAAGGTAAGGGAGATCACCGGTGTAACTATCGAGTTTGAGTTCCTTGTAGGAGACCTGTTCCAGAAGATGGGCGTAATGATTGCTTCGGGCGACTATCCCGATCTGATGAATCCGAGCCAGGCTCGTGCTACCGCGATGGAAGCGGGAGTATTCATGCCTCTTGACGATCTTCTCCCAAAGTACCCGAACATCATGAAGCATTACGAACCTTATATGGATAAGCTTAAAGCTGCCAGCGGAGGACAGAACAAGATATTCCTGCTGGACAACTATGGACGCTATTATGGCGACTGGATCCCTACCTACCACAATGGACCCGGCTTCTGGCTGCAGAAGGATGTGCTTGCCGATGCTGGTTATCCAAACCCGAAAACTCTTGATGAATATTTTAATCTGATCGAAAATTATGTTAAGAAATATCCGCAGATCGATGGGCAGCCAACTCTGGGATTCGAGATCCTTTCCTATGACTGGCGTTCCTTCTGTCTCAAGAATGCTCCGCAGCATCTGATCGGACATCCGAACGACGGTGATGTAGTTGTAGATCAGGAGACATTCACTGCTGAGCTCTATCAGGATAAGGACTATGCGAAGAGGTATTACAAGAAGCTCAATGAGATGTACCACAAGGGACTTATCTCAGCTGAAACGTTTACGCAGAATTATGACCAGTATCTTGCCAAGATCGCGACCGGACGTGTTGTCGGTATGTTCGACCAGTACTGGAACTTCCAGTCCGGCGAAACTCCGCTCAGGACCGAGGAAAGGTATGAAAGGACCTATGTGCCTCTGGATATCACTTATGAAGGCTATAGAGGATGGTACCTCGACGCTCCGACATTCACCGGCGGAAACGGTATGGGTCTGACAGTTAACTGCAAGGATCCGGAAAGAGCTCTCCAGTACATCGATATGCTGCTGACTGAAGACATGCAGAAGCTGCTTCAGTGGGGCATCGAAGGAGTCCATTACCATGTCGATGATAACGGCATATTCTACAGGACTGAAGAGCAGCGGGCCAACTCGCGTGACCAGACATGGATCATCAACAATATGGCAGACCAGCTTTGGAACCAGTTCCCGAAAATCCAGGGCATATTCAGTGACGGCAACTGGTGCAGCCCCAACGAGCAACCTGGAGAAGTACTTGCACAGCAGGCAAAATATGACCAGGATTTCCTGAGCAAATATGGTTTCAAACTCCCGACGGAATTCCTGTCACCACCGCCAAAACCGATGCCTGAGGACTATTATCCGGTATGGGCATATACCATCGAGGATGGTTCAGAAGCAAAGAATGCAATAAATAAGATCACAGAGCTTGAAAACACTTATCTGCCGCGTATCATCACAGAAAGCGCCGATAAGTTTGACGCAGCGTGGGATGCATATGTAGCCGAACTGCATAAGGTAAACTATCAGGCGTATCTCGATGAAGTAAACAGACAGATCAAAGAAAGAATGAAATAATGAAGAAATGAAGTAATCTGACAGGTCGGCGGGTACACGGGTATACCCGCGTGTATCCGCCCGATCTGACCGGCATTCATTTTACTTGAATGGAGGCGTATTTATGCCTGCAGCAAATATATCAGTCAATAGTGCAGTAAATAGACCGAATTACAGCAGTTTCATAAAGAAAGTAATTATGCAGAAATCACTTGTGCTGATGTCGCTGCCGATAATGATATATGTATTCATTTTTGGATACAGACCTCTGAAAGGGCTTGTAATGGCGTTCCAGAATTTCAGACCGGGGAAAAAGGTCCAGAACTGGGTCGGTATTAAAAACTTCGAGATCCTTTTTGCGGATGAATCCTTCGTGCGTGTTTTGCGGAACACTATCTGCATGAGCGTCATTAATCTGACATTGAGCTTTATATTTGCGATATTGCTTGCAGTACTGATAAATGAGATCACTGATAAAGTATTCAAGAGGGTAGTACAATCGGTATCATATCTTCCTCATTTTTTATCGTGGATCATAGTGACAGGCCTTATCGCAAACTTTCTGACAACTGAAAACGGACTGCTCAACAGCCTCCTCATGCAGGCAGGAATCATCAGACAGCCGATACATTGGCTTGGAGAGCCGAACTACTTCTGGTGGATCGTCGGATCATCCCATGTATGGAAAGAAACGGGATGGAACTCGATCATATACCTTGCCGCCATCACATCAATATCGCCGGAACTCTATGAAGCGGCGTATATCGATGGAGCGAGCCGTTTCCAGAGAGTGAGGTATGTCACTCTGCCCGGGATAAAATCAACATTTGTGGTTTTGCTGATACTAAACCTCGGATGGATATTGAATGCAGGCTTTGAGGTGCAGTTCCTGCTGGGCAACGGGATCGTCAGGGATGTTTCAGAAACGATAGATATTTTTGTCCTTCGGAACGGTATATCGTTAGGAAACTACTCGCTTGCGACAGCTGCAGGCCTGTTCACATCCGCTGTCAGTCTGGGTGTGCT
>CAZQUQ010000286.1:0-2716 GCA_964596445.1 uncultured Oscillospiraceae bacterium
CATTACAGGCTGTTGTCTGCCGGACTCAATCAAAGGCAGGTAGTGATGTTCCTTTGCCTGGTGAATGTATGTATGAGCCTCACATCCTTAATAATCTTATTATTGAATATATAATGATGCGATAAAAACTTTTCGGGTCAAAATATTTAAGAAGACAAACAGTTATTTTCTTCCGTATATTATTACATAAAATATGCTTTTACAGCAGAATGGAGTTGTATTATGAAAAAACTGACCCGCGATTTTTATAACGAGAAGGAAATTATTTTCATGGGTTATTCCAGCCGTACTCCTCAGTTCAGCAGCATGATATTCAAAGCATTTACCGATGCCGGCCTGAAAGTATATCCCGTAAACCCGAAGAAAAGCGAAAAATTTACTGTAAAGGTCTATAGCGATATCAGTGAACTTCCTTCAGTGCCAAAGACAGCATACATACTTCTTAATAATGAGAATGCGGTGAAGGCTGTTGAACAACTGAAAAGTAACGGCATCAGGAAAATATTGTTCCACCGGGGCAAAACAGCCGATCAGAAATTGATTGATGAGTGCGAGGCAGCGGGGATCGAAACTGCGGTCGCGTGTCCCATGATGCTGTTTGGCAAGGGTCTGCACAGGCTCCATGGTATCTTCGCAGGAGTCTGATGATATGAGAGCATTTCCTCTGATAAGAAATAAGTGGTCTAATGAGCACATAATGGCAGTACTCTTTTGTGTACTGCTGTTATATATGTTGCCCGGATGGATCGGCAGACCGTCTGATATCCTGATTTTTGCTGCAATTCTGGCATTATCGCTTATACTTGATGAGATATTTGCTTCAAGCAGGCATAAAAGAATGATCTGTTCAGTTTCCGCCGCAGTTACGGCTGCGGTGATACATGTGATCACCCCTGGAATACCGCTGTGGGGAAAGTTCATTGGTGTTTTTATAGCGATCGTGCCTGGAAAGCAGTTGTGGGGAGGGACAGGTAAAAATCCACTGAATCCGGCAATGCTGGGATATATCGTCATACGACTTATATTCGCCGGAGCAGATTTTACATTGGCTCCGTCATATCTTTTTATACCGGCATTGTTACTCTCACTGCCGTTTGCTCTTTTCAGACCCTTTGCTGCACTGGGATTTGTGGCAGGCACATTGTTGCCGGCTCTCACGGGGCAGACAGCATACAGCGGGCAGTTGGCGGTTATGGCTGTTTTCTTTGGATGTATTGTCCTCACGGATCCTGTGACTGTTACGCCTCTGAAAACAGCAGGCTTTGTCGGCGGCCTGTCATGCGCATTCATACCAGCATTGACTGCAAATCCGGGTATCATGATGCCTGCATTTATTCTGATGTTCAATATGGCTTCATGCTTGATCGACCTTTATGTAACGACTCCCCGCAGAAAGCTGTTCACAGGCTTCAGGAAACTTAAAGATCCGTATCCTGCGAGGAAATCAGCACAGGGGAATATGATCGATCTGACCGAAGCTTCCGCAGGCAAATCCGAGCATGTTGCCGATAACTTTGACAACTGGCTGAAAGAAGATCCTGAGTCCATTATAAGAAAAATCCAGATAAATGATGTCTATGGAATGGGTGGTGCAGCATTCCCGACATACAAGAAGTTAAGGACGGTAATGGACTCAAATGTCAAAAGCAAATACTTTATTATAAACGGTGCGGAATGCGATCCCGGACTGATACATGACAAATGGCTCCTTGCAAACAGGTGTGAAGACGTTGTAAAGGGTATAAGGCTAATAACAAGATGTATTGATTTTTCCGGCGTCATTCTGGCAGTGAAAGATAAAAGCGGGCTTAATATACCGGACGACATCAGCGTTTACAGGGTAGGGGACTTCTATCCGGCCGGATATGAGAGATTCCTGATCAAATCGATCCTGAAGAAGAACATGCCGGCAGGTTTTATACCGGCAAAGCTCGGTATACTTGTATTGAATGTGCAGACAGTGCTCGCTGTCTATGAGGCAGTCTGTCTCGACAAGAAGCCGGACAGAAGGTATATTACAATTTCTGATCTGAAAAAGGGCAATGCAGTTGTTGCGAAAGTAAAAACAGGGACTCCGGTCATGGAAGCAATAAAAAAGATATACCCAGACAGCAGTGCCGTATTTGCAGGGGGTGGGGTAATGCAGGCAAGAATGGCGGAAGATACGGATCTGATACAGAATGATATAAATATGTTAGCTGCAGCCGAAATGCCAAGATATAAGGAATCACCTTTGTGTTCCAAATGCGGCTTATGTGTTGAAGCTTGTCCGCAAGGGCTTCTTATAAACAGGATCGCAGAGCTTGCAGACGAAAACAGGCATAAACTTGCTGAAAAATACAGCCCGGAACTGTGTATCGGCTGCGGAGTCTGCAGCTATGTATGCCTTGCAGGAAGGAACCTGTCGGCTGCGGTGTCGGAAGTGAAGGAAGCTATCAAATCAGGTCACTGATCATATAATAAAGTTTATTTATAATCGTTCGTTAGCTTGTGATATAAAATGCTCCAGGATATAATCAAATTGTACGGGATATCTTGTACACGCGGCTTCCGGAGCCGACTCTTTGAAGAAAGGAGTGATCTTGGTTGAAGATTGAAATGGAGGTGGCCATCAACTGATGGCCCCAAAGGGGTTCGACGGTCTGAAAAGTCCGTCGGACTTTTTATTATAATAACTATCCGATTATGGTGACAGGCACCATAATCGGATAGTTAT
>CAZQUQ010000287.1:0-2667 GCA_964596445.1 uncultured Oscillospiraceae bacterium
TATCTCCAAGGTAATATGTCTTATACCGACCAACATAATAAGGGGGACGATCCCCGTACCGTACCGGCGGAGGACCATCCCCTTCGTTTACGGATCTCGAATTACTCTTCTTTAGCCAGGCTGGACGCCTTTTGTCTGGTGGCTGAATATCCGAACAGCAGAGCTGTTCCAAGCACCAGCATGACGACCATATTGGCTGCGCCTGCCACTAATCCCTGTGTGAAAACCTTGTTGGCCGGCTCACTGTAGATAACGATGTCAAGCACCGGAGCCAGTCCGAACCAGCAAACGGCATTTGACAATATTTGTACGACATTAAAAAGTATAGCTTGTTTCAGTCCGAATTTACCGTCTTCCACACCGAATTTAGTGACAAACAGACCGATCAGGAAGCCTTCGACAGCAGAACAAATGATCCAGCTCCACCACATTGATCCATACAGGAATGTGTCCTTCAATGCATGTCCAATAAGCCCGATCAATAAGCCTGCGATAGGTCCGAACACTGCTGCCAGCATTGAGAGAAGACCATAGGAAGTATCAAGATTCGTGTTTGGTATACCGGTCGGGATCGAACCAAACATGCCCAATACAATAAATATTGCAGCACCTATTCCGATAGCGACCACAGTTTTAACACTGAGTTTCCACACACTGCATTCCCCCTTGTCCAGGCATTGCCTGAATGATAAAGTTTACAATAATAGTATATATTATAAGGCCGAATAGTCAAGGATTCTTTGCGTACCTTAGGCGTAACTCGAGGGATTTTCGAGAGGTATTTTGAATGGTACTTTGAGAGGTATTTTGAATGGTACTTTGAGAGGTATCTTGAGATGTATCCTGAAAGGTATCTTAAGATGTATATTTATATGTATCTTGGAAGGTATCTTGCGAGACACCTATGATATAAATTCCGATTGATAACAAGCGCTATGTACTTGGACCCCATGTACTATACTGGATTTTCATACAGGCTCCTTGGGAAATAATTTTGGGAAATGCTAAGTTTTTCAACTAATGGGATGATAAATCTCATAATAAAATGCAATAATGCACATCAACTCCGAGTTATGTAGCCTAATCATGCAAAAAACATGTTTTTTACCACAAACTTTATCCCATTAATTGAATTTTTCAGCATTTTGGTCCCATATAACTAATCATTCATTCTGGATTTGACAATCCTGAAATATTATATTATCATTAGCATCACAATAACTGTAATAACATGGTAATACGATGAAGAAGAAGAGTAAGTAATAGAACGGTTCAAAGAGAGTCCATGGTGCTGGGATTGGATAACCGGGATTACTGAAGGAAACTTTGGAGTAGTGGGTCGTTTCAAGGCCAACGGTTTCTTCCCGATACAGAAGAGCAGTATGACAGTACTGCAAAGAGCTGGGTTTGACCAAATTAGGTGGTACCGCGGAAGCATTAGCCTTTCGTCCTAACAAGACGAAGGGCTTTTATTTTTCTGAAAGGATGGTTATAATGGATAACTCAAAACTGGCGGATCTCTTGCTGCCGGACACTGAAATTTCTGTTGAAGAAATACAAGATATGTACCCTAAAAGGATTTTGCCGGCTTGTGCAAAAGTAACAAGGTTCGCGCCTAGCCCTACCGGTTTTCTTCATATGGGAGGACTTTTTGCCGCTCTGATATCTGAAAGGCTTGCCCATCAAAGCGGAGGAGTCTTTTATCTGCGCATTGAAGATACAGATAAAAAGCGTGAAGTAAAGGGAAGTATAACGGAAATCATCAACTCGCTTAACTACTTCAATATTAGCTTTGATGAGGGTACAATAAAGCCAGATATAGAAGTTGGCAGCTATGGGCCATACAAGCAAAGTGAAAGAGAACACATATATAGAGCTTTCATCAGAGAGTTGCTGCGAAAGGGCATGGCATATCCCTGCTTTTGCAGTGCTGAAGAAGTTGACAGCATAAGAAGCCGGCAGAAAGCAGAAAAGCAGATGACAGGCTACTATGGAAGATGGGCAAAGTGCAGGGATTTATCTATAGATGAAATACAGCAGAAGCTCGTTGACAGAAGGCCATATGTAATCAGGCTGAAATCTCCCGGAGACCCATCCGGAAAGGTCAGTTATACAGACCTTGTAAAGGGACGTATAATGCTGCCTGAAAACATTCAGGACATAGTGATATTGAAATCGGACGGACTTCCGATATATCATTTTGCTCATGCTGTTGATGATCATCTGATGGGAACGACACATGTATTTCGTGGAGACGAGTGGCTATCATCTGTGCCGGTCCACCTGCAGTTATTTGAAATATTGGGTTGGAATCCGCCATTTTACGGACATATATCACCTATAATGAAAATGGATGGTACTTCGAAAAGGAAGTTCAGCAAGAGAAAGGATCCTGAGTTTGCGGCCAGCTGGTATCACGAGAAGGGATACGCAGGCCGGGCAGTAACAGAATACCTCCTGGGCCTGGCAAATTCAAACTACGAGGAGTGGCGCCTTAAAAATCCTCAGAAGCCATATGATAATTTCACAGTAAGTGTAGAAAAAATGGGCAGCAGCGGTGCTCTGTTTGATACTGACAAGTTCAATGATGTGTGCAGGAATGTGATTGCAGCATTAAGCGGCGAAGAAGTATATAATGAACTTGCAGTATGGTCTTCACAATATGAT
>CAZQUQ010000288.1:0-2517 GCA_964596445.1 uncultured Oscillospiraceae bacterium
AGATCTCTTTGCTGATATAGACATATGAGCATGAAAACATCGACTACGGCTTCTTTTATAACCGGATCCAGGCAGCATGGGATTACCGCAAAAAAGTGGCCGATCTCAACAGCTGCAGGGTCATTTTTTCAGAATCAGATTTCCTGCCGGCACTTGTTGTAGACAAGTTTTCGGATGTTCTGGTCATGCAGACTTCAGCGCTAGGGATAGAAGTGTACAAGGAGCAACTTGCAGATATTTTGATGGATATTATAAGGCCTGTTGGCATATATGAGCGCAATGATATAAAAACACGGGAACTTGAAGGTTTGGAAATGAAAACCGGATTTCTGCGCGGCAGATTCGATACCAACGTACTCATGGCTGAAAACGGGATACGTTTCATCGTAGATGTGGCGCAGGGGCAGAAAACCGGATATTTCCTTGATCAGAAGGAAAACAGGGCTGCAATAGGTCCATTTGTAAAGGATGCAAAAGTTTTGGACTGTTTTTGTCATTCCGGCTCGTTTTCATTGCATGCAGCCAAATTCGGCGCATCCAGTGTATTGGGTATCGACATTTCTGAGCATGCTGTCGAGACTGCCTCATCAAACACCAGGTTGAATGGTTTTGAAGACATATGCAGGTTTGAATGTGCAAATGCATTTGACAGACTTAGAGAATATGATGACAAAGGTGTACGCTTCGATACTGTTATCCTTGATCCGCCCGCTTTTACAAAGAGCCGGTCCTCTGTTGAAGGTGCTGTCAGGGGGTATAAAGAGATCAATCTCAGGGCAATGAAAATAATTGAAAGCGGAGGATTCCTCATTACATGTTCCTGTTCACACCATATCGATCCAGAAATGTTCATGGACATCATATATAATGCAGGAATAGCTTCCCGCCGTAAAGTAAGACTTGTTGAATATCGGTCGCAGGCCAAGGATCACCCTGTGCTGATGCCTGCCCCGGAAACTGAATACCTCAAGTGTGCAATTTTACAAATAGTGTAGGTCCTCGGCTCTTAGTGCTGTGAATACTCAGACGTCACAGGTATAGTTCAGAATATGCCTGTCAGGAAAACACTGCCATATTTTGCAGCAACTTTGCCTATTGTGCCAGGATCGCTGCTTCCTGCAACTACTCCAGCTATGCCTCTGTATATCCTTAGTGTCGTATCCAGTGCTTCTACATCATCTGTTTCAATGATGAACGGGTCTCTAATGTACCATTGCATTTTGTCCACAACATCAGGCAATAGGCTGCTTCCATTGGCTTTTCTAATATTTATATATATAGCATTGTATCCTTCAGCAGCCAGGTCAAGTGCAGTGTCTTCCACCCATGAAAGATCACCCCTCTTCAGTGCCTCACTCATTGCCGGATCATCTGATGCATTCAGTCTGTATACATTACTAATATCAATCCGATCAAGATGAATATGCTTTACGGCAGACGCAATTATACGCCTGTCCCTGTCAGCCGCTGCTGAAGGCACCACCCCTGCGATTCGTTGTTTCAATGCCTTTATGAAATCCGGTGTTGTCCCGCAGCAACCTCCGATCAGTCTTGCTCCAAGATTGGCAAATACTGATGCCAGTTCTGCAAAATGTTCCGGTGTTTCATTATATGAAACACAATTGCCGTCAACCACCGGCAGCCCGGCATTAGGTTTGACACTCAGATACCCGCTTCCTGCATCATACATTTCTCTTATGATCCCTTCCATGTGACCAGGGCCAAAAGAACAGTTTGCTCCGACCATATCAGCACCCAGTGATTTCAGTATTGCTACAGCTGTGTACGGGGCTGTACCCATCAGAGTACGTCCGTTGTTCTCAAATGCAAGTGAACAGATAACCGGTAGGCTTGTCATATCGCGAGCAGCAAAATAAGCAGCCCGCAACTCCGCAATATCAGTAAATGTTTCAAAGTTGATTATATCTGCTCCGCCGTCTGCAACAGCTTTGACCTGCTCGCAAAAAACATCATAAGCTTTTTTGAATGTGAGCTCTCCCGAGGGTTCAAAAAGCAGCCCCGTAGGCCCTATTGATGCGCTGACGAATGCTTTGCCTTCTGCAACTTCTTTAGCTAGCTTAGCTCCCCAAAAGTTTATATCATAAACTTTATCTTCAAGGCCAAATTTCCGTAAATGAACTCTATTGCCCGGAAATGTATTTGTCTGAATCACATCCGAGCCTGCCTCAAGATAAGCGCGATAAACGTTCTTCACGGCCTCTTGATTGGTCAGGTTCCATAGTTCTCCGCATTCTCCGCCCTTTAACCCCATTCTTTGGAGCATGTAGCCTTTTGAACCGTCATGTATAAGAATTCTTTCACTTATTTCATGCAAAAAACCCATCGTACTATGCCTCCAGCAACATCATCACCAGTAAAAATTAACTTTATGTTTCTTATTATACTATTATCTACAGTTAACTTCAATCATATTATAGTAAAATTATCATGTGTACATCATGAGGTTCATTTCATCATGAGGTTCATTTGAGTACCATGGGGACAGTTCTTTTAATC
>CAZQUQ010000288.1:2536-2666 GCA_964596445.1 uncultured Oscillospiraceae bacterium
TAACTTCAATCATATTATAGTAAAATTATCATGTGTACATCATGAGGTTCATTTGAGTACCATGGGGACAGTTCTTTTAATCAATAAAAAGACGAGAATAGGGGACAGTTCTCCAAAATATTCTGGAGTC
>CAZQUQ010000289.1:0-2631 GCA_964596445.1 uncultured Oscillospiraceae bacterium
GAATCAGGACCACCATCACCATCGTCGTCATTAACACATGCATTACCCTAACCAACATGGTCTGTATCCATCTGGTCCGGGTTTGCCATATTGGGGCAATTATCGATTGAATTCCAGATGCCGTCTTTATCTGTATCTTCAGGTACTATCAGTGCGTCATATGAGATATTAATCTGTCTGGCTGCATAAGCGAAAATCTTGACCTCATCCAGACTCAGATTAACCGAAGGAGCTGTTGCGTTTCCTCCGACATAAACCTGAGTACTGCCTGTCGGTGTAAGTCCTGTTGGAACTACAATTGCCGAAGCCACTTCCCTGCCGTTAAAATAAATCTTCATGGCCGCATTCGAGTATAAAAATGCAACATGATACCATACCCCGGAGCTTAATGTGGATTCTGCTGCTATCGTTGTCGAACCCGCAGTAAATGAAATTCCATTGCTGTCAAAATATCCTGACATGCTGTCACCGATCTGGAACAGGTTAAATGCATTTCCTGATACGGCATCTGCATTGATCCACATCTCAATTGTAACGCCTTTCGCACCGGTGAAATCAATAATCGCTGAAGGCGATGTTGTGGCGCCATTGTTAATTTTAATACCATTGTGATCTCTTGAACCTTCAGGAAATACGACAGTAGGGTTGGTATAACTTATCCAGGATATCCCTTCGGCGGGTATATTTAAAGCATTTACCGTTGATCCTGCACCGTCTGTCGCATAATTCAACCCATTGCCGTCAAGGCTCCAGACCGCTAGTGCAGAATCCGCATCCTTATATCTGAAGGGTGCATAAACCTCTACATTGCCGGATGCCTTTATCTTCGGAATGGAGATTCCGGCCGGAGCCGTTAAACCATTGCCCGGATCCTGAACTGTGATAATATAGTCCAGTGAAGGTAAAAAATTATATGACGAGGCATTGGGATCCGGTGCGGTGTATGGCCCAAACCCCGGATCGTAAAATGTAAATGTTTGCGGTATTCCAATCATGGTGCCTTTATAATAAGATAAAATCATTGTCGCAGTCGCAGTTTCACAGGCGCTGTTGTTTGTAAAAATCTTCAATGTCATGAAGTTACAGGAACTCGCACCCATCAGCATTACGGCAAAGAGCGCACAGATAATGGTATATGTAAAAAATCTTTTCATAATTATTTCCTCCTGAAGACATTATTACAAATTAAATTGTAGCAATGTTAATGCCAAAATCCAAGAAAATTGTAACATTGCTAATTTCCTTGCTATTAAAACCTCTAAAATTTATAATACCTTATATTCGGGGCAAAGAATAGCAATAAAAATGGAATTAATTTTCCTTGAATTTTATATAAGACTTGTACTGAAGTATCTTTCCGCCCTGTCTGCAAGTATCGTTGCTAGCACTGTTTGATTTCCGTATTTCTTCGCCATCTGCGTTGCGGCCCAAACGTTTGCACCTGAAGAAGTACCCACCAGGAGTCCTGATTTCCTGGCAAGTAATCGTGACGTTTCAACGGCATCATCGTCATCGACTTCTACGATCTCGTCTATGATTGATGTATCAAGGACAGGGGGGATAAAACCATCCCCTATGCCTTCAATCCTGTGAAGCCCGGGTTCATGCCCGAGAAGGGCGGATACATTCTTCGGTTCAACCGCAACAATCTTGGTTGAAGGGTTTCTTTCTTTAAGAAACTTTCCTACCCCCTGAAGTGTCCCTCCGCTTCCGAGTCCTGATACGAACATGTCCACATTACGACCCAGTTGCATCCATATCTCGGGCCCTGTCGTAATGTAATGAGCAAGAGGATTGGCCTGATTTTCAAACTGATTCGGAATGAAGACATTTCCGTATGCTTCCTTTATTTCATTAACCTTCTTTATTGAACCTTCAATGCTTTCTTCAGCAGGTGTAAGTACAAGCTCAGCACCCAGTGCACGTATAATCTTTCTCCTCTCCTGGCTCATATTTTCAGGCATAACTATAATAACTTTGAACCCCATCAATCCTCCCACCAGTGAAATGCCTATACCGGTATTGCCTGAAGTCGGTTCGGCAATTATGGTGTCTTTATCTAGGAGGCCCCTTTTCAGCGCATCATCGATCATGAAAAGAGCAATCCTGTCCTTAATGCTTCCGCCCGGATTCAGATACTCGGCCTTCGCATATATATTGGCGCCTGTAGATGCCGTAAGCCTGACAATCGGTGTGTTTCCTATCTGTTCGAGAACCCCGTTTGAAAACATAAGCCATCTCCTTGGTTGTATTAAAATCAGTGATAATCGAGATGATCAAGAATAATTTTCAGGCATTCTTCGCCTATTCCGCAATCGCCAAGCGATGCCCCTCTATCATGGGTATGGAAATCAGTACCGCCTGTCAGGATAAGCCCAGCTTCTTCGGCAATTGCTTTATACAGTTTTGTCTGTTCATACGTATGCTCAGGATAATAGACCTCCATACCGCTCAAACCCGACGTCTTCATGCGGATAATAAGGTTTTTCAATCCACCGCTTTCAAGTTCAAGCGTAAAGGGATGGGCCAGTACGGATATTCCCTCATGCTTTCTTATAAGCCCTATTGCCTCTTCCCATGTGAGCTTTTCCTTTTCAACATAGGCGGGTTTTCCTTTTCCCAGATACTTGT
>CAZQUQ010000290.1:0-2618 GCA_964596445.1 uncultured Oscillospiraceae bacterium
AAGGCAGACCATTTCAGGCGTATGCCTGGTCCCAAGCTCCAGTGCCTTTTTATTGTTGAAGGGCGGGATGACATAGTCGATCCCGAGATCGTCCAGTATGGACTTGACGCAAATATACGTGTTACCCAGATGCGGAAAAGTAACTTTCATTCTGTCTTCTCCATTGCAGCATGTCGACGAAGGCTTCAAGCCGTGTATCGAATCCTGCCTCGCCCGTATGCTCGTCTATCGTCATTGTAATGAGAGGGATGCCGAATTTCTTCCTGATGCTTCTTTCTATGAGGTCATGGACAAATGAGTCTATGCCGCAGCCGAAGCTCGAGATGCATATGAATCCGTCGACCTCGCCTGCTTCTGCCATGTGCAGCGCTGCGCCGTATGCCAGCCTGCCGTAGTTCCAGAACATCGGCTTGGCCAGTTTGGACGCCTGTGCGTTGATGTCGGCTTCATCGACCATTTCAACGGTCCTGACCTCCACCCCGTATCTCGACAGCTTCCCAAGCAGATCCATGCTTATGTACCTGTCGTATACGTTGTACGGATGCCCTATGACCCCGATACATTTTTGGGGACAGTTCTCACCTTTTTGACATTTACTTTCTTGGGGACGGTTCTCACCTTCTTGACATTTACCTCCCTGGGGACGGTTCTCACCTTTTGCACAAACGCACTTCGAAATAAATGTCGGACGATTTCTCCGAAGCTTTTCGAGAGCCGTCCTGTAAGCCTTTACGGCAGTTCGTCTGTCTGCTCCCAGGATAGCCCCTGTTTCTATAGCAGCCCTGATCCCTCCCTTGTCAGACTTCCTCATGTTTACCTCAGTGGAAATTATCTCTGGAATTCCCTTGAGCGTATGTCTTATCATGTCCGGAAGGCCGCCGAATTCGGGGCATATGTATTCATTTCTCGAAATGCTGGTAAATCTGGGGACAAGGACATAGTCCACCTTTTCAGCCAGGTTAAGTACATGTCCGTAAAACAATTTGATCGGAAGGCAGGCTTCATCGACGCAAAATTTTACGCCGTCATCGAGAATACGTTTATTTGTCTGATCTGATACGACGACATCAGCTCCAAGAGCCGGAAAAAAGCTTTCCCAAAACACTGCGAATTTATAGTAGAATAAGCTTCTGGGAATTCCAACTTTCAGGCACAAAAGATCAACACCCCTTATATATTACAAGATTGCTGTTTCATCTCAACCTATTATTCACATATATGATAAGTTTATACACGCGCATCAATTGCAAAAGGTGAGAAGCGTCCCTGAAGTGGTAAAAAAGTGAGAACCGTCCCCAAAGTGGTAAAGTAGTGAAAAGCGCTCCCGAAGTGGTAAAAAGGTGAGAAGCGTCCCCAAAATGATAAAAAGGTGAGAAGCGTCCCCAAAAAAGGCAGTAAAAAATCCGGTACCCAGGGGATACCGGATCGTGTGTCGGGTTATGGTGCCGGATCAGGCTTTGCCGTCGCAGCCGAGAACGTTGACTATCTTGTTCTTTACGAGTTCCTTGATGGCCTGTCTTGCGGGGCCAAGGTACTGTCTCGGGTCGAAGTGTTCGGGATGCTGAGTGAAATATTCCCTGATCGTAGCTGTCATAGCGAGCCTCAGGTCGGAGTCGATGTTGATCTTGCAGACTGCAGATCTTGCCGCTTGCCTGAGCATATCTTCCGGAACGCCTTTTGCGCCGGGCATGTTTCCGCCGTTGTTGTTGATCTTATCGACCAGTTCAGGGATAACTGAGGATGCGCCGTGGAGAACTATCGGGAATCCCGGCAGTCTTCTTGCGACTTCATCAAGTATATCGAACCTGAGCTTAGGCTCGCCCTTGAATTTGAAAGCTCCATGGCTTGTCCCTATGGCGATGGCCAGTGAATCGACACCTGTCCTGCTTACGAATTCTTCGACTTCTTCAGGCCTTGTGAAAGCAGCATCTTCGTCTGAAACATTGACAGCATCCTCGATGCCGGCAAGTCTTCCGAGTTCGCCTTCAACGACTACACCATGAGCGTGCGCATATTCAACGACCTGCTTGGTGAGCTTTATGTTCTCTTCGAACGGATGATGTGAACCGTCGATCATAACGGATGTGAAACCGCCGTCGATACAGGATTTGCAGAGTTCGAACGTATCGCCGTGATCGAGGTGTAAGCAGATCGGAAGACCGGTTTCGATAACAGCTGCTTCGACCAGCTTCATAAGGTAAGTATGATTAGCATATTTTCTTGCTCCTGAAGATACCTGCAGGATCAGCGGAGCATTGACTTCCTTCGCGGCCTCTGTGATCCCTTGTACGATCTCCATGTTGTTCACATTGAAAGCACCGATGGCATAACCGCCTTCGTAAGCCTTTTTGAACATTTCGGTTGATGTAACCAATGGCATAGATAACAACTCCTTTACTTTATATAGAATAATATTGCTTACAGGTGATGCTTATTATGTATGAGGCGGCAGAATCCTGCCGCTTCGTTATAAATTTATCATATTCATTCTACCAGATTTATGCTCAAAATCAAGTTAATTTTGGACAACGCTGTCAAAACAGGCACGCCATTAACCGACGTGCCTGCCCTGTATCATACTTTATTATACACATGCTCAAAATGTCAAAAACGTGAGA
>CAZQUQ010000291.1:0-2615 GCA_964596445.1 uncultured Oscillospiraceae bacterium
GGACACCTTGATTAAAAGTCAAGTGCTCTGCCAACTGAGCTAATGGCTCATATGGCTGGGATGGCTGGACTCGAACCAGCGAGATGCAGGAGTCAAAGTCCTGTGCCTTACCGGCTTGGCTACATCCCATCATTTCACAGTGTTTGCATCATTATAACGCAAAGTCAATTATAAAGTCCATACCGCCATTTGTCAAGCGAAAATAACTGGCTTATACCGGCAGATCTGCGCCGTTTTTCAGGAACACCGGCATTTCCTCGATAGGTGCGTCACACTCTATCCACTGCCCGCCATCATATGTCCTGCCATCAATTGTACACTTCCATACCACCCCGGCCGGCAGATATACCTTCCTGCTGCGCTGCCCCTCATACAGTATCGGCGCAACAAGGATGTCCGGACCAAACATGTACTGATCATCGACCTCCCACGCCTTCTTATCTTCCGGGAAATCATAGAACAGCGGCCGCATAGGCGGCGTCCCCTTTTCATGGGCTGCTTTCATCAGCTCTGTGATATAAGGGCGCAGACGCTCTCTTATAAACATATACTTCCTGAAAATTTCGTATGCTTTTTCTCCATAGCTCCAAACCTCATTGGAAGCTCCGCTTCCGAACATTCCGCCGCCTGTGGTCCCAAGGGGATCCGAATGCGGTTCCCTGTCGCCGTGAAGCCTGAAAACAGGACAGAACGCGCCGTACTGGAACCAGCGGATAATGAGCTCATGGAATGCATGATCCCTTATATCACCGCTGTGGAAACCGCCTATATCGGTAGTCCACCAAGGTATCCCTGCAATAGCCATGTTGAGCCCTGCCCTCAGCTGATTGCGCAGAGATTTGAAGCTCGAGTGGATATCGCCTGACCATACCAGAGCGCCATATCGCTGACTGCCCGCCCATGCACAGCGTATAAGATTGATTATGTTCTCCTGGCCTTCGGCCTTCATTCCGTCAAAGAAGGTCTTTGCATACATCATGGGATAAATGTTGCTGACCTGCAGTGCAGTGCCTTCATGATATCGGTAATTGTCGAACTCATAATGCGAATACTCCGGTTCAGCCTCATCCAACCAGAAGATCCTGATACCCTTGTCATAGTAGTTTTTCTTTATTATCTTCCAAATATGTTCTCTTGCACCGGGATTGGTGGCATCGAAAAACATCGTGTTCCCCATCCAGTCCATTACAATGGAGTTTCCTCTGTCTGCCCTGACCAGATAACCCTTCTCATGCATTTCACGGAAGTTCTCACTGGTCTTGTCTATCGTCGGCCAGATAGAGACCATGAGCTCGATACCCATTTCCTTCAGTTCCCGCACCATCCCTTCCGGGTCAGGCCAATACTGAGGGTCAAACTTATATTCACCCTGTTTTGTCCAGTGGAAAAAATCTATAACGATCACTGAAATGGGAAGTCCCCTGCGCTTGTATTCGCGGGCAACCTCTAAGAGCTCATCCTGCGTCTGATACCGAAGCTTGCACTGCCAGAAACCTATGCCGTAATCAGGCATCATAGGCGCCGTACCGGTCGCCTGCGCATATGCCTCTTCTATCTGTGCAGGCGTATCGCCTGCTGTGATCCAGTAGTCCATTTGCTGTGCAGACCCTGCATACCATTCCGTCAAGTTTTTGCCGAACGTCACCTTCCCGACAGCCGGGTTGTTCCATAAAAATCCGTAGCCGCGGCTTGAAAGCGCGAACGGTACGCTTGCCTGCGAATTTCTGTGGGCAAGTTCCAGCGTACAGCCCTTCAGATCAAGGTAGGGCTGCTGATATTGCCCCATTCCGAATATCTTCTCATCATCATCGGGTTCAAATCTTACAGTGAGCCTGAAATCATTGGTTCCAGGAATGGGTGAGTATTCACGGGCATCGATGCAGAGTGCACTGACGAACTCCTTCAGGTTATCACGGCTTCTGACGAATTCTTCGAGCAGCAGTTTTCCGTCAGCATTGAAAAAAGATATTTTGCCCCCTGCTGATACTCTGGCGGTTATCCTGCCGTTCTTTACTTCTGCTGTTAAGCCGTCATCAGATATCGTTATTTTCGCTGTATCACCGACCTGCTGAGGCAGCAGAGCCCAATCCTTCAGTTCCATTGCTGCCCGTTTGGTTCCGCGGACCCGCAGACTGTCGGCGCCCCATGGCTCGATCCATAATATCTCATTGCGGCATTCACGGACCAGCCGCTTCCCTTCGATCCTGAAAAAGCTCCCCATTTCATCATCTCCAGTCATTTGCCTTCACTATAATTCTAATACAAGTAAACGACGAATTAAATGCAACAATATTGACACAGGTATCACTATTTTGATGTTTATTATATAGATACAGACACAAAAAAGCACGAGCAGTGCAAATACGATAATACTGTAAGTTACACCAGTGTGAACAGGATTATAGGCTGATTTGCATAAAAAAGAGACTGTGTCAGCAGTCTCTCGTTTCTGGGGTGAGTTATGGGAGTTGAACCCATGACCTCCAGGGCCACAACCTGGCACTCTAACCAACTGAGCTAAACCCACCATGATATGCACTTTTGCAGCGACATATGCTATTTTAAGGCACGCAGCCTTTTTTGTCAAGTGGCAATTCGCCCCGCCGCAGAAACAC
>CAZQUQ010000292.1:0-2597 GCA_964596445.1 uncultured Oscillospiraceae bacterium
CTTCGTAGCCGTTCATGACAGGCATGTGCAAATCAAGTAGTATCAGATCGATTTCATCCATGTGGTCCCGGTATATCTCCACAGCTTCCTTACCGTCGCCGGCGATGACAGATTCCATCCCGATCTGCTCAAGGAGCGATTTGACGATCAGTTGGTTTGTTTTGTTGTCTTCTGCCAGCAAAACACGATATGACTGTTCAAGCTTTACAGGATCGGGATCTCCGCTCACTGAAGGCTGGGAACCTGAAACTGCTTTCAGGCTGAAAATATCCAGGATCCCGTTAAGCAATATCGAAGGCATGATCGGCTTTCCGATACCCATATCGATCCCGTGTTCATTCAGCTTTTCGAACAGATCTTTCCGCATCATCGGCAAAAGCATGATTATCTTTGGAAGTCTGGTTATCTTCTTATTGCTGCGCAGCGCATCAATAAAACTGAAGCCGCCCATCGAAGGAGTATCGTAATCAACGATGAACAGATCGAACGGCCTGGCAAATTTCCCATTTGCCGCTTCAAGCATGCTGCGGGCACTGGCTTCAGAACTTATAAGCTCACATTGCATCCCAAAGCTGCCAAGATAGCTTTCGATTATGTTGATATTTGCACCGGACTTTTCCAGTACCAGTGTCCTGACATCCCTGAAATGATTAGCCGATATGGCTTTTACATATACAGCTTCCTTCTCCCTATCCACATTCAGAGATAATTGGATGATGAAAGTCGTGCCTTCTCCGGGTGTGCTGAATACCTTGACTTCCCCGCCCATCAAGACGAGCAGCTTTTAAACAAAGGAAACTCCCAGGCCTGCCCCTCCAAAACGACGCCTGATGCTGCTGTCACCCTGCTCAAATGGCGTAAAGAGTTTGCTCATCTGCTCTTCGGTCATGCCTATCCCGGTATCCTTGATGGTAAATGAGATATGATATCTGTCATATTCCTTTGCTATCAAACGCAAGTCCAGTGATACTTCACCTGCACTGGTGAACTTTACGGCATTGTTCAGGACATTGAGCAGGATCTGCTCGATCCGCTTGTGGTCGCCGAAAAACCAATTCGGCACTAGAGGGTCCTTTGTCAGACGGAACCCGATCCCCTGTTCATCGATTTTATACGAAACGATATTTACCACATCCTGGATCAACTGGTCCATGCTGAAAGAGGTGATCTCAAGTTCGACTTTGCCCGCTTCGATCCTGGAAAAATCAAGGATGTCGTTTATGATACCGAGCATACTGTTTGCCGCCTGCGTGATCCGGTCGATATACATACTCTGCATCAGGTTCGTCCCGGTCTTTTTCAACAGATATGACATACCCGTAATGGCATTTAGGGGAGTCCTTATCTCATGGGACATCCTTGCCATGAAGCTTGATTTGAATTCATTGGCTTGTTCAGCTTCACGCTTCGCTTTTGCCAGATCGCTCTGGATCTGCTTTCTTTGCCGGATCTCCTTATGCAGACGCGCTATCCAGAAAAATGATACGGCCAAAACCACTGCGATCATTCCGCCGATAACATACATGATACGAATGATAGGGCCGTAATCCATTTGTGTATCCAGATCGACCCACTTGTTGCTGATGGCAAGCCTTTCACCTTCGTCGATCGAATCCATTGCTTTATTGATGATGCTCACCAGTTCAGGCCAGTCCTTTCGGACGGCAAAGCACAGGGCATGCTGTTTTTCCGCCTCAAAGGAAACAAATCTGAGATTCGTCAATCCGTTTGAACGTATCAGGTAATTTGTCGTGGCAAGGTTCCCGACAAATGCTTTTTCCGTTCCTGTGGCAACAGCAGTAAGCGCGGCCTCGACAGAATCATAAAGGCTGAGATCGATATCCGGATAAGACAACAAGTAGCTGTGATGCGAACTATTTCGCTGCACAGCTACTGCGTATCCTTCGAGATCATCAATGCCCGATATCTCCGTATCGATATCACAGGTCACGATCACTCTTTTATAATGGTAATACGGTTCGGAAAAAAGAAAGTGATCTGATCTTTCACTTGTTTTTCCGACGGCAGGCAGTACATCGATCTCCCCTGCCAGTGCCATATCATATGCCTCAGGCCAGGTCAGGCCTTTTTCGGCTTCAAAATGCAAACCTGTCCTTTCACTGATCAGTGCAAGATAGTCTGCGGCTATGCCCTTGTATTCACCATCTGCATCGATAAATTCAAATGGCACGAATCCCGGGTCGATGCCAAGCCGGATCACAGGATGATCTTCCATAAAGGCAAGCTCGTCTTCTGTCCAGCTTATACCGTCTTCGGCGGCAAAGCAAGGCATCGCCAAAGTTGCTGCAATAACTACTGCTATAACAAGTACTGTGAAAATGAATGCTGCAAAAATGGTAGCAATTCTTTTTCCGGCAAAATTCACCATATCCACACCTATTCTTGTCTTGCCTGCTCTTGTCCGATAGTTCATCCGTATATGTCATTATACTGAGCAATGCCGATTTCCCGGTGTATCAAGTGGTACTTCTGAAAATATTTCCCCGATCTTTCCTATAATAAATAGTATAGCTTTATTGTATTTTCCTGTCAAATAAATGCATAGACTAAGCATCTGCCCATCACTGCTCGGAGAA
>CAZQUQ010000293.1:0-2592 GCA_964596445.1 uncultured Oscillospiraceae bacterium
CTTTTTTGCGTATTTCCTCTATGTCTCCGGACTGCACATTGCAGAGTTTGAGGAATTCATCTGCATCATCACCGAACATTTCAGCCGCAAGGCTCTTGAACTCATCAACGGTATTTGCCTGCGGAACACTGAAAAATTCCGACGAGGTGTGGCCCAGCAGCACCGGTACCATCCAACGTTTATTCTTGACAAAAAGCTCAAATGCATTTCCTGTGCAGAATAGATCATCCTGGACAGTGCCCCATATCATGCCCCAGAAGTTCTTGTACTGCATCGCTTTATCACGGATATAGAATGCGTCAAGCTTGCGGGCTTCAGCCAATGTTTTCACACCCAGGAATTCGAAGAATGCCGCACCTTCCTTTTCGGCCTCCGCCAGTGTACGCCTGACCCCCGGCATACGATTATTGGGATAAAGCGAAGTTATGATGCCGCTCTGTATTATTGCCCTTTGAAACAGGCCTTCGTTTTGCGGAGAAGTGAGCTGGCTCAATACGCTTCCGCCGCCTGCCGACTGTCCGCCGATGGTGATATTGTCGGGGTCGCCTCCAAAGGCTGCTATATTGCGTTTTACCCACCTGGTACCTGCCTGCTGGTCAAGATGTCCGAAGTTTGCGGGCGCATCCGGCGACTCTGCTGTTATCTCGGGATGACACAAGAATCCGAAAACATTCAAACGATAATTTATAGTTACAACAACTACTCCTCTGCGGGCTATACGTTCTCCGTCAAATTCCATTTCAGAAGTGTATCCCACCTGAAGTCCGCCGCCGAAATACCACACGAATACCGGCAGTTTTTCATCAGGACTTTTGGCAGGAGTCCATATATTGAGATACAGGCAGTCCTCAGACATTGGGGTATCCGGATCTACATGCCACTCTCTCGTGTATATGTCTGTATCACTGACTCCCATTTGTGGCTGCATCGATACAGGTGCAAATTGAAATGCTTTAAGTACGCCATCCCAGTTCTTTGCGGGCTGTGGTGCACGCCATCTGTTTTCACCGACGGGAGGTGCTGCGAATGGTATCCCCTTGAAGCTCGTGATACGGGGATCTGCTGCGGGAAGACCTTGTACGATACCGTTTTCCACTTTCACTTGTCTTAGCATAATCATCCACTCCGTTTTTAGAATTTTTGGTACAGCTGCAATGAATAACTAAGAAGGCATAAGGGAATTGATCGGCGGATCAACTCCCTCGTGCACAACTTAGTACAGACTATATACTGATTATATCATTATTTGCCTGATGCTGCATTCTTTGCATCCAGTTCGATCTGCCACTTCTCTCTATCAAACTGGACGACCTGATCGAATCCGTTTCCGTCCATCTTCTGTACCATTTCATCCCACAGAGCGTCAAACTTTTCGTCGCTGCCGCAGAAGATCATCTTCCATGAGTATTCCTCAAGGATCTCTTCGCATGAGTTGCGGACAACTGCTATATCATTCGGGTCGGTGGGCAGTGATACGCTTACGTTCGGGCTGACAAGCAGTTTGTTGTTCTTTTTCATCCACTCTGCAGGTTCATTCGCGCCGAACTTCTCAGTCCACTGTCTCTTCATTTCAGTCTGTGTAGCTGCCTTGTAGGATGCCCAATATGTCGATGCATAGGGTTCTCCGGTATTCGGATTTATGCTGATCGCGTCAACGATCCACTGATTGATGGCGTTATTGCCGTCATTGTAACCGCCGCCGCCGAATTCCTCCGGAACAGGCAGGTTATCCATCAGCGCGTTGTCGTTCATCCTGGTCATCTTGCCGTCGGCTCCTCTTGTATAAGTGAAGCCTTCGATACCGTTATGCTGATACTCAAGGCCTTCAGGACTTGCATACCAATCGAGGAATTCCATGATCCTGAGGTACTTCTCGCCGTCAACATTGGAACCTACGCCAAATACACGGCCGCTTCCGTAATATGTGTCGGAATCAGCATAATAGTACTGATCCTTGACCGGTATGAATATAAATGCATTGCCCTGGGTGAGTCTTTCCTGGGTGTTCCAGAATCCCTGCTGCCAGCTGTACCAGAGCAGGTGTACACGACCTGATGATATCTTCGGATGTACTGCGTTCCAGTCCTGATCCATCGAATCCGGATCGACAAGACCTCTCTGCTGTGCGTCATAAAGGAAGCGCAGCATCTTGCGGTAAGTTCCGTCCTTATCAGTCAGCTTATAGAATGTTCCGTCGGGCTTCAGGACAACAGAACCCTTGATCTTTTCACCATACCATGTGGTGAGCTGAACGACGTTTGCAATACCCATCATGTTGTCGCCGCCGTCCCAGTCGGGCCAGAGTGTCATTGCATAAGCCGGTTCGCCGTCATCATTCTTCGGATGGACCCTCTGCATTGCTTCCAGCGCATCCAGAAGCCCGTTCAGGTCAGCGATTTCCGGCATCCCTATCTGCTGGTACAGATCCCAGCGGAGCTGCGGGCTCGAGTAGATAACATCCTGAGAATATGCCGTCGGTGATGTATTGGTCATCTGGCAGGGTATACCGTATGTCTTTCCTGCTTCATTGCCCGGAATGCCTTTGTTGTACACATCTATCTGGTTCTTGTACTCCATAAGGTGTGGCCAGTT
>CAZQUQ010000294.1:0-2579 GCA_964596445.1 uncultured Oscillospiraceae bacterium
AGGAAAGCTATGATCGACATAAAATTGATCCGTACTGAACCTGAACTGGTAAAGGAAAACATGCGGAAAAAATTCCAGCATCAGAAGCTCGGACTGGTCGATGAGGTCCTGGAGCTGGACAGACAGTACAGGGAGACCAAGACACGCTGTGATGAGATAAGGAGCCAGCGCAACTCTATCAGTAAGGAAATCGGCTATCTTATGGCAAAGGGTATGAAGGAGGAAGCCGAAAAAAACAAGGCGAGGGTCGTTGAGATCACAAATGAGCTTGGCGAACTGACGAAGCTTGAAGAGAAGCTGGCGCAGGATATTCGGGAAAGGATGCTTGTGATCCCGAACATAATAGACGACTCCGTACCCATAGGCAAAGACGACAGCGAAAATGTCGAGGTAGAGCGCTATGGCGAGCCGAAGGTTCCGGCTTTCGAAATACCTTACCATATCGACATCATGGAGAGGCTGCGCGGCATCGACCTCGACAGCGCCAGGAAAACCAGCGGCAATGGATTCTATTACTTATGCGGAGACATTGCGCGGCTTCATTCGGCAATTTTGGCCTATGCGCGTGATTTCATGATCGACAGGGGATTTACCTACTATATACCTCCGTTTATGATCCGCAGTGAGGTAGTAACCGGAGTGATGAGCTTTACCGAAATGGAAAACATGATGTACAAGATCGAAGGGGAGGACCTGTATCTGATCGGTACCAGCGAGCACTCCATGATCGGCAAATTCATCGATACGATCCTCGACGAGAACCAGCTGCCGCAGGCACTGACAAGCTATTCTCCGTGCTTCCGCAAGGAGGTGGGCGCCCATGGCATCGAAGAACGCGGCGTATACCGAATCCACCAGTTCGAGAAGCAGGAAATGATCGTTGTATGCAAACCGGAGGACAGCCCGGAATGGTTTAAAAGGCTTTACACGAATACAGTTGACTTCTTCCGCACGCTGGATATACCTGTGCGCACTATTGAATGCTGTTCGGGAGACCTGGCCGATCTGAAGGTCAAGAGTATCGATGTGGAAGCCTGGTCGCCGCGACAGCAGAAATATTTTGAAGTGGGAAGCTGCTCCAACCTCGGGGACGCACAGGCCCGCCGGCTGGGTATCCGCGTAAGGAGCAGGGAAAAGGGCAATTACCACCCCCATACGCTTAATAATACTGTTGTGGCACCTCCGCGCATGCTTATAGCATTCCTTGAGAACAACCTGAATGAGGACGGTTCCGTTAACATCCCGGAACCGCTGCAGATGTATATGGGCGGAAAGAAGCTTATTAAATAAATTAATAAGGTGCCTGTCACGCCACTTAGACACATATTTATCCGCTTCGCAGCAATAATTGTCCAGGTGTCGTGACAGGCAAAAAATTTTGTGCATTTTGTTCAATTGACATAATACATATAAAATGATAACGTTTACTTAAGCCCTCAAGGCTGTGTAAGGAACTACGGACAAAGGGAGGCGTGTCTGTGCCAAGCGCTACAATCAGAGATGTTGCAAAATTGGCCGGAGTATCGACGGCAACGGTTTCAAGGGTCATAAACGGGAACTACTATGTGAGCCCGGAGATTGTTGATAAAGTTCGTTCAGCGATCAAGGAGCTAAATTATTTTCCCAACTCTGTCGCAAGAAGCCTTAAAAATGACAGTACACATACCATAGGGTTTCTTGTATCGGATATATCCAATAATTATTTCACTACCATAGCCAAGGTAGTTGAGGATATTGTGAGCTCTGAGAATTACAATATCATAATGTGCAGCACGGAGGACGACAAGAACAGGGAATACAATTACCTCAAGCTTCTGATCGAGAAAAAGGTCGACGGGCTTATCATAAACACTACCGGTGAAAACGATGATTTTATAACATCGATAAGCCATAAGATACCTGTCGTCCTTATCAACCGCAGGGTCTACAATACGGAGTTTTCGGGCGATTTCATAGACAGCAGCAATGTGGATGGAGTCAATATCCTTACATCTCATCTGATATCCATGGGGCACAGGAGAATCGGAATAATAAACGGAGACCCATCTGTCAGCACCGGAAAAGAAAGATATGCGGGCTTCGTAACGGCGATGGAGAGCATAGGGGTAACTGTGGACCAAAATTACCCGTACAGCTTCAGCGGCCGGTTTTCTGTAGAAAGCGGATATGATGGCGCCGCTTATTTGCTGGGGATGGAGGATCCGCCGACCGGCATCGTTATTATGAACAACTCCCTTACAATTGGTGTAATGAAGTATTTGCGGGAAAAAAACATAAAGGTGCCTGACAACATATCGATAGCATCTTACGGAAATATCGATAATATCGAGGTCATGTATATACAGCCAAGCATAGTTACGCTCAACCCCAGGCTGGTCGGTGAGAAGGCGGGACATATGATTCTTGAAAGGATCAGCAAGAATGTTTCGCTGAACAGGGAAGTGATTTTCACTCCGCAGCTCCTGGTGGGGAATACTGTACGCAGGATATAGCGAGGCGGCAGATATCTCCGATTCTTCTATAAGTGACCAGTACCGGATTTTTCAGAACAAAAATCAAATATTAAGTAACTTGTTTGG
>CAZQUQ010000295.1:0-2570 GCA_964596445.1 uncultured Oscillospiraceae bacterium
TATTGCTGCAGTGCAAAACCGGCTGGATATAGTCGGCCATTGTCTCAAAAAATTCCTCCTTTGAGATTTCTCCCTTCGATCCTGGCATAGGATAATTGTTAAAATCTTCGATTACCAGTTTTATATTCTCATTGAAGTACATTACGGCGACCCTGAAATTGGTCCCACCAGCATCAATGGCAATAACAGGCTCATTGAGCGGGATCTCTCCGTCCATACCTATATATGTCGGGATCATAAGAAGCGACCCGCTTCCTTCGAGACCATTTTTCATTTCATCGATAAATGTTCTGCAGCTTTTCTCGAGGTCAACTCCTGCCGCATCCATCCCATATTTTTTCAAAAAGCTCTCTGCCCTGTCTTTCGCCGAATACATGTAGCAAACCCCCATATATACATTTGATTGCTGTTACAGGTATTCCAGCAACAGCAGTCCTGTAAAGAACACAAAGGTAACGAGTATTATCTTCGCATCAGCCGATGTAAGCTGTAATTGACGCAGTCTGGTCCTTCCTGTCCCGCCCCTGTAGCATCTGGCCTCCATTGCCGTGGCGAGTTCATCCGCCCTTCTGAAAGCGCTCACGAACAACGGTACTAGCACCGGTATAAAGCTCTTTGCACGCTGCACCAGGTTACCTGTATCGAAATCTGCACCTCTGGCTGCCTGCGCTTTCATGATCTTGTCGGTTTCCTCCAGAAGCGTCGGAATAAATCTCAGTGCTATGGACATCATCATCGCCAGCTCATGGGCGGGCAGCCCTATTCTCTTGAAAGGCGACAATAGCTTCTCTATGCCGTCGGTCAATAATATCGGCGTTGTAGTAAACGTCAGAAGCGATCCGCTGATTATTATCAGCGCAAGCCTTAACGCAAGCTTCAGAGCAAGAATGATGCCTTCATAGGTGATGTAGCTGAACGGTACCGTCTTCGATATTGGCGTCCCACCTGCCGTAAATATGTTTATTACCGCAGTAAAAATTATGATGAACAGCAGCGGCTTCAGCCCTCTCAGCGTATATTTCAGAGGCACTCCGGAGATAATGACGGTCATCAAAGTGAACAAAGTCATAGCAGTGAAGGTCCAGAAGGAGTTAACAAGGAATATGACTACCATAAACACAATCGACAGTATGATCTTCGTCCTTGGATCTGCCCTGTGTATGATGGATTCGCCCGGGATATACTGGCCTATCGTTATACTCGTATTTATCATGGGTCATGCACCTCTTTCCTTCAGGTGCTTCAACAGTTCATCCCTTGCAGCCGCTACTGTATATACCCTGTCATCGATTTCAGGGAAAATGGCCTTCAGCCTTCTCATAAGATATGCTACCTGCGGAGCCGAAAGTCCTATAGTCTCAAGCCTGTCAATATCCGAGAACACTTCGCTTATCTTCCCGTCCATTTCAAGGCGGCCGTCATTCATGACAATGACTCTGTCCACCAGCTTCGCAATATCCTCCATGCTGTGAGAGACAAGGATAACCGTCATCCCCATCTTTTCATGTATTTGTGTGATAAAGCTGAAAATTTCGTCTCTGCCCTTCGGATCGAGGCCTGCTGCAGGCTCGTCAAGTATCAGTATGGATGGCTTCATGGCAAGCACTCCGGCTATCGCAGCACGCCTCTTCTGTCCACCCGACAGTTCAAAAGGTGATTTTTCAAGTATTTCCCGGCTCAATCCTACCGCTTCAGCTACCGAGTAAATGACATTTCTTGCTTCTTCCTCGGGAAGATCCTGCTTGCGGAGACCAAATGCGATATCCTTGTAGACCGTCTCTTCGAAAAGCTGATGCTCGGGATACTGGAACACTATGCCTACAAGCCGCCGGAGCTCCTTTAATCCCTTTCCGGATGTATCGGTTCCGTTGATCGTCACCTTGCCGGACGTAGGTTTGAGCAGCCCGTTGAAATGCTGTATAAGTGTAGATTTGCCCGAGCCGGTGTGCCCAATGATACCTACAAACTCGCCGTCGCCGATCTCAAGGCTGATATCCTTCAAAGCCTCTTTCTCAAAAGGCGTTCCCTGCATATATATGTATGATAGATTCTCAACAACTATAGACATCAATTTCTCCCGGATTCCTGCAATAAATATGTATATATTATACCAAACACTTATCATGCCTAACGCTTACTATTATAATTGTAACAAAAATAACTGCAAGCTTTTTTTGGGGACAGTTCTGCTTTGCACTTAGGGGCACTTAGGGGGACTGTTCTTCATAAGGCGTCCTTTGTGGCGACGGTTCTGCAATGAGAAATTTCTTCTTCAGGGACAGTTCTTTTTCATGGGCATTTCTTTTTTAAGAGTGATTTTGCTTAGGGGACGGTTCTTATTTACGGGCAATTTAACTTAGGGGGACAGTTCTGCAGTCATGGCGGTTTCCGCTAAAGAGAGATTCTTCAGTTGAGAGAACAGTTCTATTCTGGAGATAGTCATTCAAAAGAAGGTGCAGCTAAAATTGCCGCCACTTAGGCTGAAGGAAAATCTTTTGCTGAATCTCCCGTCCCCCAGGTATAAATTTGGCTTAGTGGACAAAATTTCCGTCTTAGGGCGGTTTTTGGGC
>CAZQUQ010000296.1:0-2543 GCA_964596445.1 uncultured Oscillospiraceae bacterium
AATGAGCACCAGCTGTACAATCGGCCGCACGCATTCCGATGCCTTCGGTTAATATTTATTTTTCTGTCAATAATAACCTTATGAAAAATTACTTGCAAGAACAATTGGAGGTTCACATGAATAACACGGGGAACATAAAAAATACCACGATGAAAATCCAGGAAAGAAGCGCCATAGGTCATGGCAAGGCAAAAAGACTTCTTGAGCAGGGCATCGTGCCTGCCGTCGTTTACGGCGGCGGCTCCGGCTCCGCTGCGGCCCAGGTGGACAAATCAGAGCTGAAAAGATTCCTGAAAACCAACGGAAAAAGCGCGCTGTTCACCACTGAATTCGCACAGGAGCAGGATCTTACCGTAATAATCAAAGATATCCAGTATGATCCCGTCAATAAGGACATCATCCACCTGGACTTCCAGAGGGTGGATCCTCAGGACAAAGTTCAGGTGCAGATCCCGGTGAAAGTAACAGGCGGCGACCTCGGCATAAAGGCAGGCAATTCGGTCCTGC
Organism: uncultured Oscillospiraceae bacterium; assembly: GCA_964596445.1. GTDB lineage: Bacteria > Bacillota > Clostridia > Acetivibrionales > DTU013 > DTU013. The sequence goes on from CAZQUQ010000296.1 coordinate 508, forward strand.
ACCAGCTCAACACTGTTACAGTGGAATGTCCTGCAGGCAGTATACCACAATACGCAGATGCCGATATTACATCAATGAAACCGGGGCAGAGCTTCACTGCAGCGGATTTCAAGTTCCCTTCCGATGTCAGGCTGGTGACCGACCCAAAGAAGGTCATTCTGACAATAAAAGGCCACAAATCGGAAGCGATTCCTGAAGAATAGCAAGGCGGGATATATCTCCCGCCTGGGTTCACAGGAGCAGACGCCGGTCCATACATAATAGAAAGAGCAATGCTCAGACAAAGTGCCCGGAATGATCAATAGTCAGGTAAAGTACCTGAAGGGATCAATGCTCAGGCGAAGTACCTGGGAAGCGTGATCCTTACCCATTTGTCGCAATAATAGCCATAATGGCTTTCTACTGTCCTGTCCGCCAGATCGAAAACTGATATGCAGCCTTCAATGCGTATCTCTTTGCCATCGTGGCTCTTGGGATTGCCCGCATGGTATCCGCTGTATTTTCCGTATGGCGCAAGAAAACTGATGAGCTTTTTTGAGTCTTCAAACCCTATGCTTCCCTTTTCGGCAAGCATATCATATATCTGCCTGTTCAACTCATCATACCGCCACTGTATGTCATCGACCCTTTTGCCAATAACGCGCTGTGTCCAGCGATGCATTGCAAAATAGCGCATCTCAGGGATTATATAATGGTTCGATGCTACCAGTATCTCACTGCTGGCCTCTCTCTGCGGCGCAAAATAGAATGTGGAAGGGCAGTTCCGGTCTCCGGCATTATTGATGTATCCTGCCTGATCGAATGCATCTTCATATATGACTTTGTCAGCGCCCTTCTTTTCATTGAAGTGATCCCAGAGCTTATAATTGAAACCAATATAATCCTGAGGGTACTCATAATCATTCCATCTGAACATGACGCCGTTCTCAAACGGCACCGAGGCATGGCTCCTGATGAAATCCATGTCGGGAAGCAGCGGCCTGAAATCTTCGTCTGCAAATGCCGTAAAATCCGGTTCGGGCTGTGATGCGCCGGCTTCAGCGATGCATGACCGTCCTGCTCCGTCTGCGATTATGTACAGCCATGATACGCCCCGTGGCAACTCCGCCATGAGCTTTGCCGCATCCTCCGCACTTTTGCCGTACTGGACGCACAGCCTGGTCATAAGCAGCGAGTTGATCCCAATATTGGCGGGATCGCAGTTGGCTCCCGGAGACATATTTACACCGAATGCCGTACCGTCCACATTCATGGCCGCTATACTCCCGACCATTCCCGGAGCTGCAATGTTCACAAAAGGCATCGCCTTGCGTCCGGACAGATCAGGCGCTGCCGGGTCGTACACGATCAGCGCCGCAGTATCCTGGAAAACATCAGAAGTCGGAAAAGTGAAATCCCGCCCGAAATAGCAGCCGTTTCCGGCGCTCCTGCCACAGACGGTGAATGCATTGCACATCATCGGTATGTCAAAATCCTCAGGTTCGATATCTGAGATGAAACGTTTGAAAAAGCTGCCGGAGTACACTATTGAGCAAATGATATCGATCCCGGTGTTCAACACGATCAGACGGTCCATACTGACACGCGTTTTCGGATTGCGGTGCCTGCAGCCTTCATATATGCCCCGGATCTCCTCCGTTATAATTTTGGGAAGCTGACTCCAGGCTTTTTTCGAAAACTCGTGAACGATTTTTATAAGCACACTCTGGATCAGTTTCATTTTTTCGAGCACCTTGCTGCCGATGAACGAAAAAACGACCCTATCCGTAAAATCCATCATGCGGGAGATCTCTTCCTCGGCCATGTTCCCCATGAGATAACCCGTTTCATACGGCGTACCTTCCACATAATATGCCTTTTTAGGATTGCCGGTATCATAATTGGATGCGGTCCTGCTCTCGGCAGTAATGCCGAGCCTGCCATTATATGTAATGGTCCTGACTACTTCGAAACCGTCGCTGCCGAATGCTTCCGCAAGGTGTATAAGGCGTCGGCCTGATGCTGTGTTCCTGAACAAACGGGACATCTCCCAATAC
>CAZQUQ010000297.1:0-2508 GCA_964596445.1 uncultured Oscillospiraceae bacterium
TCCAGCAATATTACAGAGAATGGCTTTCTCCTCACTTTTTCAGTCAACTGACCTCCGTCGTCATATCCGACGTAGCCGGGCGGCGATCCGATCAGCTTAGATACGGTGTGCTTTTCCATATATTCGGACATATCGAGCCGGATCAGCGCTTCCTCTGTTTCAAACAGTTCAGCCGCGAGAGCCCTGACCAGCTCAGTCTTGCCAACGCCGGTAGGTCCGACAAAAACGAAGGATGCAGGCTTTTTCTTCTTCCTGAAGCCGGCCCTGTTTCTCCTGATAGCCTTCGCAACGCTCGCCACCGCGTCGTGCTGGCCTATGACCCTCCTATGGAGCCTTTCTTCAAGGTTCAGGAGTTTCTCGGCCTCTATTTCGGTCAGCTTCTGTACGGGTATCTTGGTCCAGGATTCTATCACATAGGCTATGTCCTCTACAGTCAGGATATCTTCCTTGTTTTTTTCCTCGATATCCTTGATCTGCTGCAAAAGCTTGCACTCACGCACTTTCAGATCTGCAGCCTTCTGATAATCCTCTATGGAATCGGCCGAAACCGCATTTTCTTTCTCTTCCTGCACTTTCTTGAGCTCATCCTTAAGCGCTTCCAGTTCAACCAGGCCCGTGTTCCTGAGGTTCGCCCTCGATCCTGCCTCGTCGATAACGTCAATGGCCTTGTCGGGCAGGAACCTGTCGGATATATACCTTTCGGATAACCTTGCAGCTGCTTCTATTACTTCGTCGGTAATCCTGACTCTGTGGTACTTTTCATAATAGTCCCTGATCCCCTTGAGGATCTCGATCGTCTCCTCCACAGAAGGCTCTTCGACAAGCACCGGCTGGAACCGCCTTTCCAGAGCGGAGTCCTTTTCAATATGCTTGCGGTACTCATTGAGGGTCGTGGCTCCGATGATCTGTATATCTCCTCTTGACAGTGCAGGCTTCAGTATGTTGGCCGCATTCATCGCGCCCTCCGCTTCGCCCGCGCCCATTATGTTGTGTAGCTCATCGATGATGAGGATAACATTGCCCAATGCCTTTGCTTCTTCGATGATGCCCTTCATACGGCTCTCGAATTGTCCTCTGAACTGGGTCCCGGCTACTATGCCAGTCATGTCCAGCAGGTATACCTCCGCACTGAACAGCTTCGCAGGCACCTGGTGCTTTGCTATCCTGACGGCAAGCCCCTCTGCGATCGCAGTTTTTCCGACGCCGGGTTCTCCAATCAGAACAGGGTTGTTTTTTGTCCTTCTGTTCAGTATCTGGACCACTCTGTCTATTTCCCTGGATCTGCCTATAACACGGTCGATTTTATCCTCGCGCGCCTGCTCCGTCAGGTTTGTTCCGTACATATCGAGATATTTCTTTTTCTTAAGGCTCTTTTTTTCCTGTGTCTTTGTACGCGTCCCGCCCTTGCTGTCCTTTCCGTCCGCCGTATCCTTCTGATCCGGGCCGTCTCCTGCGTCTTCATTTTTCGGGAACGCTCTGTTAAGAAAGCTGAAAAACGGATTGGTCCTGTTGTTTTCCGGGATCTCAGGCGTTTCGGCGCTGTTGTCGGTATCCGAATCCATACTTTCCAACCGCCCGCTCATCAGCTTGTTCAGATTATCTATATCTTCCTCTGTCAATCCTGGCTGTTCGATCACTTGGTTTATCGGCTGGATACCCTGCTTTTTGGCGCATGTAAGGCAGAGGCCCTCCTGTATCTGCTTTCCGTTGATTATTTTCGTTATAAAAACTACCGCGTAGTTTTCTTTGCATATCGAGCACATGGTCACAGTTGATCAACTCCTTTCATGCTGTCATCCATGTCTTGACAGGCTGCCCTGCACATCCGGGATGCGGGTGTCCCACAAGCCGGAAGTCTTGTACTTCGTGATGCGGGTGTTCCCTGGCCCAGTTGCTCTGCCTCTGGATGCGGGTGTTCCGCTGCTCTTTGGACTGCGGCTGCCCCGTTTATCAGGACCAGCCACAGCTGCAGGAATCTGCCTGTTAAATAAGTATAACACAATTTTGCGTCCATGGTCTACTTATGATGAGAACCTTTTTACACTGATTTTGTAACCTATTGGTGCACCAAGGAATATATTTATAATAGCAATAGACATAAACTTTCATGATTGCGCAAAGACATGAGGAGGTGTTTTTTAATGGCAGACAGAGGAGGTATACTCGGCGACTTTTTCAATGATGATTGCGCCATTTTGTTCTTTATTCTCGTATTCCTGTTTTTGTTCGTTGGCCCGCGCAGATTTGGATTTGCTGATCCCAAATAAGCCGGAGAAGCAAATGCTGCAAATGATAATCGGTGATTAGAAATAATATCTCCATGCAGTACATCCAGATTGAATCTCCCCCGCCTGTTGCCCTGGCATCGAGGACGGGGGATTCTTGTTTCCGGCGGCTGTTGGCGTACGCCTGTGGTCGGAGGTTTCCGGCGGCTGTTGGCTGCTGGAGGCTCCGGCGGACGCTGTCTTGTTGGAGGCTCCAGCGGACATTGTCTTGTTGGAGGCTCCA
>CAZQUQ010000298.1:0-2499 GCA_964596445.1 uncultured Oscillospiraceae bacterium
CGCAGGTGCAGGTGCTTATGGCTCTGTACCTGTGTGGTCGCTGATATGGCCTTTCTTCTCGCGCTTGTGTTATATACCGCACCGGTACGATTTTTCGATATCGATGCGGTGTTTTTATTTGGAAGGATGTGGTATGATGCGGCATACAGACTATGCCGGAATGGACTCCTGATAAACAGGACGGCGATATAGTAATACATCAGGCCGGAATGATCATTGATTCAAATCGTTTATTAAATATCAGGAGGTTCGTTATGAGAGCAATAAAAGGTGAATTATCTTCCGCACATGTCGAGGCGGAGGAACTAATAAATCATGTAGGCAAAGCAGTCAAGATACACGGAGTCATATACAAGATCCGGGAAATGTCCGGCTTTGCATTTGTCCTTCTCAGAACCAAAAGAGCTTTGCTTCAGTGTATCCACTCATCAGATTTCTCAGCGTTCGCCCTTGGAGAACTGAAAGAAAACATGAGTGTAGTTATCAGCGGAGAGGTGGTAAGGGACGAACGGAGCCGGACAGGGACCGAGGTGAGGATCATAAGCTTTGAAGCTCTGTCGTATCCTGCAGAGGAAACGCCGGTGGTGATAAACAATAAGGAGGTCAATGCATCCATTGAGACATTGCTGGATCTGCGCCCGTTGACGCTTCGAAACGTAAAAGAGCGGGCGATCTTCAAGATCCAGGAAGGCATCTGCGCAGGGTTCAGAAGCTTTCTCGGCAGGAATGGCTTTACAGAGATCCACACGCCAAAGATAGTTTTCAGCGGAGCGGAAGGAGGAGCCAACATATTCAGGCTGGATTACTTCGGCAGGGAAGCCTATCTTGCACAAAGCCCGCAGTTTTACAAGCAGATGATGGTCGGCGTTTTTGAGAGGGTATATGAGATCGGACCGGTATTCCGAGCTGAAAAGCACGATACTTCACGGCACATAAATGAATACACGAGTGTTGACCTTGAGATGGGCTTCATTAAGGACTATACGGACATAATGCAGATGGAAACTGCGATGCTGATCTATACATTCGATTATCTGAAGGAATATTACAATGATGAGCTGACAATGCTGAAGGCTGTGATCCCGTCTGCCGATGAGATCCCTGCGGTCAGGTTCGTTGAGGCAAAGCAAATGATCTCAGATAAATACCATCGTGAGATCACTGACTTTGAAGATTTCGAACCTGAGGAGGAAAAGCTTCTCAGCGAGATAATCAGGAAAGAAACCGGAAGCGACTTCGTTTTCGTAACAGGCTATAAATCGTCTAAACGACCGTTTTATACAAAGGATTCACATGACGATCCCGAGTACACCGACAGCTTTGACCTGATATTCAGAGGTATGGAGGTCACGACAGGCGGCCAGAGGATCCATGATTACAATGAGCAGGTCGCAAAAATGCAGAAGCGGGGCATGGATACGAATGCATTCTCCAGCTACCTCATGGCTCATAAATACGGGCTGCCTCCCCACGGCGGACTTGGTCTAGGCCTGGAGCGCTTTACCGCCAGGCTTCTCGGATACCAGAACGTCAGATATGCGACCATGTTCCCGCGGGACATCAGCCGTCTTGAGCCCTGACCACAGGTATGATGCACCCGAGCGTAACTGCAGATATGACGATAACGCCTCCAATGAGCGCCAGTTGTCCTGGAGCCTCGCCCAGGAAGATATAGACCCATACAGGGTTGAGGATCGGTTCGATCACAGGTATCAGACTGGCTTCAAGGGCCGTTACATGCTTTATTGCCTTTGAATAAAGGATATAGGGGATCCCGAGCTGCAGCGTCCCCAAAACGAACAGGTACAGCCAGCCTTTTGCATCCGGCATATTGCTGAACAGGAAAGGCACCCCGATCAGTGCGGTCAGTATATTCCCGAGGATCACCGACCCAATCGGGGAGCCTTCCTTCTGCATACGCATCAAAACGGCAAATAATGCAAATGCTATGCCGCTGCCTACAGCAAGGACATTTCCAAACATACCGCCGGTGCCCATATCTTCTGCAACGAACAGGACCATGCCGCCCATGACGACAATCACAGTAATCCAATCCAGTGCTCTGACCTTTTCTCTGAGCAGCCATGCCCCAAGAAATATGACAAAAACGGGAGCGGTATATTGCAGCAGTATAGCGTTGGCGGCTGTAGTGTTCTTTGTTGCAGAGACAAATAAAAGCACCATGCCTGTGTACGCAAGAGATGCACCGATTTGTGGCGGAGACCAGCTGAGCTTCGGCTTTCCTGTTGCGGCCAGGATTATGGCGGCAGAAATTGCGCTTCTGACCCCGGAAATGGCCAACGGATTTGCATTGACGGATTTTATCAGCAATCCCCCAAGGCTCCACATTGTTGCAGTTAAAGCAAGGAAAATTATCGCTTTCAATCTTTCATTCGACTTTGCCTTTGTACCCAAACCGTATCACCGTCTTAACTAATATTTTCCATACATCATTTGCAATTCTCTTAAGTATAACTGAAAACCGATGGAAATAAAAGA
>CAZQUQ010000299.1:0-2488 GCA_964596445.1 uncultured Oscillospiraceae bacterium
TTTTGATTATTGTAAAGTACCAATATTTTATGTACACTTACATTTTTTATTATAGGTATTTATTAGAGATACAGTTTCGTTCTGTTTTTACATAATATCATATATTGCAGCAAAAACCCATTAATAAAAAGTAAAAAACGACACAAGCGCAGTTTTCCATTCTACAGTCCTGTGTCGCAAAATGTGATTTCACAATACCTATTGCAGTTGATCAGATAAATAAATTTATGAAACCCATGATGAAACCAAGCAATCCGCCCAGCCATATCAACGCATTCAGTTCCGTTTTCATCAGCGTCATGATCATGCTTTCGAGTTCAGGTAGTTCCAGTTCATTGATCTTATTGCTCACCACATCGGCAATACCGACCGTATCCAATACGTCCGCAAGCTTTTTGGTGATCAGTTCCTCATATAGGTTCCAGAAATATGCTTTTATCTGTGGTATTTTGTCCTGATACTTTAAAACGATATCTTTCATCGGCTTGTTGAGTATTTCATCGGCCTGATCTCCGAGAAATCTCTCGATCAACGGTCTGGATTTGCTGTCTATCATTGTGTTGATCCTGGCTGCAAAGGGCTGTTTCATTGAAGTAAGCGCACTGCCGGTTATTGATTTGAAGATCGGCTTTGTCTTTGCCATTATCTCATCGTATGCATAATCTACAATGGTTTTGCCTATGTCCTGCTCTATTGCTTTTCGTGTTATCGTCAGAGCAAGGACCTCCCTGGCGTCATCCAGCTTTTCCTGGAATTTTTCTTTATCTGCGAGTTTTTCTATCATGCTTCTGACCGTTTCTTCCGACTCGCCGTATCTTTGCAGGATCTCATCGAATTTATTGCTGAAATTCACCTTCATTGAATCAGACAGCAATGTCTCCTTCAACGTGTCTCTGTTGAGAAGATCTCTGCTTATGACATCACCGATAGATTTTGAAAGTCTTTCCCTTTCCTTCGGTATGAGCCCTGGCGTGAACGGCAGCTTGAATTTGCCTATATATACAGGCTTGAGAGGTCTGAACATCATCCTTATTGCAAGGCCGTTCGTTATAAGTCCTATAAGTCCGCCTACGAGAGGAGCTGTAATCATTCGAATGTCCATAATTTTTCCTTTCCGTTATCTGCAAACATCTCAGCGTAATCTGCAAAGCACGCTGGATATCCGTTGCCTGAGCATTGTGCTGATCCGCATCTGACTGCTTTATATAATTATAAACGAAATTACAAAGCTTTTGTCTTGAATAGTTAATATCAATAATCGATAATGGTAATATAGATTATGACAACTTATGTCATGACATGCTCTTATAAACATTTAGGCTCATATTTAAGATAATCAGATCTGTTTTTATTAAACTAAGGAAGGAGAATAACATGATAAGCGTAGAGGGAAAATGGGCGCTGATCACGGGAGCAGCAAGAGGTATCGGCTATCTATCGGCATTGTTCATGGCTGAACAGGGATGCAACCTGGTATTGCACAGCAGATCGAAAGAACATACAAAGAATGTCCTTTCGGAAGTAAGATCACTGGGTGTCGAAGCTTATGATGAGGAAGCCGAACTCAATGATCCTGAAGCAGTTGAAAGAATGCTGGATCGCATAGATAAAAACGGCACACAGATAGACATCGTGCTTAATAACGCAGGACTGCAGCCCGGTTACCGCAGCGATTACTTTAAAACACCGATATCAGACTTTACAACAAGCTTTATGGTCAACACAATAGCTCCTGCCTTAATCTGTTATAGATTCTTACCAGGAATGATAGAAAGAGGCTTCGGGCGAATAATCAACACAACCAGCGGTATACGCAACGAACCCCAGCAGGCAGGCTATTCCGCAGCAAAAGCCGCTCTTGACAAGTTTACGACAGATCTGGCCACTGTAGTGAGCGGCACCGATGTGATAATAAGCCTTACGGATCCCGGATGGTGCAGGACTGACCTTGGAGGCCGGCATGCGCCTAATACTCCGGAAAGCGCAATACCGGGCGTATGTGTTGGTGTTTTCGTCAATGACGGAAAAAACGGGAGGCTGTTCAATGCACAACAGTTTGCCGGAATGACGCTGGAAGAAGCAGTCAAAGCAGCCGAAAAGTTATAATTCAAATGCGTGACATTCCTCGACCACAGCTGAATATCTTTGCTCAAAGGTATGGCATCATTCTTTATGCACATGTGTGACACTCCTCTGGCTTTTAAGGAATACTTCTTGCAGAGGTGTGTCACCATTCATTATTCAGAGGAGTGTCGCCATTCCTCTACATAAAAAACTCGCTGACAGTAATCAGCGAGTTTTTTGCTGGCTCCTCAAGTAGGACTCGAACCTACGACCCTGCGGTTAACAGCCGCATGCTCTACCGACTGAGCTATTGAGGAATAAAATTCCGGCGGAGACCTATTTTCCCGGGCCGTCACCAGCCAAGTATCTTCGGCACTGAGAAGCTTAACTGCCGTGTTCGGGATGGGAACGGGTGTGACCTTCT
>CAZQUQ010000300.1:0-2481 GCA_964596445.1 uncultured Oscillospiraceae bacterium
TCAATGAGCTTTCCTATTTCGAAGCTGATCTCTACATCATTCGCCTCAATTACGAAATCCATTATATCCCGAAGTGTTTGCTGCCGGTCTGCATTTATAGCGGCGCTGATTACAGGCTTGATAATGCTTTCATTTATTATTTCATTCTTGACCATGCCGTCCAGGAATATTACACAGCACTTCAGTGTCTTGTCCTGTTCATTTTGGAACTGCCTTGTGATCAGTGTATCATCGTCTTTGAATATTTCGCCGAATATATTCAGATCGTGCTCAAGAGATCCGTCAAGGCTGTAATTGTTTGAATACTCCGGCTTTGGTACTTTTTTTGCGATATTCCAGTTCTTGTTTTTTTGCTTCATCATACCACCCGGGATCCGACATTTAATCTGTATCCTGTATGATATGTATTTTGCTCAAAAAAATACAAAGGCCGTTTCGGGCCTTTGCAGTATGACTTGATTTATGTTGTTCATAGTATGCGTTTGTGTGATTATTTCAATACTGCCAGCTTGTTCAGAGGCCAGAACCTGAACACTGCTCTGCCTTCTATCTGGCTGCGGTCAATAGTTCCGAAAGTCCTGCTGTCCTTGCTTACCTCACGGTTATCGCCAAGTACGAGATACTCGCCTTCCTTCAGCTTTATCGGGAAAGGCTGTTCTCTTTTGAATGTCTCTCCCTTTACATATGGTTCATCCAGTTCCTCACCGTTCAAAAAAACCTTGCCGTCATGGATATCGATCTCATCACCGGGAATACCTATCACCCTTTTTACGAGCCGAGTATTCGTTTTTCTTTCCACGGGCTTGAATATGTCGCCCACATCGGTCAAAAATATTTTTACCTTTTCTATATAATTCTCAGGGTATTTGTCCTCTATAAAAACTATGATATCGCCTCTTGAGGGATCACTGAAATTATAGCTCAGCTTTTCAACGAACAGGTGTTGTCCTTCATGAAGCGTGTCCTGCATGGACGTCTGCCTTACCTGAGTTGTAGCAAATACCGTCGTATTAAGCAAAGCTACAAGTATGAAAGCTGCAGCAAATACGACTATCCACTCCCATATTTCCCTTATCACCGATTTACCCGACATGATGACACCCCTTGAGCAAATTCATATTCAATAAAAAGGTGGGATGCCCGTATCCAGGCCCCACCTGAAATGATACTGTTATCACTTGCCGTTATCTTCATCACTATCTTCACAGTCCTCACAGCTGCAGTCCCATTCAATTTCGATCTCCTTATTGCAATGAGGACAGAGCACTGTGTCCTTTTTCATGAAAGCATTTTCAAGATTTACCGTCTCTCCGCAGTGTGGGCAGTCAAACTCTGCAAATACTTCCTCTTCCTCTTCCTCTTCATCGTCTTCATCTTCGCTGTCGTCATCATAATCATCTTCGTCACAGTCTACTTCATCACAGCTGCAATATCCGTCGTCATCCGTATCGTATATCAGGCTCTCGATCTCGGCCAGATCCTCGTCCATTTCGTCTATCTGTTCACTGAGCTGTTCCTGGACTTCCTCCATATCATCGACCGCCAGAGCCATATCATCCAGCACATCAAGTATAGCCCTGAGAAGCTTTCCCTCATTCGTCGAATAATCTAGCTGCATCCCGTCAGCAAGCCCCTTCAGATAAGCTACCTTTCCTTTTAAATAATTCATGTTAACCTCCAATACCAATACTATAATCAGGCTTTAACAATTTCCAGTCCGATCACGGTCTATTGGCCGCGCAAAACCGCTCCGTCCGATATAATATACCCTTCCGGCGAAAAATTATTCAAGCTCTGATCATGCTCTTTCAAGGTATTCGCCTGTTCTGGTATCGATCCTGATGATATCGCCCTGATTGATGAAAAGCGGAACCTTGACAACGGCACCGGTCTCCACTGTTGCCGGTTTTGTTGCACCGGTGGCGGTATCGCCCTTAAAGCCGGGCTCTGTCTCGGTGACCTCAAGCTCTACAAATGTCGGGGGTTCTATACCGAAAACGTTTCCTTTGAATGAAAGGATCTTCACTATCATGTTTTCCTTGACAAATTCCAATGCATCACCTATGGTATCCTTACTTAGCGGAGTTTGCTCATAGGTTTCAGTATCCATAAAATAAAACAGATCACCGTCGTTATACAGATACTGCATATCCTTCCTTTCAATATGAGCTTTGGGCATCTTGTCCGTAGGGTTGAATGTCCTTTCAACAGTAGCACCGGTTATTACGTTCTTAAGCTTTGTCCTGACAAATGCAGCGCCTTTCCCCGGCTTTACGTGCTGAAATTCCACGATCTGGAACACCTGGCCGTCCAGTTCGAATGTTACGCCGTTTCTGAATTCGCCTGCTGTTATCATAAAGTTATCCCTCCGTTATTTTCTCTCGAGCATCAAGATATATATGATAAATGCCTATAAATGCATTCTGTATTGACTATATAATATTAAATTAAAACATCATGCATTTCAAGAAAAATTTTCTT
>CAZQUQ010000301.1:0-2428 GCA_964596445.1 uncultured Oscillospiraceae bacterium
ATCAAAAGACCTAACAAAAACCAAAAACTACCATCCGTGATTTTGTACTAAATTTTCATTGATAGATAACTCGCTGTATGGGAAAGGATAATGCTCATGCTTCCCTGCTTTGAACCCGTGCTCCTTACCCTTATTGACGTCAGAATCTGACCAGTCAACGAAACCTTCGTGCCTGCCGCTGTTTTCAGTAGCAAATTTATCTTTGAACGAAGGAACGATGTCCCCGTTATTAGCCAGTTTTGCTGCTGCTTCGCCCCAACGTACCAGGTCAATGAAACGGCAACCTTCCATCCACATTTCATACTGTTTTTCCTTCTTAACGGCATCGAGTGTCAGAGAAGAACTGATGGTTTTGGAGCCGGCACGCTGCTGAACCATATTCAGGTATTGCAGACCGTCGTTATCGCTTGTTTGTGCGCAGCATTCTGCATACATCAGGAGAACTTCTGCATACCGCATGATCAGGAAATTAATGTCTGAGTACGATCCGTCTTTTATGTCACTGGAAGAAGCAACAAGTTTCAGATGGAAATAACCTTCATGTCCGTATAATCCAATTGGGTTATTGATACCGCGGAATTTGTCCTTTATTTTATCCTCGCGTGTGGGACAGTTGGGATCGCTTGTGTAAGGCATATCAAAAAGGACCTCATCATAAGTTGCGATCCAGGCCTTACGGCGGAACGAGTTCATGCCGTCATTGGCGATGAGAGCTTCCGCAAATTCACCGGTAGGACAAATACCTCCCCAGCCGCTGGCAAAAAGACTGGTAGGCATTCCGCCAAGCCTGTCGGAACGCCAGTTCCAAAGATTAGCCTGCATCCAGGTAGTCCGCTGAATACGTCCGCCCCAGGTGCTGATGCTGGAATTGTACACATGGTTGAATTCGAAAACTTTTTCTTCGTTGCCGTCACCAACTACATGGAAAAGCTCAGCTATTCTGTTTCCGGGGACAAGTGCATACTTACCTGAAGAGATAACTTTTTTCAATTCAGCTTTTGCACCTGCATAATCACCTGCAAACATAAGCGCTTTCCCGGCAAAGGCATAAGCAGCACCCTTGGTGATCTTTGCACAACCGGCTTTGTCGCTCGGGCTCTGTCTCTCATCAAGGTATTGAGCAGCATCTATACACTCCTGGGCGCTCCATTGCAGAATGGCATTTTTACTTTCAGAATTTCCAGGCCTGTCTGCTCCGGTAAGCACATGATCAACAATAGGAGGAGTATCCCAAAGGATAGCCAGCATCATATGGCAGAAAGCGCGAAGAACTCTCGCTTCCGAGATGCACCGGTCCTTAATGGCGCTCTTACCGTATTCAAAATTGTCTATAACAAGGTTTGCTCCGTAGATAGCCTTGTAGAAACCTTTATACATATTGCTGATGACCTGATTGTTGTCATCATGGCGGAACTCGTTGAGCGCAGCCAGAAAGTCATTATCACCATAATTGGAACCGGCAGCATAAATATCATCGGACGGGTAGACAAGAATAGCATTATAGGGAGAATAGATGTATTCGTTGTTTCTGACAATTCCTAACATCGCTTTCTCGTAGGCAGCAACCAAAGCAGACTCGGCATCCGCATCGGTTTGATAGAAGGTCTCCGTTGAGATAACGCCCTTTTGATCTATATCAAGCAACTTTTCACAAGCTGTCAAGCAAAAGGTAACTAACAAAATGGGAATGATATATTTTTTCATAATCATCGTTGTTGTGTAATTAGAATGAAATATTTATGCCAATCACAGCTTTCTTTGTCGTAGGATATGACCCCTTGTCGAATCCGAGTGAATTGGCTCTTCCGGAGGAAGCTGTTTCCGGATCCATACCGGGATACTTGGAGAAAGTGAAATAGTCATCCAACGAAGCATAGATTCTTAAATTGCTGATGAATAGCTTTTGGGTCCACTTCTGTGGGAGCGTGTAACCCAACTGAATCTGTTTGATTTTGAAATATGATCCGTCAAAAACCGTGGCACTTGAACCCCAGAATTTTGAGTCGGAAACAACACTGATAGCACTTGGCATAGAGGCATTCTTGTTGGATTCTGTCCAGGCATTCTTATGGAAGTATTCCAGCGAGTTGTACAAAGGCCGGTCACCACGGTACGACACGGCAAAGATCTCGTTACCGTAGGTGCCGGTTCCGAATAATGTAAAATCAAGGCCCTTCCAGGCGATATTGACTGTAAGACCATACGTTAAATCGGGAATACCGCATCCGACCATCGTCTGGTCATTGGCGTCTATGACCCCGCTACCGTCCAGATCTGCAAGAATAGGCTTCCCGGTTTCTTTATCAACTCCCTCGTACTTGTAACCTCTCATATACCAAATTGGGTATCCTACCTCAAACTGAGTAGAGAGGTCGGTGGACTGTACAGGCGCCATACCCTGAATTCTGGAAATGGTAGGATCCAGGAA
>CAZQUQ010000302.1:0-2407 GCA_964596445.1 uncultured Oscillospiraceae bacterium
TCACCTTATCGGGCAGACGCCGCCCTCGCATCCTGAGTCCTGGATTTCCGCTTCAAACTCCTCTTTCTCATACTCTGCAAGCAGTGACGGAATAAACGGCTTCATCGCCGAGACACGCCTTCGGTACTCCTCGCCGGAAATACTCTCATAAGGCAGCAGCGGGTAGAAACTGTCATCCAGCGCAAGGAAAGATACGGCAACGACTTCATCCCAGTTCTCATACAGCCAATCCTCGACTGCGTCCCATTCATCGTTTTTTACAGTAACGGTGATCGAGGCATTGTGATCGACATAATATCTCATGAACCGCTTATATGTCTCAAGCTGTTCAAGTGCGGATACCTCGTATTTAGTCCTCTGTACGGGTGATTTCTGCGGAAACTCCACCACCTTGACCGAGCATGTCTTCGGATTCTGACCGTTTTCGGGCAGCACCGGATAACCTAAAGCTTCGCATACCTTCACCAGCGGATCTCCCGCGTTGATGCGGATCCTCCTTATATAGTAAGGTGAATGGGAATGGTGCAGTCCGCTTGATACGCCGGGCAGCAATGAAAGCGTCCCCTCAGGCTTGATCGTGCATATCAGCTTCGGCGCCGGTATCCCCAGTTCAGCGGAATATCTCTCCGCTTCCTCATGAGCCGTCTTCTTCAGCAGCTTCAGTAGCTCTTCCTCCTGTTCCGTCGAATAGCCAAGCATGCTCATGGCATCCTGCCAACCTGTGAGGCTGATCCCAAGCAGCCTGTCCTCCTTTTGGACAGTGTCCCATTGATAAAGTTCAAGATCCATACATGTCATCCTGAGGCCCGCACGCACCGACAAACGCTGCGCTTCAGTCAGCCTTTCCCGGTCCAGCTGACCATTTTCGCCGACGAAAGAGGCCACGTTTACAGTGGTCAGGTTGCAGAGTCCGCGGTCCCTCAGAAGTATCTCTGCACACGGATTGATCCCCTGAAAATCAGCTCTCCTCTTACGGGCAGCCTCCGCATTGATAAATCCGGGCTCTCCGCTCTGGCGCATCTGCATGAGCTGCCACCTGAGCTGCTCCCTCGACGGCCGCGATTCATAAAAGATTGAGTTATTGCTCATTTTTCTGTGAGATATGTTTTTATTCTCCACCCATTCCTTGCGGTCATTCATATAGTACAGTTCCGATTTTGCCTTGATGCATTCCTCGTCGTCCGCTCCGATGATGCCTACTTCCGCTGTTCTGCGAACACCTCCAACAACGACGTTTTCTCCTATGATATTGCATATATCGAGGCAGTGTATCGGCCTAAGCCTGCACCGTACCTTGTTTTCCTCATGACCAAGCCTGCTGATGACTTCCGCGATTTTCTCAAACATCGTCTTCAGGCTTTCATGCCCGCTGGCCGTTCCTCCGAACCTCCTGAGCCTCTCCCCCCTGGGCCTCACATTATCGTAATTCAGAACGATGGTATGTACCATCTGGTAACTGTGGCTGTACAGTATGGAGAAAAAGTACTCCAGCGCTTTCGTCCACCCTTCCTTGCTGTCGCCTACCGTGATCCTTGCGGTGTCCCTGTCAAAAACCAGTGAAGTGTAATCCTGCCTTTCTCTCCGTGGCAGCGGATTGTAATATTCATGTACGAACTGGACATTCGTCCGGACAGGCGGCATTTTTTCAACGTCGGTTTTCAGTACCCTGAAGCCTACCCCTGTCCCGATCATCAGCAAGTAAAACAGTTCACTGAATTTTTCAAATGAATCGATAATGCAGAATGCACAGTTGTAATTGCCTGTACCATACTGATCTGCGATCTCAGTTCCGCCAAGCCACAGCGTTCTGCCGCTCAGGAACTGCCTGAGATTATATATGTTGTCATAAAGCTTTTCAGCTTCTTCCGTCGTGACTCCTTCCGCAAGTCTGCAGTTGTACTCGACTGCTCTTCTTACAGTCTCCCACCAGTATTCACGGCGCTTTGATTCATCCAGCCATCTTGAATAGGTCCGGTAATAGACGAATTCGCCGAGCGGCTTCATATTGGCGGCCTTATGCTTATATCCTGAGAGAAAATCGTCCTTCAGCAGTCCGTTTTCCCACCGTCTGGCTCTATGCAGGGCACGGTCTCTGCGGTACAGTATGTATTTCTTTGCCGCATCCTTTCTGTGGCTCGCCATCAACGCGGCCTCCACAAGATCCTGGATGCTCTCGACGCTCATGCTTCCCCCGTTTTCAACCACCCGCTCCGCAATGGAGTCTGCGATTTGCTGGGA
The DNA here is from genome assembly GCA_964596445.1 of uncultured Oscillospiraceae bacterium. Classification (GTDB taxonomy): domain Bacteria; phylum Bacillota; class Clostridia; order Acetivibrionales; family DTU013; genus DTU013. The sequence continues at coordinate 2,239 of CAZQUQ010000302.1, forward strand.
AAGACTGATATCAACCCCGTCAAGTGTTTCCGACATTGCCTTGTTTATTGCATCGACTATCCGCCTGGGCTCAAAATCCACAAGCCGCCCATCCCGTTTGATTACCTTCATAGCGCCCTCCAATAATAAAAAACTATATATTGTACCATCAATGCCGCATGATGCAATA
>CAZQUQ010000303.1:0-2405 GCA_964596445.1 uncultured Oscillospiraceae bacterium
GAGGATAATCGGACAGCTTTTCTATGCTTGCCTGTATGCCTGATGTAATAAAAAGGAAGCATGATACAGATACTGCTGCAAGAAACCATTTTAGTGATGGCCGTGTATCCTTGCCCAAAAATAACCTCCACAACCCGTCTTTAAAAAACTGCAAATATTCAAGATTGTTTTGATTCTTAGGGCCATATACACTAATAAAAATCTTCAAGTCAAATCTGCATGTTTTTACTTTATATAATCAATAAGTTAGCATATTTATTTACTTGAGCTGTTTTATAAACTATTCTCACAAAGTAAAGACGAGGTGAAAATGAGCAAGGAAAAGATATATCTTGATCATGCTGCGACAACGCCTGTGCACCCTGATGCACTTGCCGCCATGCTGCCATGCTTCGGTTACCATTACGGCAATCCTGGCAGTCTTTATTCGCTCGGGAAAAAGGCCGGAAATCTTATTGATGAAGCAAGGTCACGTACAGCCTCTCTGATTGGAGCCTGTCCTGAAGATATCATATTCACCTCAGGAGGGACGGAAGCAGACAATCTGGCAATCAAGGGGGCGGCACTCGCCAGCTGGAAAAAAGGCGGGCATATAATAACCTGTGCAAGCGAGCATCATGCGGTTCTCAATACCTGCGAATGGCTTGAGGACAAAGGGTTTGCGGTCACATACCTTCCGGTCGACTCATATGGAATCCTGAATCCCGATGATGTAAAAAAGGCAATAACAAAAGATACAATTCTCATTTCCGTCATGCACGCCAACAATGAGACCGGAACAGTGCAGCCGGTTGAGGATATAGGAAAAATCGCCGGTGAGAATGGTATTCTTTTCCATTCCGATGCAGTCCAGAGCGCAGGCAAAATACCGATCGATGTCGCCAGCATGAATGTCGATCTTCTGAGTATTTCATCACATAAGATTTACGGTCCCAAGGGTGCAGGGGCACTTTATGTAAAAAATAAAGCTGTTCTCTCCCCTCTCTTTTCAGGTGGAGGTCAGGAAAACGGTCTCAGATCCGGAACGGAAAATGTCACCGGAATAGTGGGTTTCGGCCGAGCCTGTGAAATAGCGCTCGGCAACCTTTCCCATAACATTCTGCATGTCAAATCATTGAGAGACTGCCTCGAACAGCTTCTGCTTGAAAAAATACCCGATGCCAGGATCAACGGCCACCCGACAGAGAGACTTCCCCATATACTGAGCGTCTCATTTGAAGGCATAGAGGCTGCAAGCATAATTGCAGCTCTGGATGCATCTGGAATCTGTGCCTCAGCCGGCGCCGCCTGCACCTCAGGATATGTTAAACCATCTCACGTGCTCGCTGCAATGCAGGTTCCTCCAGGAATGCTGTATGGAACCATCAGGCTGAGTCCGGGCTGGGAGAATACAGAGGACCAGATGCTTGAAGTATCTGATGCCATCCATAAGGCAGTCAGCGAGTTCAGGGAATTTGCCGCCAGAAGATATTCAGAGACAACCTACCTTTTATTCTCTGACGAAAAAAAGGCCAGGAGGGCTAAACTGGCAATCAACAAAGCTGGTATTGACTGTATTTTTGCATCCGTTCCTCCACAGTTCAGGCGTCTTTCTGCAAGCAACACATCTGCGGCAATCCCATCCGAAAAGAAAGCGGCTTCATTGAAGACCTTGTCAGGCATATCTCTCGAACCCCTGGCTGTTTATGACATAAAGGGCGTTGGAATCCACACAAGGAGTTCTCAACTGTCAAAAAAAGAACATTCTTTCTGGGAGGATGTTACGGAGTCTTGACTTGATGCCGATTATACATGTAATAGTTTTGCGAGGTTATCTTACCGGCAAGGAGCAAGTATGAAATTCAGATTTTTACCTAAAGGTTTTGATTTCTTTACATTATTTGACAAACAGGCAAATTATGCAGTTGATGCCGCGAAACTGTTCACGGAACTTGTACTTAAGGGAACATACGACAGTGAATCAGTACAGCAAATGCGTGAAATAGAACACCTGGCCGATGAAGTCACTCATGACATCATGAAAAATCTCAACCTTACATTCATCACGCCGTTCGACCGCGAAGACATCCATGCCCTGGCAAGCGAAATGGACAGTGTCATAGACATGATGTACACAATCGTAAACAGGATGAGTGTTTACAAGATCACAGGAGTCAATCAGGACCTTCTCCAGTTCTCGAACGTCATAGAGCGCTCCGTCAGGACACTGGCTACAGCAGTAAAAAGCCTTAACAACTCCAAAAATTATGAATCAACGATAGAAGCCTGTATAGAGGTAAACAGGCTTGAAAATATAGGTGACACAATGAGAGCCGCCATTATCGGAAAGCTCTTTGAAAACAGTACCGCCACGATATACATATTAAAATGGAAAGTGATATATCAATTTGCCGAAGCGGTTCTCG
>CAZQUQ010000304.1:0-2377 GCA_964596445.1 uncultured Oscillospiraceae bacterium
AAGTTCATAAACATCAGTATCCGGACGAAGCTGCTGATGATATATCTGCTCTGCGTGCTTATACCTACTATTGTATTTTCATATGCATCCTACTCTTATACGATGGAAACTACGATAAATGAAAAGCTTATCATTTACAGACAGTCTGTTTACAGGATAAGCTCATCGATATATTCCAATGCGGTCAGCGCTATTGAACTGTCAAATACCATATATGCGGATAGGAATATGTATGAACATATAAACAAGGAGTATGTCAGCAGTACGCAATGTCTGGACGACTACAACAGCTACATGAGAAATGCATGGAACCAGTTGCTGCCGTATAACACCAATATTGCGCTGTTTACCGTATATACAAACAACAATACGCTGCTGAACGGACAGCACCTCCAGCGTATCGACAGCAGGACGCTTGACAGCGACTGGTACGGGAAATACATTTCAAATGACAGCAGGACAGCTTTTTACTGCCATTCGGATGAACTGCTGACCAGTACGGCAGCAAGACGAATGGTATCATATATAAGGAAACTGAATTACACACACTGCTTCAACCACTTTCTTAAAATCACATTCGTACCTGAAATGCTCGACACAATATTGAAGAAGGAATCAGTTCCCGGAGCTATTTATGTGGTTGACAACAATAATGAAATAGTCGCACGATCGATCAGTATTACATATAAAGGAGCAAACAATGCCGCAATCACTTCCTTCGACGAGGTTACGACAGATCCGGGCCAGATAGTGATAGAAACATCGGTGCCTGCAATGGATGGCTGGCGTGTAGTCTGCATACTGGACAGGTCTTTTTTGGCAGAGGCCTTCAGGAGCAAATGGATGCAGATGCTCATACTTATACTGTCGGTTACTGTCGCTGCCAGTGTGCTGATATTCCTGATCTCTTCGTCTTTTTATAAAAGGATCGCGCTTCTTGTCGAGCATATGGGGAAAGTGGCACAAGGTGAATATGTCCTGATCCCTGAGGAAGATAAGGGAAGAGACGAGATAGGCTCCATGATAACATCAATGAACAGTATGACCGGCAAGATACGAGACCTTATCGAGGATGTATACAAAGCCAAAATAAGGGAAACCCAGCTCGAACTCCATAAAAAGCAATCGGAACTCAATGCGCTGCAGTGTCAGGTCAACCCTCATTTCATGTTCAATGTCCTCGAAACGATCCGGATCAAATCATTTCTTAACAATGAATTCGAAACATCAAGGATCATCAAGTATATGTCCAGAATATTCAGAAAGCTGCTGATGTGGAATGAGGACATGATCGAACTGGGAGAGGAAATGAGATTTATAAGTGAATACCTGGAAATACAGCACTACAGGTACGGTGATGAGCTTGATGTTGAGATAGATGCGGATCACAGCCTCCTTGACGTGAAAATACCCAAGATGACGCTGCAAACGCTCGTGGACAATGCGTGTGAGCATGGTTTCTCGGAAACGGACGGACTCAAAAAGATAAAGGTGACTGTCCGGGCCATAAATGCCGATGCTGTCGAGATAAAGGTGTATGATAACGGGAAGGGAATGACCGGAGAACAGATCGAAAATATATTGGATCTGAATAGTCAGGACGGCAATGGGATAGGTATCAAGAATGTGATCCGCAGACTCAGCTTGTATTTTGATGACAGCTACAGCTTTAAAATAAACAGCGAACCGGGGGCATATACTGAAATCGTCCTTGTACTTGGAATGAAAGGATTGAAAAAAAGCGGCGATGTATAAGGTGCTGATCGTAGATGATGAAAAGCAGATCGTCGATGGATTGTGCAAAATGATCAAATGGAACGAGCTTGGTTTCGAGGTGTGCGGAACAGCCAGAAACGGAGCGGAAGCCATAACTCTGATCAAATCGCTCAAGGCCGACCTGGTCGTGACTGATGTGAGGATGCCTGTCATGGATGGCCTCAGGATGGTCGAATACGTCCGCAGCAATATATCTGATGAAGTCGAGTTTATTATACTCAGCGGCTTCAGCGAATTTCATTATGCGCAGAAGGCACTGAAATACAAAGTCAAAAATTACATCCTCAAGCCCATCGATGAAGAAGAACTGTATGGCTCACTGATAGATATCAGGAATGCGCTCGATGAAAGGGAGATCAGAAAAAGCCTGAAGGTAAAATCCTTCATCAGCAGTTATATCGCAGGGGGAAATACCGACTCCATCGAAGATATGCTTGAAAGCGAAGAAACATATGGTCTGCGGTATATTGCCGTAGAGCTTTTCCGGGATCTTGACTCTATGCTCTCCCAGTCCGGCGAACGGCAGATGTGCGATCTTTCCGGATCCATTGCAGGGAAAATAGGAGAATCCAATATGAAATTTGTACTGCAGAATGACGGC
>CAZQUQ010000305.1:0-2376 GCA_964596445.1 uncultured Oscillospiraceae bacterium
TTCTGCAAAACTTCAGTGCCTCTGAGCTCAGCTACAAGAAATTTGATGTGGTCATCGCCGAGGTGGAGAATATATTCTTTATGAATGTCCGCAGCATCATCAATAAGTTGAATGCTTTCGAAGAAGAAGACTACAATTTTATCAGGAAAAAATACGAAGATGGGGCCTTCTCACAGCAATTTATGGAGGAAAAGTTCAGAGTCTATGACGAATATATCTCTTTTGTGAAAGCTGCCACTGAAGATAATGAACAGATCCTGCTGAAGCTTGATAAGCTGCTGCTGGAGATCTCAGGCTTGAACTGCATAGAGAGCGGCCAAATAGAACAGATGGCTGGCATGATCGAGATCGATAATCTGATCAAACAGGCAAAATACTATAAGAGTTGAAGAGGGGAGCATCAGCATGCCGAACGAAGGCGACAAAAAAGTAATTTTAAAGATAATTGGAGCGGCAATTGCAGTATTTATCATAGTTTATGTGGGGATTACTCTAATTCTACCACCCGGCAATGAAACACTGGTACACATCATCGAAGACATCAATGTGAAGAATGTCACACATCCTCCGAACTGGAATACAGTTCAGCCGCCAGATCCGAAAACCATCTTGCCTGACATCGACAAGGAGTATCCACTGAAGGTTAACAGCAGCACATCCAGCTACATTGAAATATTTTCCTCAACGGAAAAAGCTGGAAGCGGCACCGATGGCTGGCTGACTGAAGTGGCCAAGGACTTCAATAATGCAGGGATAATGATTGACGGCAAGCAAGTATCGGTAAAGCTCAGAGGAATACCTTCCGGGCAAGGTGCGGATTATATTGCTTTTGGGAAGTATTTGCCGGATGCTTATACGCCATCCAATGAGTTCTGGGGTGAAATGATCCGTTCCCGAGGGGTTAAAGCCGAGTTAGTGCAAAAAAGACTTGTCGGCAATGTGGCCGGGATTGTGCTTACTAAGCCCAAGAAAGATGAGCTAGTAAATAAATACGGGGCAATCAACGTCAAGACTATTATCGATGCTGTCGCGAACAAGGAGCTGGCGATGGGCTACACCAATCCTTTCTATAGTGCCACTGGGCTGAACTTTTTGATTTCAGCTCTAGAGGCCATTGACAGCAGCGACTTATTGAGTGACAAAGCAAAAGCAGGATTTAAGAGCTTCCAGGACAACAATACCGTGACTGCCTATTATACTACCCTGCAAATGAGGAACGCAGTCGAATCAGGTCGTCTGGATGGTCTTATCCTGGAATACCAGACCTATGTAAATGCACCGAATATCAGGTCCTACGAGTTTATTCCCTTTGGGTTCAGACATGACAATCCGGTGTATGCGATAGGCGTTCTATCGGCAGAGAAAAGGGAAATCCTGGATAAATTCATCGAATTTACACAGCAGGAGAAGTACCAGACCCTGGCAACCAAGTATGGATTTAACGGCCTTAATGAATACCAATCCGAAGCCAGAGCAGTTAGCGGCAATGAGATCATCCAAGCCCAACAAGTCTGGAAAGAAACGAAAACCACCATTTGCGCGGGCTTTGTGGCTGATGTCTCCTGCAGCATGGATGGCGAACCGCTGAATAAATTGAGACGTTCATTGATCGATGGTCAATACTATATCGGCAAGGATAATCTGATTGGTCTGGTATCATATTCTAATGATGTCAACATCGATCTGCCGATTGCCAAGCTCGATGAAAACCAGAGGTACAAGTTTGCCGGAGCGGTTAAAGATTTGCGGGCCGGCGGCAGTACAGCAACCTTTGATGCGATTGCTGTCGCCATGAATATGCTAATAGAGCAGAAGGCTGCTGGTCCGGATGCCGATCCCTATCTAAGGCCGAAGATTTTCGTTCTCAGCGACGGCGAAACCAATGCAGGCCACTCGCTAGACGATATTGGACACATCGTGCAAGAACTCGGAATACCCATATACACAATTGGCTATAATGCGGATATCCCGGAGCTGCAAAAAATCTCTGACATCAATGAGGCTGTCTGTATTAATGCCGATAACGAAAATGTTACCTATAAACTGGGCCAACTGTTTAATGTGGAGATGTAGATACTGGGAGAGGTTAAGATGGCTTTCACAATGGAAGTGCCCAATAAAGTGACGGTTAAGGGCGAGGTCCAGGAACCCTTCACAATGGAAGTGCCTGATGAGGTGGTGATTAAAGCCGAAGTCCAGGAGCAGCTTAAACCTGTACCAGAGGAAGTAATCCAGATCCAGGCTTTGGCAGAGCACAATGCTGCGGAGATCATGACCCTGGACATCGATGAACTGGCCAAGAAGAAGCATATCCTCCAGTCGATCGAGTCTTTTGGCGCTGCCGCAATGAAGGGCTCGGCATCCAAAAATTCTTTG
>CAZQUQ010000306.1:0-2122 GCA_964596445.1 uncultured Oscillospiraceae bacterium
TGCTGAAAATTCCACTGTAATAATAATCATTATCCCATATATATTCGTGATAGGCTTCTGAATATGTCCTTCCCTTGCTGTTCAGTTCAAGCCTGATGAATTTGCCTGAAATGGATGCCTCGCTTATTATATGACCCTGCATGGCAGCCAGTATCTGATCTTTGTATGCGTGACCGAGAGCCTGCTCGTCAAGAACGGTATCAAGCGCATATAGCTTGAAGTAGTATGTCATCAATTGACCGGAAGCAGGAGTGGGGCCAATGTAATCAATTATATCGTAATCGTTTGTTCCGAATGTGGATCCTGGCGGATGAGGCCGTGCATTATCACTGCCTTCCGGGATGGATGTATTAATGGCCGCGATATTATAGACAATCCAGTTTGTATTTCCATCCTGGTCTTCAACGATAAGGGTGAAACTCCTTGTGTTTGAAGGAGCGTTTGACCATGTGAAATCAGGATTTGAATTATAATTGTAGTAGTCTGATGAATATAATGAATTAGGTGAAGTTAAGTATGCATATTTCACAGGTATAGCCCCGCCATCTGAAAGTCCGTTAGAAGTAAGGATCATTCTTGTCGAGCTGCCTGTAATGTATCCGCTTCCTATTATGTGCCCGTTCATGGCTGACTGGACATCCGCCATGGTGCTTGAAGAAGATACCGATAGTTCGCTGTCGAGTGCAAAAACAGCGAAAACATAATAATAACTTTCTACATCCGAATAGGGATAAGGCCCTGCATACAGGTTTGTCCCGTACCTGTTCTTTCCCTGAATGCTGCCTGCCGGAAGGCTGCCTGAGGCAGATGCGTTTTCAACAAGGGATGTGGCTGAAGAACCCGGCATGTATAACACCCAGTTCGAAGAGCCGTCATTATCACACCAGGCAAGAATTACCTGGCTTTTAGCGGATGCAGGTGTTCCTGTCCACTGAAGAGGCGGCGAGTAGTTTTTGAAGTCAGGGCCTGATGATCCGTCATTGTAACAGTATGTCACAGGTATGCTGCCGGCATTGCTGAAGGCAGAACTGAACAGCGACATGTTGGAGTCGTTTGTTATCATTGCATCCGGACTGCTGTGGCCGCACCCGATTCCGAAGAATCCGGCAAATAATAATATCAAGGAAGACAATTTTATGAGTCTTAAGTAATGCATCATAAAACCTCCGGTGTTTTCTGTCGTTTAATATTAAAATTTAAACCCTGCTGACAGCTTGCATTATCTCTGCTCGCTGTATATCTCATTGTCGATATCTCCCCACCATTCCTGATACTTGTTTTCTGCACATGCCTCCTGATGCTGCCTTTGGTATCCGGTTGTCTGAATCTGTCTCCAGCTGAGGTCGAGACCTCCAAAAAAATGTTTTGTAAAATCATAAGTGCAGTTGAAACGGACGGCATTCATATATCCGCTATCGTATCCTTTACCGACTTTAGACCTGAGAAGATGCTTGTCCTCGTCTTCGGCATTCACGAACGGGGAATACTGATAGACCAGGGCGCCTCTGAATTTTTTTGTATTAAAATTAACCAGAAGCTGAGCATATGGAATTTCATAGGTCACGTCGTATGCAATAACCCTTCCGCCATAATAAAAATGAGGTTCTGAGGGATATGGAGGATACCACTGGTCAACATTGCTTCCAACATAGCTGAAATCCTGCCAGAGATAACCCACGCCTATCTGCATGCCCCAATCTTTATATTTGAGAAACTCGAAATTTATGTTGCCGTCGAATATTTTTGCATCAAGGGTAACACTGCTTTCCGAATATACATCCATAAGGTCTTCAGGATCACCGCTTATTGCGCCCCAGTCAGAATCCTCCATTTTCTGTTTCGGATCGGAAAGATTCGTTTTATAGGAAAGAGCTCCTGACAGCCTCCAGTAGCTGGCAGTGAAGTCAACCGAACCCATTACCACATTCAGCGGCCAGTCCAGTTCGCTTATCGGAAACCGATAATCATAAGGACCGTATTGCGGACTGTCAAAATGCCCGCCTATCTGGTAACTGGTTTCTCCCTGCAGGTATCCGATTCCTGCTGACAGTCTGATATCGGGTCTTTCGGCAAAAGGATTTTTGGCTTTGGCTTATGACGAAGACTTTGGAATGACAGTGGT
>CAZQUQ010000306.1:2132-2350 GCA_964596445.1 uncultured Oscillospiraceae bacterium
TATCTTGTCTGGAGGTCTTGATATCGTAATTGCCGAACAAATCAAGGTCCTCGGCAAAAGCCTTTCCCGCCACTCCGAAGATAAGTAAAAAAACCAGATAAACCACAGTCACTTTTCTCATAAACAGCGCCCCCTCTTATGAGGAACTTTATTCCCTTTCTTCTATATCGGAAAATTGGTGTTCAAAGCTTTAAAATTAATTTAATTGAATATAAATT
>CAZQUQ010000307.1:0-2320 GCA_964596445.1 uncultured Oscillospiraceae bacterium
GCAATTTTCAATGATCTTTTTCCAGTTTACCTATTGACATCTTACCGCTGGACTCACATAAAATACAATGTACCGGAAATAATACTCCCGTACTTGTCAAGTAAACACATCTAAGTTATTTCTATGCCGAGGGTGCCACCAGTATTCGCTATTAGAAAATTTTCTGTACTTTGACATTCCAAAATTTGCAGCAAATTAATTTGATCTTTGTTTGAACATATCCTATATGTTATTTATCTTTCTTTACATATCTTTTGTCATTAATCCAACAATTTCTTTAATATCGTCATCAATGACACGATAGTTAATTTCAAGGCCGCTTCGTACACCATCAACAATTTTTGCGGCTTTCAGCTTTGACAAATGTTGTGATACTGTAGACTGTGGCAGATTCAAACACTCCTGGATCTTAGAAACATTACAGCTATTATCTATCAATCCTCTAATGATACAAAGTCTGTGGGGATGTGCGATTGCTTTTAGTTTTTCAGCTTGCTCCTTATATAACTCGATATCCATAGCAATGCCTCCATCTAAATATTCAATACTTTATAATAAATATCGCCATTCTATGATATAAACATAGCCATAGACCAATTATACATTATTTTTAGAAAGAATGATAAATATTTAACAAATACTTATAGATTATTATAAACAAGAAGCTTTTAAGCCGACTGTATATCAACCAATCATTGCCTAACATAAATTGCAGGGACAGGCCTATATCTTGTCAATCAACATACTGAGAATTTACTGACATACTTACAACACATCTTTGTGTCTGCAAACACAGCAGTTATATGCCCATCGTCTCTAACTAATCAGCTAAGAGCGTGCACTGTCAAGCTGCAGTACCAGACATACATCGAAATTCGCCGGGTTACTCATCAATGTTGTCTTAGTCTGACTTCTTCTGTATCGCTGTCCTATAAACCAGATAACCTCCACTAAGGTTCTTTATATTTCTATAGCCCATCTGCATAAGGATTCTTGCTGCTAAATAGCCTCTCTGTCCTACCTGACAGAATAAATAAATATCTCTTTCTGGAGCTAATTCACCGACTCTGTCCCTAAGCTCATCAACAGGTATATTAACCGCTCCGTCAATAGTCCCAAGACTATACTCCATTTTTGATCTGACATCAACTAAAAGAGTTTTCGACCTATCAAGGCTTTTAACTTCATCCCAATGAAATATGGAAACATCGCCAGTGAGGATATTTGCCGCAACATAGCCGGCTATATTAACAGGATCCTTAGCTGAAGAGTATGGCGGGGCATAAGACAACTCCAGTTCCTGCAAATCATAGACTGACATACCGGCGCGGATTGCGGCGGCTAATACATCAAGTCTTTTGTCAACACCATCATAACCTACTATCTGAGCACCGAGCACTTTGCCGTCTGATTTTGAAAACAGCAGCTTGATATTCATTGGTGCAGAACCCGGATAATATCCAGCATGTGAAGATGAATGCGTATATGATTTCTCGTATTCTATGCCAAGCTCCTTCAATAATTTTTCATTCGCTCCCGTTAACGCAACAGTCATATCAAATACTTTTGCGATTGATGTTCCTTGTGTACCTTTATACTTGATCTTACGCCCGCAAATGTTATCCGCTGCTATCCTACCTTGTTTATTAGCGGGCCCTGCTAATGGTATGAGAACTGTCCCTCTCCCTCTATTCATTGTCTCTCCATTATTTAACTGATTCTTGAGAACTGTCCCCATAAAATCAATCACTTCTGCAGCATCACCAACCGCATATATATCGGGGTCTGACGTTTGCATATATTCATTTACAGCAATCCCTCCTGTCCGGCCTAGCTTAAGCCCTGCTTCCGATGCAAGCTTTGTCTCAGGCTTTACCCCTATTCCCAGGATCACCATATCAGCACTAAGCAATCGTCCGCTTGATAGTTTGACGTTAATTTTATTATCTTCCTGAGCAAACTCATTTACACCGTCCTGTAAATACAGCGCCACGCCTTTCGAATTCAGATGCTGATGAACAAATGAAGCCATTTCGAAATCCAAAGGTCCGATAACATGATCCGAAAGCTCGGCAATCATTACCTTTATGCCTCTCCTGTGAAGGTTTTCAGCGACCTCAAGCCCAATGAAGCCTGCTCCGACAATAACAGCCGTTTCGGGATTCTCATTATCCACAAAATCTTTGATCCTGTAAGTATCCGGAATATTTCTGAGTGTAAAAATCCTTTGTAGATCAATCCCGTTTATATGAGGTCTCACAGGTTCAGCACCAGGTGAAAGAACCAGTTGATCATAGCTCTCGGTATATACACTGTTGTC
>CAZQUQ010000308.1:0-2303 GCA_964596445.1 uncultured Oscillospiraceae bacterium
TTTTTGAAACTTTATTTATGGGTACCTCTGCAATCTCTGCTTTCATCGATAAAGCATTAACAGATTTAAACTTCCTTGTTTCAGCTATAACCTCCTTTAGTTTCTCCCCAAAAAGGATAATCTCATCATCAAAAGTTTTTTCAGTTTCCCAGCATTGCCTGTGCAGAGAAATGCTTTTTTCATGCCGTTTGAAGAACTCCTGATAAATATATTCTGTGATGTGCGGAACATAAATGGCATATAACTTTAAAATGTTCAGCATGCAATAATACAAGGCATATTGAGCTGATTGCCGCTCTTTATAGCCATGTATTTCGGGTGTATATAGTCTCTCTTTGACAATTTCAAGATAATTGTCGCAAAAATCCTTCCAGAAAAAATCGTCGATTTCATGTCTGGCTGGTCCTATTTCATACTGGTCAAGGAGTTTCCGTGCATTTATAGTTGTTTGCTTACACCGCTCGATTATCCATCGGTCTACAGGCATTAAATTAACATCAGCATTAAGGTCAATGTCTTGCAGATGAGATATTGAGAACCTGGATGCATTCCATAGCTTTGTGATAAATCTTTTGGCTATGCCTAATTCATCGATCGAAAAAAACGTGTCGGTCCCAAGTCTGGAATTGGCAGCCCAATATCTAATAACATCAGCAGAATGGTTTTCAATAAGCAATTTGGGCGACAACTCGGAGTTGCTCTTTGATTTGCTGATTTTTTCTCCCTTTTTAGCAAGAACAAAACCGCAGACCATTATATCCTTCCAAGGTATTTTGCCCGTATGGTAAAGGCTTTTAACTATTGTATAGAATGCCCATGTACGTATAATCTCATGAGCCTGTGTCCTCAAACTCATTGGCAGAAGCTTTTCTGAAATATCATTTATCTCGCCCCATTTTGCATTTATCTGAGGAGTAACCGATGATGTAGCCCATGTATCAAAAACAGAGCTATCAGGTTCAAAATCTTCACACCCGCAGGAACAAGGCTTCCCGGGTTTAGTTTCAAGAGGATTTACAGGCAGCATATCCTCGCTTGCAATCACAACCTTGCCACAGTTTTTGCAGTACCAAACAGGAAAGGGAACTCCAAAGTAGCGCTGGCGTGATATGCACCAATCCCACTTGAGATTTTCAACCCATAATGTATACCTGTTTTTCATATATTCTGGATACCAATTGATTTCATCAGCAGCTCTCAAAAATTGCTCCTTATTTGTAAGAATATCGATATACCACTGTTTCGACGGTATAATTTCGATTTCCTTTCCGCAGCGTTCGTGTATGGCAACTGTATGCGTGATATTCTTTAATTCCAAAAGTAATCCATTTTCCGAAAGCAAGCTGATAATCTGTCTTCTGGCTGTTAAGACCTTTAGCCCTCCGATCAGCGGAACACTTTCATCTATCGTACCGTCAGACAAAATAACTTTCCGATAAGGCAGTTTATGATCCTCATACCACTCTGCATCAGTGCTGTCGCCGAAGGTTGCACACATAACTACACCTGTTCCTTTATCGATATCAACTTTTTCGTCTGCCAATATAGGAATTTCATAATCATATAAAGGAACAGCAGCATTTTTACCAATAAATCTTTTATATCTGTCATCTTCGGGATTTACAAACAGGCAAACGCATCCATATAACAGCTCGGGTCTTGTAGTAGCAACCAGCAGCTTCTCATCGCTTACCCTAAACGTAATATAATTAAATGTCGTGTCCTTTTCAACAGCCTCCAGTTCTGCCTGGGCTATTGATGTTTGACATTCGGTACACCACAAAACCGGCGACTCTTTTATATATGCTTTTCCATCTTTGACTAGCTTGATAAAAGATTTTTGTGATATACGCTGACCCAAAGGGCTGATTGTATCATATTGAAGCGACCAGTCAACTGAGAAGCCCAAGGATTCCCATAAATCCCTGAACTCCTTTACATATTTTGCAGAAGTCGCAGCACACTTTTCAATAAACTCACTTCTTGGAAGGTTTTTTGCAATAATACCTTCATCTTTTTCAACAAGCCTTTCTGTCGGCAATCCATTGTCGTCAAACCCAAAAGGATAAAAAACATTGCAGCCCTGCATTCGTTTGAAACGCGCTATCATCTCCGCCTGTGTATAGGAAAATATATGTCCGATGTGCAGGCTGCCGCTGACAGTAGGCGGCGGAGTATCAATAGAATAGATATCATATCGACTCTCCTGATCAAAATCATAGATGGAATTTTCCTTCCAGAAATCCTGCATCTCTTTTTCTGCATGCCTGAAGTCATAGTCTTTCTTCATGATAATACCTCCT
>CAZQUQ010000309.1:0-2281 GCA_964596445.1 uncultured Oscillospiraceae bacterium
TATGTTTTCGTAAAATGCAAAAATGTGTTTAGGGTACACGTAAAATCGTTCCCGAAATAGTCCCGGAAACAAGGAGGGTTTATGGCGGAGTTCAAGATTGTATCTGAATATAAGATGTGCGGTGATCAGCCCGAAGCGGTCGAGAATCTTGTGAAGGGCCTCAACAGAGGTTACAGGCACCAGACTCTTCTGGGCGTAACAGGCTCGGGCAAGACCTTCACAATGGCAAATGTCATCGAAAAGGTCCAGCGGCCAACGCTGGTCATAGCCCACAACAAAACGCTTGCGGCGCAGCTGTGCAGCGAGTTCAAGGAGTTTTTCCCAAACAATGCTGTTGAATACTTTGTCAGCTATTATGACTATTATCAGCCGGAAGCCTATATTGCCGCGACTGATACCTATATAGAAAAGGATTCTTCGATAAACGACGAAATAGACAAGCTGAGGCACTCAGCCACCGCAGCGCTGTTCGAAAGGCGCGACGTAATAATTGTCGCCAGTGTGTCGTGCATTTATGGCCTGGGAGATCCTGAGGACTATACTGAGCTCATGATCTCGCTGAGGCCCGGCATGAAGAAGGACAGGGATGAAGTGATCAGAAAGCTGGTGGACATCCAATACGAAAGAAATGAGATCGACTTCAAGCGAGGCCGGTTCAGAGTCAGGGGCGATGTTCTGGAGATATTCCCTCCGGATTCATCTGAAAGCGTTTTAAGAGTAGAGTTCTTCGGAGATGAGATCGAAAGGATATCCGAAGTAAACTATCTGACCGGCGAAATACTTGGCGTGCGTACATATGCAGCCATCTTTCCCGCCAACCATTATGCGACCTCACGCCACAAAATGCTCAGATCCATTGCGACAATAGAGCAGGAACTGGAGGAGAGGCTGAAGGAACTGAAGGAACAGGGCAAGCTTCTGGAGGCCCAGCGGCTTGAACAGAGGACCAGGTACGATCTGGAAATGCTCCAGGAGATCGGCTTCTGCCAGGGCATAGAAAACTACTCAAGGCATATCAGCGGCAGAGAACCCGGGAGTCCTCCTTATACACTCCTCGATTACTTCCCCGAGGATATGCTGGTGATCATAGATGAATCCCATGTAACGATCCCTCAGATCGGCAGCATGTATAACGGCGACCGCTCGAGAAAAGAGTCGCTTGTGGAATATGGTTTCAGACTGCCGTCGGCATATGACAACAGGCCGCTGCGGTTTGAGGAATTTGAAAAGAAGGTCAAACAGGCCATTTATGTCAGTGCGACACCCGGACAGTATGAGAAACGCCATTCGCAGCAAACCGTGGAACAGATCATCAGGCCTACCGGACTGGTCGATCCCGAGGTCATCGTACGTCCCGTTACCGGACAGATCGACGACCTGATCGGCGAGATATCAAAACGTGTAGAGAAGCAGCAGAGAGTACTTGTGACCACACTGACAAAGAAGATGGCCGAAGATCTGACCGCTTACCTGAAGGAGCTGGATATAAAGGTCGAATATCTGCATTCGGACGTTGAAACACTGGAAAGAATTGAACTTATCAGGAATCTGAGGCTCGGTGTGTTCGATGTATTGGTGGGTATAAATCTGTTAAGGGAAGGCCTCGACCTTCCGGAAGTGACGCTTGTTGCGATACTCGATGCCGACAAGGAAGGCTTCCTGCGTTCGGAAACATCGCTTATCCAGACCATCGGAAGAGCTGCCAGAAACGTTGAAGGAACCGTTATAATGTATGCGGATACGATAACGGATTCAATGCAGCGGGCGATCAGTGAAACCAACAGAAGAAGAAAGATACAGATGGAATACAACCTTAAGCACGGGATCACGCCGACTACAGTTCAGAAAGGCGTGAGGGATACGCTCGAGACGATCAAAGCAGCCGAGACGGATACGAAGTATTCATTCACGCAAGACATCGAGCAGTTGGATGAAGTAGGCATACAAGCGCTGATGAACAAGATAGAAAAGGAAATGAAGCAAGCAGCAAGAGAGCTGCAGTTTGAAAGAGCCGCAGCACTCAGGGACAGGCTGAAGGAACTGCAGGAGAAGATAAAAGAATAGCCTGTTGATAATAATCAATAAATGAGTAATCAATTAATGAGAAATCAGTTAATGAGGGAGGTGCAAAGCCTCCTTTCTTGTTAGTGCCCAACCTGAATTTGCTAGTGCCCAGTCTGAATTTATTTGTACCTGGTCAGAGAAAAGCTGTAAAAATAATTTCATAAAACATCGAACAAGTGTTTGCATTTTTATAATGTATTGTATATAATATGAAAGT
>CAZQUQ010000310.1:0-2256 GCA_964596445.1 uncultured Oscillospiraceae bacterium
CCCATTATATCCCAGCATCAAACCACAAATTGTTCGAGAAAAATGTGTCAAGTAATATTGACAAGATCATTGATCTTTGTATTGGGATGTGATACGTAATGAATCTGAAAACAAAGAACGAAACAACGAGAGACGTTGGGATTGATCTGTTAAAAACAATAGCCATTTTGGGTGTTATCATGATACATATGTGCAGCGGCGGTTATAGCAATACTATTCCATCATTCGATTGGCTTTCTTCTGTCTTTTGGGGCAGTATTACGAGAGCGAGTGTGCCAATCTTTTTTATGTGCAGCGGAGCGTTGCTGTTGACACCGTATAAGGAGGTCTCTCTAAAAAAGCTGTACACTAGGAATCTGCTTCATATTGTGGTTGCTATGTTCGTATGGGCTCTGGCCTCTAGCTAACAAGGCCTATGCTCTTATCATCACCGGAACCTTTTCGCTACCCGCTTGATTCCATGCGCTGAAAGAGGTTCTTCTCTTTAAGCAGGAATTCCATCTCTACTATTTACATATTTTGATTTTAGTCTATCTTTTTCTGCCTGTCACGCGGGTCTTTATCAAAAACGCCACTCAAAAAGAACTGCAATACGCGCTTGCCGTATGGTTCCTGGTCGGCATCGTATATCCTACCGTCAAACCCTTTTGGCCATTCAATCTGTTGTCCGGCATACCCGTCCAATGGGCGATGAACATGACATACGCCGCTGTCGGATATGGGGTTTTGGGTTACTATTTAGCTCACTATCCGATTCCGCGCAAATGGAACTTTCTTCTTTTCGGCATGGGCTTTATCTCTGTATTCGGGCTTACAATCTTTATGTCATTAAAAAACGGAAACCTGTACCAGAATTTTCTGGAAGGAATGTCCGTGGGCGTGGCGCTGCTTGCCATAGGGCTGTTCGGCCTGTGCTATGGCATTCGGGCAGGCATAAAGGGAAAGGCTTTAACGGTTATTACGAGGATATCAAAAGCGAGCTTCTGCATATATTTAGTCCATGTTTTTGTTATTCATCTCTTTGACTTCCTGAATATTTCAGTAAACGGTTTCCCCTGCTTGATTTCTATCCCGGTGTTATCCTGCGTGAATTTGGCGCTATCATATTGCTGTTATTATATCTTGTCAAGAATACCGTTTGTAAACAGATGGCTGGTGTAGTGATTCGGTACTGATAAGAATATCCATCCGTGCGAAAATGCTTTATACCCGTAAAAAGTGTTTCGGACTGAGGCCGCAAGGAATTTGTATAAAAAGGTGGATTCTTATGTCAAAATCGGCTGCGCTCCTGGCGGAGCTTTTCATCAATCCATCGTTGCGAGTGAGGTGATGATTTTGGATGATTCCTTCGTTAGAGAGATAAAAAAAGATGACTGCGGTCCGAAGCACGCTGCCATCTCCGATGATCTGCTTGTCAATGATATGCCCGACGCCAACGAGGGCGAAGATAAGTACCTTTCTGAAGATTCCCCTGAATCCGACCTCGCTTGACAGCTTCTTTTCGAGGCTCGCGCACATCAAGCCAGTGAGATAGTCGATAACCACGAAAGCCGTGAGCGCTACTTTTCCGTCTTCAGCCACTAGAAGCATATCAATGCCTGTTCGCTGCTTTGCAAGTGTTGGCAATCGTCTCCACAGTCCTCTGTATACCGGCATATCAGGAAAAGCTATGCTGTATCTTGCTTTTTCATTTTCCATGCGTTGCAATGTCTCGCCAAGGGTGCCAAGAAAATAGTTGTGCTGCATTGCTTGGCGTGAGCCCGGGCCTTTTGCTTCAATTAGCCAGTACTCACCGTCTTTAATCGCTTCAATATCTACGCCATGATTTTTGCCCCATGCGACCTTTACAGACCAGCCTTGATCTTCAAGCCATCTCTTTAGATATGCTTTTATGGCGTCCTCATCAAATCCGTCGGTAATAACTGGTTGTTTTGCTGCTATCGTTTTGATAAATTCACCGTTGGACGGAGTAGTCGGCCAGTACATCAGCTGATTGGGTTTATATGAACACGGTGTCAGTTTCGGATCATAGATTTCCTAGCCTTTTGATGGCACTGCCTACAAAGGCTCACCAGGTCGTCCATATCCTCAAAGATTACTTCGATGTGATTTGAGTTGTAGGTCATTCGCACCCGCAGCTCGTGATACAGACCACTGGAGATTCTTGCGCGTTTCTCATCTCGCTGAGTATGTAGAATAAGATTGTCGGATATCTCTGCACACTCGATGCGGGGCTTCTCAATCTCAATCATTACG
>CAZQUQ010000311.1:0-2246 GCA_964596445.1 uncultured Oscillospiraceae bacterium
AAAAAGAAAGTATATTCAGTTATTGAGTCTTATATCAAAGTTAACGGCATACCACCAACGGTCCGTGAAATAGGCGAACTGGTAGGCGAGAAAACTCCGGGAGCAGTCCAGGGGATACTTAACAGGCTTGAGCAAAAGGGTGTGATAAAAAGGCAGCTTGGAGCCGCAAGATCGATACAGCTGGTGTCCGAGGATGACCAGATGTACACAAAACCCGTATTCGTTCCCAGGATAAAAAAGATCAGCCAGAGGAATCTGGATGACCTGACCAACATATACAATATAGAAAAATACCATCCTGTTTCTCCTGAAGTGCTTTCGGAAAACGGCAGCTACTTCCTTTCCGAGTGTCCGAGTGACGGTCTGGCAGAAGCCGGTTTCGGAGAGAATGATATAATTCTGGTCAACGCAGCCGCAGAACCAAAGGATGGTGATATAGTGCTCGTATTCTATGAGACCCGCTCAATGCTGAGAAGGTATCATCCGCAGAACGACGGTACCATAACACTCAAGGCAGCTGACAGCATTATAGACAAGGATAATTTTACAAAAGATGAGGTCAGGATAATAGGAAAAGTTGAAGGCAGATATTCAAAGTTCTGATTCATGCGATTATTGGGGACGGTTCTCGTAAGCCGCGAGAACCGTCCCTTTTAGTTTCAAATCAGCTTTTTGTACAGATCACAATATCAAGCCGCCACTGTCGCATACATGAAGTGTTTGAAACCCAGCGGCGACGAATAGAAGCCCTGGACTTTCTGATTGAGCAGGTAGATGTCGACATAATAATAGATCGGGCAAAGCATGCTTTCCTTAAAGATTATGTCTTCCGCCTCATGCATGAGTCTGTAGCGCTCTTCGGTATCTGTTGAAGACTTGATCCTCTTTATAAGGCTGTCATATTCGGCATTGCTCCACTGGGCATCGTTGTTGCCGCCTCCTGTGACCCACATGTCAAGGAATGTGATCGGGTCATTGTAATCAGCGAGCCATCCATTGCGTGCAATATAGTAATCACCGTTCTTTCTGGTGTTCAGGAATGTATTCCACTCCTGTGAGACGAGTGTGACATTGACGCCGATCTTTTTCCACATATCCTGCAGCGCTTCGCCTATCATTTGGTGTCCGGTTCCTTCATTATAAAGATACTCCATGGTAGGAAGTCCTTTACCATCCGGATATCCGGCTTCTGCAAGCAGCTTTTTCGCTTCTGCCAGGTTGGACTCATAAGCTTCCTTTGACGGGTCGTAGTAATTTCCGCCGACCTCACGGAATTCTTTGGACAGATCAGCATCCGTAAGCCCTGTCGGAACATATGCGCCTGCGGGTTCCTGTCCCGCCTTTCCTATATTGACGCATATGAAGTCACGATCCACTGCAAGCAGCAAAGCTTTGCGTACCTTTGGATTATCCAGGGGAGCTTTTTTTGTATTGAATGAAACGTAATATGTTCCAAGCTGTCCTTCAAGGTTGAACTCCGGTTTGTCTCTCCATGCGTCTATCTCATCGTTTGGCATTGTATCTGCAAACAGGATCTCCCCCCTCTCGAATGCATTTTTTATTGCAACGTCGTCCTCCATAAGGACGAATTTGATCTTTTCTGCGCCCAGCTTATCATAATTCCAGTAGTTCTTGTTCTTTTCATAGATTATATGGGATCCCGGGACCCATTCGATCATCCTGTATGGTCCGTTTCCGATATAGGTCTGTGGATTTGTCGCCCAGGAGTCCCCGTTTGCCTCGATGATATCCTGCCGCACAGGCGAATAGGCAGGGAACGCACAGAGCTCAAGAAAATATGGAACAGCGTTCTTAAGCTTGACGACGAATGTTTTGTCATCAGGAGCCGAGATGTTCAGTTTCCCTTCTTCATAGCCTTCGATCACTTCAAACATGTATTCGTACTCAGCTGCAGTCTCAGGTGATATCGCACGGTTCCATGAGTAAACATAATCTCCTGCCTTAAGCGGCGTTCCATCGCTCCATTTCAGATTGTCACGAAGGTGGAATGTGTATGTTGTTCCATCATCGCTGACATCATATGACTTTGCCTGACCCAGTGAAGGCTTTCCATCCTTGTCCAGGATCATAAGTCCTTCAAAAGCATGGACGATCAATGTTGCACCATCCACTGACGAATTAAGCGCAGGGTCGATCGTGTCAGGATCAGGTCCGGCGCATACCGTAAGCATGTCTGTCGTTCCCGTCCCTGCACCTGCGCCCGTACCTGTGTCTGAGCCTCCGCC
>CAZQUQ010000312.1:0-2217 GCA_964596445.1 uncultured Oscillospiraceae bacterium
TTTCTGTGTGATCAAATCCATGCTCAACTCCCGATCATTTTTGACAATTTGCCCTTACATCAATAATACTATAGTTGACTATACAATAAATTACAAGAGCTAAGATAAAATCTCTCATTTTGACATAAAATGTATAAAAAAGCACCGCTATACGGCAGTGCTTTAATTATACGTACATGAATGCTCCAGGGTGTACTATCAGGCCTTGACGACCAGCCGCGTCGATACTCTCTTCAGTTTGGGATCCAGATCCATCCTTTCCGTCAGATCGAGCACCGGATATCCGTCTATGTCGAAGTGCACCCTGCGGATTCCTGAACTTCTGGGACCGTCTGCTCCCGGCCTGGCATGGTATGCATTCCAGATGATCCCGTCGTCGTCTATGACATATGAGTTGTGTCCGGGGCCGAATTCACCCGGTACGCTCCTGCTGGTCAGCAGCGGATAGTTCAGCTTCGTCCAGCTTTTTGGATCAAGCAGGTCCGATCCGGGATCCGCAGTAAGCAGTCCGACGACATAAGTCGCATCGACCAGGGCACTGGAAAATGTCAGGAATATTTTCTTATCGGTGATCAGCGCATACGGTCCTTCATCGACAAAGGTATGGTTGTTGGCCCACCCATAATCCGGCTTGGATATGACTACTGGGTCGGTTGCCAGCTTCCACGGTTCATCCTTGTCAAGTCTGGCTATATACAGCCACGCACCGGTGTCTGCAGGGAGGAACTGTCTTTGGGACCATGCCGCATAATATTCATTATTCTGCCTTATAACAGTCATATCAAGAGAGATCACCTTTCCCTCTTCGCATAAGTATGAACCGTCCTTCTTCAAAATCCTCTGCGGCGCCGACCAATCTTCCCTGTTTGCAGGATTTCCGCCTTTCTTCAGCTTCATCAGATGCGACTCCTCATAGAAAAACTCGCTTGAGGTAGCTCCATGGAATATATACAGGTCATCCTCTATCACATGGAACTCAGGAGCCCAGAGAAGGCCTTTTATATGCGGATACGTGTCCGAATCCAGCAGCAGTATCTCTTTTGCATTGACAAGCTCAGGGATGGAATCTGCTTCCCTTATGTAAAGAGTGTGGTTTTTATCTGCATCGTTGGTAGCTATGAAATAGTACTTGCCGTTCCATTTGGTTATGCATGGATCAGCACGGTTCACTGCGACCGGGAATTCATAATGGTCCTGACGGATCGTTCCGCTGATATGGTATACACCCGGCCTGTTCCAGTCCACATTGCTGTCGTCCCAGTCCACGGTCTTGTCCGCGGCGGTCCCGTCGTTGTATATCGCCCTGACTTTAACACCTTTCAGTTCCTGCCTGGAAGATGCGATTACTTCCTCAGGCACTTCCACAGCTGTGTTGAAAGGAGTCGAAAGCTTATATTTCAGCCTTTTGCCGATATGCTCAGGTATGCGGAGCGAATTGCGGGGAACAATGCCCTCTATGCCGGTGTCGACACTGTGTATGACGATTTGCTGATTGTATATATTCCTGTTTGAGCCCTTCAGCGCAAACAAGTCTGTGATCACATTCCTGTACCACCTTTGCTGTTCGTCACACCAAAATATTATATATTCCTTGCTTCCGGCATCATAGATGCATGCGACATCCTGAACATAATCATCCGTATTAAGATCTATCAGACCAACTTCCTGATATTGCAGAAAATCCTTTGTGGTAAAGAACAGGACCTTTCCCCTGCTTTCGGCATCATTCCCGCCTTCTGCGTCGGTGCGGACGGCAAGCACGCCGTACATGCTGTTTTCCATGCTGAAGATAAAGGGGCACTTGAGGCTTTTTGCATTGAGCGTATTGTCTTCATTTTCCGTTGCTTTTGCAAACAACACGCCTGAATTATGATTCAGAGCCTCATAGTTTTTTCCATCCTCGCTGTATGCGAGGTGCATGCTGAACGCAAGTCTGTTTGAGTAGATCATCTCATCCTGCGGCTTTCTCGTGTAGCACATGATGTATCTTACGTTATCCATGTCAATTCTCCTTTTGTAACGGCATGCTGTCAATTTTCACCGGACATGCTGTCATATTTTAGATAGGGCAAAGCCTTCTTCATAATAGCATGTTTTTTTTTCGTTATCTACTATTCATTGGAAATACCGGCCATCCGCTGCAGCTGCTGACTGTCAGGGAATGAGCCTGTATGCCTTTCCTCCCTCTGCATGGAATTCGAACCCTATACTGGTCTC
>CAZQUQ010000313.1:0-2186 GCA_964596445.1 uncultured Oscillospiraceae bacterium
AACTACTGTGATGAGAGAGCGCCAGGAATGAAAGCGAATCGCACAATTCCAGTAAGAGAGCTTGCCAAAAAATATGGTGACTTAAAAAGCAAAAAGCTTTATGACAAAAGCGATATCATCACACGCTTTATGCATCAATGGGGAATGGAATATATGAAGGGAGGACAATAAAATGAAAAAGAATAATAGAGTACATACAGCAAAAGAAGAATGGGATGCTTGTTCCGATGAGTATTTTGCTGAAAACGCTTCCGGGGAAACCATCAGGCGTATTATCCAAGACCCAACCTGGGCATTTCCTGCTCCGGTCTGGGATATGATACGAAGCTCGTACCCCAATCTTAGAGGTAGAAATGTACTTGTGCCATCTAGTGGTGATAACGCCGCCGTATTTGCGTTCCATTTGCTGGGAGCTACCGTCACATCAGCGGATATATCTGAACGGCAGTTGGAAAATGCCAGACGGATTGCTGCAGTCCATGGCTGGGATATTAGGTTTGTTTGCGATGATAGTATGTCGCTTACGAAAATTGAAGACGGCACATATGATCTCGTATATACGTCCAATGGTGTCCATGTATGGATATCAGATCTATTGAGTATGTACAGGAGCTTCCATCGTGTGCTCAAGAAGGACGGATGGTATGTTATGTTTGAAGTCCACCCCGTGATTCGGCCGTTCGGAGATGATAAAGTACCGATCATAGCAGTCCGCAAGCCATATGAGAATATTGATATCATTGATGACGTACCGAAATTCCACTGGCGTATTCAGGATATATTTAATGTTACCTTTGACGCAGGATTTAAAATAACACACATGGAGGAATTCCATCCCGACAAAAATGATCATAGCTTATGGTTTTATAAAAATCATGCGCAGGCGGAAGCAGATAATTATATGAAATTCGATTGGAAACAGAATCCGTGGGCTGCATTGCCTCAGTGGATTGGTTTCTTGGCAAAGAAGGAGGTTAGAAATATATGAGCATCATTAAAACTCATGATATAACACTGTATGGTGGAAATGGCAGTAATATCATCTTGCACCCGCTTTGTGATGATCATCTTCCTTATCTGTATAAATGGTGTGCTGACCCGAAAGTGCTTTACTGGACGGAGGGAGGAACAGCTGATATTAATCTGTCTTACCGTCCGGAAACCGTTCATCAGATATACGGAGGGGTTTCCCAGAATGCATTCTGCTTCCTAATTGAAGTGGATGGTGTTCCCATCGGCGAATGCTGGTTGCAAAGGATGAACCTACCGAATGTAAGGGCAATATACCCCGAAACCATGGATGTCCGCCGGATCGATATGTGCATCGGCGAAAAGGAGTACTGGAACCGCGGCATTGGCACGCAGTTTATCGGTATGCTGGTGGACTACGCTTTTTATGGCGAGCACGTTGATATACTGCACTGTTTCTGCGAGGACTATAATGTCCGCAGCAGGCGCATGTGGGAGAAGCATGGGTTTACACAAGTGTTAGTCGAACCGTTGCCCCAACCGCAAAAGGGGCAATGGCAGTATCATTACAGATTGACGAGGGACGAATTCATCGAGCGTCACCGTGTAAAGGTGCCAGAGGAAAAGCAATTTATGCTTCCCATTGTGGAGTTACAGCCTAGCCAGCTCTACATCAGCGAAGGAAAGCTACGACTGGTGCAGGAGTGGTTCGATTCTGCAGATGCCGGTTGTTTTGATCCCGTCCCTGTCAAGCGATTGAATGACCGCATCGTTATGACAGACGGGCATACCCGAGCGGTGGCGGCACATCTCGCCGGATGGGATGATGTTCCGGTATATTGGGACGAAGATGAGCTTGACATGCGCGCCTATGCGATAAACATTAGGTGGTGTGATGAGGAAGGCGTACATGACCCGGTCAATCTCGTTAAGAGGATTGTGTCCCATAAGGAATACGAGCATTTATGGCGGAAACGATGTATGGAGATGGTACTTTCAGATTAATATGAAGTATGCAATTGTTTCACAAATACCTTTTGCCTAAAATTAATATAAACCTATATGCCGAATAAAAGTAGATAAAAGAATTTTTATTAGTTGTATTGATGTAAATAAATACCAAATGAATGTTTCTGGACTTGACCGTAGAAACTATTGAATATATAATTCCGTCTTTGACAGTTGGAGAAGAGAAAAAGCTTGGAAACCATTGGTGA
>CAZQUQ010000314.1:0-2163 GCA_964596445.1 uncultured Oscillospiraceae bacterium
TGAAGTCCCTGTGCCAGCTCAGACAGTCCTTCACTGAAGTGTGCGATCTCTTCGATAGATGCACTTTGCTCCTGCATGGATGCTGCCATCTGCTCGGTTGCGGCTGAGTTCTCTTCTGCTATCGCAGACAGATTTTGCAGCGTATCGATTATATCGTTCTTCATTTGCTCTATTCCATGTCCGGAAACATTAAGCTGCTCGACTACTTTTATTGCTTCGCTCATCGCATCGGCAATCATCATATATTTATCTCTTGTCTTGACAACGCTCTCTGCCTGCACGTTTTCTATTTCAGACACTCTGTTCATCGTCTTGACAGCATTCTGAGCATTACTCTGCAGTTCTCGGACAATGCTGTCGATCTCTTTCGTAGACGCCGTAGACTGCTCTGCCAGCTTTTTGATCTCCTCTGCGACCACTGCAAAGCCTCTTCCCGCTTCCCCAGCTCTTGCAGCTTCTATTGCCGCATTGAGTGCCAGCAGATTTGTCTGGTCTGCAATGGATGCTATCACACCGCTTGCTTGTCCGATCTTCTCGGAACTGTCGTGAGTCTTCAGTATGACATCATAGATTTCACGGGTCGCATTGCTGCTTTCATCGGTTATCTTGGTCAGTTCGTCTATCTCCTTTATTCCATCCGAAACAACCTCATTTACCTTATTTGAAGCAGCATTCAGGCTCTTTATGTAACTCAGATCATTCTCAATGGCTTCTCCCAGCAAGGCTGCCTTTGATGTGCCTTCCTGAACGTTTTCCGCCTGGTCGGAAGCGCCCTTTGCGATTTCTTCCACTGTCTTTGAAACATCCTCTGCAGTCGTTGCCGATTGCTGCGTTGATGCAGTCAGCTGCTCCGACGCTGCCGCCACTTGTTCGGCTGAACTGTTGATCTCATTTATGATGCTGCGAAGACTTTCTGTCAAGGTTTGCATCGCTGCCGACAGTTTCCCTATCTCATCTTTTTGCTTCAGATACTTTTCGGGAATATCTCTTGTAATGTCCAGTTCCGCAATTTTCTCGGAATGGTGTATGGCTTCGATGACCGGATTCGATATCGAATTTCCGATCAGATATATCAGGCCGGTACTTACAAGTAAAACAATAGTCGCTATGATCAGTATGCTTCTCTGAAGTATCGGGATCTCAGATAATATCTCTTCTTTTATTGCAGTAACGACAAAGATCCAGTCAGTTCCCTCGATAGGTATGAATGCATCATACAGATCCATCCCATTGAAATGATAATTACTGACTCCCGATCTTTCCCGCAGGATCTTTTCAAACTCCTCTGCCACCGACCTCAGTGTCATATCGTTCTTTGCTTCCTCTATGGGGTTCCATTGATTGAGAACCTTTTCTGTATCAGGATGGGCAACAACAACGCCTTTGCTGTTGATCATATAAGCATAGCCGTTTTCACCATAACCGGCATCGCTTGTGATCTCGGTCAATGCAACTCCGCTTCTGCGGCCGATCAAAGCTCCTGCCACTTTTCCGTCCTTTTCTATGGGAACGGCAAACATCAGGACGACATCATTGGTTACACGGCTTATCAGCAGATCTGATACATTTGCTTCACCATCCAGAGCTTTTTTTACATAATCCCTGTCGCCCAGCTGGCTGGTCGATCCGCTTGCATACTGTGCATTGCCGTCAGGAGAAACAACAGCAACATCGATAAATCCTGTCTTCTCTGCAAACTTTTGCATGGCCGGCTGCTGGATTTTCCATTTCATGCTCTGAATGTCCTCACTCATCGCGAGCACTTCCAATGTTTTTAATGGGTTTTCGATCCTGCTCTC
Organism: uncultured Oscillospiraceae bacterium; assembly: GCA_964596445.1. Taxonomy (GTDB): domain Bacteria; phylum Bacillota; class Clostridia; order Acetivibrionales; family DTU013; genus DTU013. The sequence goes on from CAZQUQ010000314.1 coordinate 1,800, forward strand.
CGTCAGCTTTGCCGCATCAGCAGCCATCGTGTAAAGAGCCTTCTCGGCATCCGCGATAAGGGCTGTGGTAGCTCTCTGAACAGAAATTATGCCAAGTGCAGCGGATGAAATGATAATTACAGCGGTAAAGTAGATTATAAGCTTTGTCCTAATGCTCCTCATAAAATTGCTCCTTTCACTAATACGTAACGCCGCATAATCTGCCGGCGCAGCATAATATAATAGTATGGTTACCTTCTACAATCTCATCTGCAGATCTATAACAAAAAATTATTGAATTATGTAAAAAAATCATATATTTATTATATATCTGCATATTTCGGCCGCATCCGGACACTGATTCCGGCAACATCCGGACAGCGTT
>CAZQUQ010000315.1:0-2152 GCA_964596445.1 uncultured Oscillospiraceae bacterium
CATAAAGGTGTTTGAACAGATACTGCAGCAAGACCCTTCAAATGATTTCGTAACCATGACATATATCGCCATGGAATACGATAAACTGCAAAATTACGCAAAGGTTCAGGAATACGCCGACAAAGCGAAAGCGGTATACTCGGAATATAATCTGCTGAAACATCTCAATGAAAAACTAATATATAACAGATCCACAACCTCGTCGCAAAAACTCATTGATTTTATAGCAGAATACTATCTTTATTATAAGAAATCCGATGCGTTGAGAAAACTTAATAATGAACTTATCTCGAAACTGAACGATTATACTCTTGACGATGTGGAAAAATTACTAAAGGAAGCAAAAAGCAGCAATGATAATCTGACTTATATTTTATCGGGCAAAGAATATGAAGCGTTCATCAATCATCAGAATAATACGTTGATCGAAACAAAGCAGGAAGGGGATACCTATTATTTTAAAATAAAAGACTTTTCACTGGAAACAGGATACACTTTTATCGAATTCATTCAAAGCATCGGCGAAACAGAAGAAAAAAATCTGATAATAGATCTGCGCGACAATAAAGGCGGGCTTTCATCCGAGGTCAACAAGATACTGGACGCGCTTCTGCCCGAATGCACCGCAAGCTATTTGATTGAACGTGACGGATATATCAGCCAGTTCATTTCTGGCAAGGATTCTATCGGGTTTAAGAAAATTGGGATTCTGGTAAATGAAAATACCGCAAGCGGCTCGGAACTGCTCGCACTCGGTCTGAAAACCTACCTTGACAACGTGAAAATAATCGGAAGAAAGACGAAGGGAGTAGGAGTAGGGCAGATCTGCTACATCGACAGAATGAAAAACTACGCAATTTTCCTTGTAAATCATTATTGGAATGTTATGCAGAATAACATTGATGCCGAGGGCCTTGCTCCGGATATAGCCGTCGGAAAAGATGATACCGATTATTCAAAAGCAATTGAGGAGTTTTTAAGGCGTTAACTTTATTTTCCATTAGGGTTAAAACTCGATAACGGATTGCTTTCAACAGCATTTTTTAATTGCTGAGTATCCAGGTGAGTGTATATTTCGGTTGTCGCAATGCTTTCGTGGCCGAGCAATTCCTGCAATGCCCTGATGTCAACATGGCCATAACGGTACATAAGCGTTGCCGCCGTATGCCTGAGCTTGTGTGTGGAATACCTGCGCGGATCAAGGCCTGCCGAAGTTATATATTTCTTGACAATATGCTGCACCGTCGCCTTGCTGATTCTTTGTTTTCTTTCACTCAAAAAAAGCGCGTTTTTATCCTTTACACCATCTGCCGGACGTACTTCGCGATAATTGTCAATTGCTTCAATGCAGGCTTTATTCAATGGGATCATTCTTTCCTTGTCGCCTTTCCCGATAACCGTCAGGGTGTTGCTCCGAATACTGTTCAGATTAATGCCTACAAGCTCCGACAAACGCATTCCGCAGTTTAGAAAAAGCGTTAAAATCGCATAATCCCTAACCTGATGCTCACCATCAACAGAGGACAAAAGCTGCTTGCTTTCCTGAATATTCAAATACCTGGGCAGTCGTTTTACAATTTTTGGTGTTTCAAGTTCGAGTGTGGGATTAATAACCAATATTTTGGCTTTTTTTGTTAAATAGTTAAAGAATGATTTTAAGCTTGCGACTTTACGGGCTCTGGCATATGCCGAATTCTGACGGTAATTGCTTATAAAAGACATAAATGAGTAAAGATCGCTGAGTGTAACGCTTTTTATAAACTGCGCGTCAATATCCGAAATATCAATTAAATCAAAGTCAGCGGATTTATCAACAATGTTTCGATGTTGCTTTAAGAAACGCAGAAAAACACGTAAATCATAATAATAGGATTGGATGGTGTTGATAGATTTTCCTTTAATAGTTTGCATGTAATTTATGAAATCCTTAAGAATAACAGGCATGTTTTCAAAATCATTGTTTGTCATATGTAAAACCTCGCAAATAATTTCAAATATTTAAATCGTTTAATTTAAAGCAATCTATAAAATAGATTGAATACGGTATTTTTATTATTATATTATAATATATATAATATCTGAAAAGCGTGTTAAAATCAAGTTTCACCTCTTCTTGATTCAACGAAATTATTATTTCGTTGAATGAAGAAGA
>CAZQUQ010000316.1:0-2150 GCA_964596445.1 uncultured Oscillospiraceae bacterium
GCAATATCCAAAATCGGCTTTTCTGTCGATTTCAGCAGCTTTTCAGCCTGTTTGCCCCTGTAACTGGTGAGATAATTCAGGAAGCTCTGCCCGGTGTATTGCTTGAAAAGCCTTGAAAAATAGTATTCGCTGAAACCGGCGGCATTCGATATATCCTTAAGTGTTATTTGATGAGGGTAATTCTGCTCAATATATTCGAATGCCCTGTTTATCTGCTTCAGCCCGGCAATCTTTCTGTTGATTGGGATTTCACGGCTGTAAGCGGATCTTGCCATACACCTGGATATGAGAACGATTATATCAAATATCCTTGCATTAAGTGACAATGCATAGGCATAATCCTTCTTTTCGTGTTCACCGATCAGTTCGATGACGCATTTTTCGACTGCATCCCGCAGTTCGGGATAAGTGTCCCGGTCTATTCTGACTATATCCTGCATATACGGCTTAATGTCGTTGATTCCGCCGAAGGCGTCAAGAGCCGATATGATGAATGGGTTGAAATATCTCTTGCCGTTGCTGCTGCATGCGTTTATTTCCTGGATCTCTCGGGCAGGTATCAGGAGCAGTTCTCCGGCGTCAAGCGGATAATCCGTACCCGAGACGCTTATACGGCATTTCCCTGCGGCATTGTAAACCAATTCAACTGCATCGTGCCAATGCATCGGATATTTAAATTCATCTGCCGTGTTTTCAACAAGGCGGAAAGGATAATGCTCGGTAAATATTTCTTTTTCGTGAAGGCCTTCGAGTCTCATAGGAACACCTCGTTACCATATTACCAGATAACAGGCCTGTCCGCAACGAGGATGGCGGAATGGAGCATTGCGGACAACAGAATGGATCATCACAGACGGCAGAATGCAGCATAACAGATGTTAGAATGCAGCACTACAGACATCAAAATGCAACAGTGCAGATGGCAAATGCAGTATTACTGCTGTTGTTGCTGATTATCAGGCATAGGTAAAGATTGGCCTTCCGGCAATAGATTCCTCAGAAGTGAATGATGTTCATCGAACTTGCTTGTACGTATGCGTATGCGTTTATTTAGTCTGGCCGCCAGATTATATGCAAAGTCCCTGCATGCTTCTTTATTGTACAGTTGAATTGTGCTGAAGTGCATCACATTTATTCCAAGCCTTTCGAGTGTGGCGGCCCTAATATCATCTTTTCCCTGCTCTGCCGGAGAACTGTGATAGGCGAAACTATCATACTCGACAGCTAATTTGTCCTGCTTGTAGTACAGATCCGCAAAGCACCTTTTTTGCTTTAGACGCTTCTGTGCTTCTCTTGTTAATTTGATTTCATAGTTGAAAAGAGCGCCATCCAATCCGTAACCCCCCAGAGAATGGGGTAATGTCAGGATCATATATGTTATTGATTCCATAATTGAAGCTGAGCCATTACTGATGTATTTCACTGCCCGCATAGCTTTTTTGTGTCCCATGTGCCCCGGTGTCTTTGCCAGAAAAGCAGCGATCTTTTCCTTTGATGTGATCGCTTTGGAAGGGTCGCCCTGCTTGTGTGAGCATAGCTGGAGACCAAGAAGGATGAGCCGGTGGAGGCTAAGTTTTGTGGCAAGTTCAAGAAACAGCAGCTCCGGAGATGAAATCATTTGACCATTGCGGGAAACGATCGCGCCGACTGGGAGAGGGAGTTCACACGAATGTACCCTCTTTCCATTGCTTCTGAATCTTGCACCCTGATCGAACACAGTGAAATCAATTTGTTCGCTTTGTAAGGATCCGGTGCCCAGAACAGTATCAATACATGGTATATTCCATAATTTGGCGGCTGAAAAGTTGCTAACATATTTCTCCATATATTGATTATATATTACGGTGGTCAAAATTTCCAGCTTAGGGCAGGATTTATTGAAAAATGTGCGATTTTTTCATTATTTTGCCCGTATAATTGAAATATATTACAGATTATGTCTATTAAATTGGCCTAAGTTGTATTTTTTGTCCAACATCTTTGGGAAATATGTTGTTTTTCGGGAAATAAACAGACCGGCACCTAAATGCCGGTCCGTTATCCGTGTGCGCCCGGCGGGCGCACGTTCTAAAGGGTGGAAGTCCCTAGTCCGCCCGGTAGTGGGAAGGATATAGCCGAAGGCAAGGGTGTCCATCGCGAGGTGGAATCTG
>CAZQUQ010000317.1:0-2145 GCA_964596445.1 uncultured Oscillospiraceae bacterium
GAACTACACAGCTCTTGCAAATGAAGCTCTTGTTTCCGGTGTTGCACAATATCTACAGTGGGTCTGAATAGTTACCAGCTTATTGTATTCAGCAATAAGCCCTACGGTAATCGCTCTTGTCACTTCAGGGGATATTGATGTATAATAGCATTGAACCATGTTTCATATCAGGGAGTTAAAGGAGTCATGTGAAATATAGGTGTCTGCCTGTATTTTATATGGCTTTTTAATATTTTAAAGGAGTGTGGGAATCTGATGAGATTATCAACGTCAACTAATTTCTTCGCAGTCAATTTCAATGGAGGTTACACACCGTTAATAGAATCTGTTAAAAGGTGCAAAGCGGCGGGTTTTAAAGTCCTTGATTTGAATTTCTGTCCAGCCATCAAAGGAGAGACAGAGCTGGCTTGTGATAACTGGCGTGAGCTGATAGATGAGCTGGGAAATGAAGCTGCCAGGCTGGGTGTGGAATTTTCTCAATCGCACCCTGTTTTTGTTTCGGGCAATCTTGATGAAAAACCTGTTGAAATGCAGGATGCCTTTAAAAAAATGATTGAACGCTCTATCATAGCCAGTGGTATGCTGGGTGTAAAATGGGCTGTTTTGCATCCATTTGAGGAAAAAACAATTACGGTGTTTGATACCGAAGCAAGTATAAAAAAGAATTTTGAGCTTTACGCACCTGTTGTGGAATTAGCCAAAAAATGCAATGTCGGCCTTGCTTTTGAAAACATGCTTGAAAAGCCTGACACAAAACGCAGATTCAGCAGTTATGCCGGAGAGCTTGCCGCCCTGGTGGATGCGTATAACGATCCTCTCGTAGGTGCTTGTTGGGATTTCGGACATGGAAATTTACTGTACAAAAACCAGGGAATCGCACTCCGTACACTGGGCAAACGCCTTAAAGCAACGCATGTTGCAGATAACCTGGGGGTTGACGACAATCATTTGCTGCCGTTTCACGGCAATATAAACTGGCTTTCCATTATGCCCGTACTCACCGAAATTGGGTATGAAGGTGATTTTACGTATGAAGCTCATAAAGAATTTGATGGCCTGCCGGAGCATATAAAGGATCCTCTGGCAAAGGTCGCCCATGAAATCGGTACATACCTGATATCATTGGCATAGCAAAGAGTCTCTTCAAGCATCAGAATCAGAGAATCATCAGTAAGCTGCTATAACAAGCTGAACATTAGCCTTCAGAAAATTTAAGGCCGGCGCACTCAATGGTGCGGCCAGCCTTTTTAATATTCATTAAAGGAAAAGGGAGATTAGCGGCAGCCTCTTCCTTTTCCTATTATTCGCAGCAGTCTTCAGGGTAATTCTCACGCGGTGCATAATGGGTGTGCAGCAGCTCGTGCGCCTTATGGCTTCCCGGCTTTTCAAAGTATTCCTTGTAAAGCCTCATCATATTTTCATTCTTATGCGACTTGCGAATGGTTAATGCTTCATCCTCGGCGTAGATTGCTTTTGCCCTTTCTGCGCGGAGATCAATGACATTCCTTACGCCTGCGGGTTGGATGGGCTGCCCTCCGCCGTTCACGCAGCCGCCCGGACAGGCCATAATCTCGATGAAGTGGTACTGCGCTTCTCCTGAACGAACCTGATCCAAAAGCTTTCTTGCGTTTCCAAGACCATGGGCCACCGCAGCGCGGATAGTCATTCCGCCAGGTACCGTAACTTCAGCCGTTTTAATACCGTCAACACCGCGTAATACTTTATATTCAATATTCTCATTGTCTTTTCCCGAAAGAATATCAACAACGGTACGAAGAGCGGCTTCCATAACTCCGCCGGTTGCGCCGAATATTACGGCGGCGCCGGTTGCATCTCCCATCGGATCATCAAACTGCTCATCGGGAAGGCTGTTAAAATCAATCCCTGCTTCCTTGATCATGCGGGCTGCTTCGCGGGTGGTAATGGAAACATCCACATCCGGATATCCTGTTGAAGAAAGCTCGGGACGCTTTACCTCAAATTTCTTGGCCGAGCATGGCATTACCGACACAACAAACATTTTAGCAGGATCTATTCCCATTTTCTTTGCATAATAGGATTTCAGAACAGCGCCGAACATATTCTGCGGGGATTTGCAGGTTGACAGGTTATCAAGCAAATCCGGATAATTATGCTCACAGAATT
>CAZQUQ010000318.1:0-2141 GCA_964596445.1 uncultured Oscillospiraceae bacterium
TGCCCCAGCTTATGAGACATCGAGATTATGTCGCATGTCAACGTTTTGCTCATGTCTGCGAATAACAGCCTGTCGATAAAGTGTTTGTCGATTTTGACGCAATCAACATTTAAGTCTCTCTCCCTGGCCAGAGAAGAATAGCCGGTCCCAAAATCATCTATGGCTATATGGAATCCTGCCTCCCGCAGTCTTTCAATATGATTGTTGATGTATTCATAATCGGTGGCAAAGACCGATTCAGTTATCTCGAGGCCAATGCAGTTCGGGTCGATCTGCATCTCCCGGGCCAGTTCAAGCAGCCTGCTTGTGAAGTCAGGCGTCAGCAGCTGTATGGCAGAAATGTTTATCGAAACGCCGATTCTCTCAAATCCGCACTTCCTGAGCCTGTTTGAAAAATGAAATGCCTTTATGATCACTATTTCACCGATCGGAAGGATGAGCTTTGATTTCTCGGCAATCGGAATGAAATCCACAGGCGACACTTGTCCGAGCTTTTCCGTCCTTAATCTGGCCAGCGCTTCAAAGCCAATGATCGAACCGGATCTCAGCTCCATGATCGGCTGATACTGCAGATACAGATCATTATTGTCTTGGCCGTCCGCTGCTATAATGCCGAGAGCCTCCATAATGTCTCTTTCGCGGTTGACCAGGGCTTCCAGCTCTTCGTCGTAAAAGCATATCTCAAAGACCTTTCCGAACATGCTGACAGCCCTTTCCGAGGCGATCAGCAGCCTTCTCAGAAGCAGATCCGTATCGGTTTCAGCATGGTCCTGACCGAATTCCAGGATCCCAATGCCTCCGCTGATCCTTTCAATAAAGAACATGGACTCCAGCAAGTTAGCAATGGTTCGGCTGAACTCCATCAACTCGTCTTTGTTTTTATAGTCAATAACATAGAAAACAAATCGGTTCTGATATGTGTTAAACAGCATGCGTTTGTCGGTACAAAACTTACTAAGAGCCTCAGCCGCATTTTTTAACAGATTCTGTGTGTATTGGAACCCATATTTGGCTGTTATCAACTGGACAGTGCTTAAGTTTATTCCGATGAGTGCTCTTTTTATATTCCTCTTCTGTATGGCATCCTTCTCAAGTAATGACGCCAGATAGTCTCGATTATGGAGTCCTGTCCATCTGTCGTGCTCATTATTATATTTCAGAGCATTTTCAACAGCCTTACGGTCTGAAATGTCAAGAATGATCCCTTCCAGCGCTTCGACTTCTCCATCATCGTTATATATTCCCTGTCCCATCTCCAGTACCCATTTTTTCTCGCCGGCGGCAGTTATGATCTCATACTCATATTTGAACGGCAGCCTTTTGGCAAGGGTCCGCTCCCATTCATTCCATAAGGCATCCCGGTACTCCGGGGAAATTATATCGTTATAGGAGAGTTCTCTGTTGTACAACAGGCTTTCCGGAGGATAACCGGTAAGGTCATAGCAGCCTTCGGAAACATACTGCATCGTCCAGTCGCGGTCGTAGCTGCACCTGTAAGCAAGCCCCGGCAGGTTCGCAAGGAGGACGGATTTGCTTCGTTCACTCTCATTAAGGGCCTCTTCCATCATTTTACGCTCGGTTATATCCTGGACAAGGCAGATATGCCTGTATTGCTGATCATTTGATAAAACAAGCGGAGCAACGACGTTATGCACCCAGACAATCGACCCGTCCGGCCTGATATACCGCTTATCTATTGAATATGTACTCATTTCGCCTGATCGGAGCATTTTCAGCATTTTTATATCTTCTTCCAGATCATCCGGATGTGTAGTCTTTATCCACCCCAAATCAAGGAGCTCTTCTTTCGTTCTGCCTGTGATTTTCTCATATGCTGAGTTGACCCTTACGATGATCTCCTCAGAGTTATCCGGACCGCTGCTTTGAGAAATCGCTATGCCGATAGGCGCCTGATCGAAAACCATATCAAACGAAATTTTTTGATCGAGCAGCTGCTGTTCAAGTACATGCTGGACACGCAGCAAAGCGGCATGGACATCGATCCTGGCTCTCAATGATTCCATATGTACAGGCTTTCGGATGTAGTCTACAGCACCCATTTTCAAGCCTTTTATTTCATTCTCCAATTCATCATAGTTGGTCAATATGATAGTGCGTATTTTGCGGAACCGCTCGTCCTC
>CAZQUQ010000319.1:0-509 GCA_964596445.1 uncultured Oscillospiraceae bacterium
TGCCTTGACTGATGTATTGCTGCAAAAAAATGTTGCTGTTCAGGTAGTCCGAATGAGCCTTGTCTATTTCGGCATACAGCCCCATGCATTCGGTTATGTGCCCATAATCGTCCGACTGCTCTGTTTTCAAATCATCATCAGGAAGGAGGATCCTTCTCAGATACTCCATCCTTATGGGATCTACCAGTACTATACCCTGCAAACTGAACAAATTATGGTTTATTATCGACATTAGCTTAAAGCTGGTGAGTCTTGTGTTTCCCACCAATGTGATCATGCCGGGGTTTTCCAGCATGCTGACGGTATTGCTGTAGACCGCCTTCACATTTTCCCTTATGATTTCAACAGCCTCAGCGTGCATGGAGTTAAAATTTCTTATGGATATAAAAGCGGGGTCGCTGCTTACTGCAGATGCCTTTTTGCCTGAAGGACTCAGGATCATGTCGTAATATAACTCAAATCCTTCATTTATATGAACGGCATTGATGCTTTTTACCTGGTAATTGCAC
>CAZQUQ010000319.1:519-2130 GCA_964596445.1 uncultured Oscillospiraceae bacterium
CGCTTTCTTTATATTTCTTCCTGCCGATAATATCGCAGTCAATAGAGTCTGAGTTTATCTTCAGCGTCAGACGATTGCTCTTATTTGCTCCCGTAACCTTTCCTACAACCACATGTCCATTCCTGAGCAAGGGCAATATATATAGGCCCGGGTTTGCCGTTGGGTCGGATCCGACGCTGCTTTTGCCGGGGATTTTTATTCGTACGGAAAGTTCTTCCTGCATTCCGGTCCACCTCATTTGCTGAAAAATTCCTTTATCTTCAAAATTGCAGATATCTCGTCGATATCATATACCACATCATTTTTGCTTTGGTATATGATTTGTGCCTTTACTCCATTGTTGCTTGTTTTGGGCAGCCTCATGAACTGAGATGGCTTTATCACTCTTTCATCAGAACGGATCATTCGAGAAATTGCCTTGGTCAGTTCCATAACCTTATTAGTATCTGCAGTTGGTTTTATAATCAGATAACAATGCAGGCCTTCACCACTCGAGACCACATATCTGGGTGAAAGATTTATACTGCGGAAATCATCGAGTATAGCATGACAGTTATCTTTCCCCAGCCTGTCTACATCAAAAGCAAGGCAGCGGTATGTATCATAGTACAGCACTCCCATATCGGTGAACTTTCTTGCTGCTATACCGAAGTAAACATCATATTTGCTGTATTCCTGAGTGGTGAATGACAGTACGTCATCGATCTTATAAACAAACGACCATTTATCATATACCATCCGGCCATGGTAAACCGGACGGACTTCAATATACTGACCGGATCCTAATTTGAACAGATCGTTAAGGAAGGTTTTCAAAGATGCCATCAGTATCATCTCCTCCGCTGCAGTTCATGTTACAGGCAATATCCCTGGAGTAAGGCTGAGTTTCCATTCCCTTATTAATGCTGTATTATTATTCGACACTGATTATGGATTTCCTTCAATAAAAATTTGAGCCAAGCCAAATACCAATGATATCAGGCTCAATTACATTGGTTTCAAGCTTAGCGGCAATGGTTTCAGGCTCAATGGCAATGGGATCAGGCCAAATACCAATGATATCAGGCTCAATGCCGACTGCCGACTATATCTGTTCAGTGTCGTTGACAAAAAATCTCTGTTCAAATAGAATTAAGTTGACTTCTTTACTTCCTGAGGGTTTTTCTATGACAAATGTGGGTAAGGCAGGCCCGGCTCCTGAAAAAATAAGCATACTTGTTGTTGATGACGACAGGGAAATATGCGGACTGATCCATGATTTGCTGAGCAAAGATGGGTATTGCGTCCACTGTGCATACACTGGCGAAAATGCGATCAGGCTTTTGGACTGCAATAGATATCACCTTGCTGTTTTAGATATCATGCTGCCCGGCATGGACGGATATGAGATCCTCAGCAGGATCAGGCAAAAGGACTTTATGCCTGTCATGATCATATCTGCAAAAGGTGATGAGTATGACAAGGTAATCGGCCTTGGACTCGGAGCGGACGACTACATGAGCAAGCCGTTCAGGAACAATGAGTTGAGGGCCAGGGTCAAATCGCTGCTGAGACGGTATTTGTATTACAGTGGAGAAAACGAAAAGCGTGAAACTGTACTCAAACACATTG
>CAZQUQ010000320.1:0-2123 GCA_964596445.1 uncultured Oscillospiraceae bacterium
GCCTTTATGAAATCAAAACTTTTGGAGACGCTATCTCCAGGTCTGCAGTCAAAAATTGGCCTGATATTTATCTGTACAACGATTGTGTGTGCAGCAGACCAAAGAAATGAAATCTCATATTTGCGTGGCAAATACAATCAGGCATTCTTTTACCGCCACAACGACTCTTATCGCTATTCGGCTGCGTTCCATTATTATCATGCAAAGCAGCACGATGTTCTTCAGCTAACACCAATCGCAGATCATCACCAGGTTGATATCGGATTTGATGGTGATGTAACTGCATTTACTTACAACAAAACTGCACGTACCGAACCCTCAATGGAACTTTACGGTCCTTATACTGCTCAGATGGCCTGGAAGGTATACCGGGCTATAGACTGGACACACATGCATCACGAGCAGACCTATGATATTCTATCAGATGCTGCAATCAAATGGGCTGATAAAAAGAGGTGGACTGACAGATCAGTTCACTATTACTTAAATGTCAATAAAATTGCACGGAGTTGTGCGCCTCTGGATATTACTATGCGACGTGCTGCAGTGATGATGAAACCCTATTTCACCTATTATCGAAACTATTACCCGCGTACCAATAATTTTGCGTATGTCGCACACTGGTGGCACCCTATCATATACGAAGCATTCATGTTTGCAAGTGATAACAGCGGAAAACAGGAGGAGGTTATCAAGTCGGTAAATGAGTTGATGCTTGATAGTGTATTTATTGACAGACCAACCAGAATGCTCCTCTCACGAGAGATTATGCCCAGATATAGCAGATTATCACCTGAATCGGCAAATATATTTGACAACTTGCATATGCTTCACGGCATTGTTTACGATATTCTCGCTTATGAAGGCTGGACAGAAGATCAAAAAAGAGCAGAACTGTATCGGGTTGTCGAAGCTATGGCATACAGACCGGGCGATGAAAAGTACGCTCGTATATTTAGGGTGCAGCATCCGGAAATGGACCCCCGGATCTATTATGATTGGATGAAAGGGTTTGATGGCGAGATGAACCGGATAATGATGGAGATGATGAATGAGATGATGCCGCTTATGATGGAAGGTGAAATGTCAGAGGCACAGCGGACAACTATAATGCAGCAACTGAAGAAAAAACTGTCTCCTGATCTGGAAGAGGGAGAAATACCGGGAGCTCTCCTTGATGCCATGAAACAGTTGATGCCTGACATGAAAGTAATGCCTGAAAGCCTCGAGCCTGGAAAAACTCCTAAAATGATGGTCCATGCAATGCTTGCAGGGTGGGAAGCTAAATATGGATCACTTGCGGATATAGAACCATACCCAGCACAGAATAAACCTTCAAACAGCCCGGAAGGGGGGAAATAAGCATGTTCTATAATAGTAAAACTGGATTTTTGAATATATCCGCTATCATACTATGTTTGCTTATTTCCAAAGGCTATACAGATCATATGAATCTTGATGAGAATTTACCGGTACGGGTTGAAGATGCTTACCCGCTTGCTTATCGCGACCGTGAAGTACAAGTTTACTTTCAGTATGTTGAGCAGTTGGAAGAGCGATATAGAATGAACCTGACACCAATACTTGAACTTGGTTTTCCCATTAATACTCAGCTGGAAATCGAAGTTCCGCTTATTTTTGGTAATACAGATAAAACCGGCAGTGCGGATATCAGAACCATTTTATTTTACAATTTCAACATGGAAGGTGTATACTTTCCGGCATTCGCTATTGAGGCAGCCATCGATATCCCAACTGGAAAGAATAGCGAAGGGGTTGATCCCAGCTTCAAACTCATTTTGACAAAGACATTAAATGGAGGGAAACTCCGGCGGATTCATCTCAATGGAGAATACGGGCTTAATGTTGATCCCCGAGCAAATGAACGAAAGCATCTTTATACTCTGGTAGCTGCTTACAGCCAGAGAATTACTCCAAATTCGATTATCATATTTGATTTTTATCGTGAGCGTGAACGTGAAGAAAACATGGAGGTTAATTTTATTGAAGCAGGCATCCGCACGCAGCTAGACCCCTTGACAGTCCTGTCTATTGGCGGGGGTATTGGAATCGGGCAGGAGTCTCCAAGGTTTCAGGTGCCTAGTGGACTGCAGCTATCACTA
>CAZQUQ010000321.1:0-2060 GCA_964596445.1 uncultured Oscillospiraceae bacterium
ATAAATATTCTTGTTTTTATTTATGTTTTGCATCAGTAAGCGACTAACGCAGGTGATAGTATTTTGAGGTGCTGTTTGTTGGCACGCTCAGTTTTGGGCCTTTTGTCCCATTTGGCTGACCACCATTTTATAATACTGCCCTTTTTCATTCATAAGGCTTTCATGATTTCCACTCTCTGTTATTCTTCCGTCGCTGATAACAAAAATGCGGTCGGCATCTCTTATCGTAGACAAGCGGTGGGCTATCAAAAAGCTTGTATGATTCTTCATCAGTCCCAGCAATGCACGCTGAATATCTTTCTCGGTCTTAGTATCAACACTGCTGGTTGCTTCATCCAAAATTAAAATGGGGCTGTCACACAGCACTGCGCGGGCAATAGCTATGAGCTGCCGTTGTCCCTGGCTCAGATTATCCGCTGCTCCGGATACCACTGTATGATATCCTTTCGGCAATTTTGCGATGAAGTCGCTGGCATGAGCTATTTTGGCGGCCTCTATCACCTGCTCGTCGGTGGCATCCTTTTTTGAGTAGCGAATGTTATCCATGATTGTACCGGTAAAAAGGCAGGTGTCCTGCAGCACTACTGAAAAACATTTTCTGAGACTATTTCGTTTCAAATCAGTGATTGGCATATTATCAATTAATATTCTGCCGCTGTCGGCATCATAAAAACGCATAAGCAGATTGACAATCGTGGTTTTCCCCGCACCTGTTTCACCCACTAAAGCAACTGTTTCTCCCGCCTTGACGCTAAAGCTTATATTCTTTAATACAGGTGCGGATTTGCTGTATGAGAAGCATACATTATCAAATGCAACCTCCCCTGCGGGATGATCAATATCTGCAGCATTTTCCGAATCAGCTGCCTCTTCTTCACTGTCTAATATTTCAAAAACACGCTCCGCCCCGGCCAAAGCCGATTGAATGGTATTAAACATGCCTGCAACAGTACTCAGAGGACGTGCGTATTGTTTTGAATAGCTTAAGAAACTAACCACAGTGCCGACAGAAAGACCATAGCCTACTGACAGTATTCCTCCCGTGATGGCAGTGACTGTGAAAATTAAATTGTTAATAACATTAGTAAGGGGCATCATATATCCGGCCAATATCTGTGCCTTAGTGCTGCTTTCATTCAGCTTTTCATTGATCTCCTTAAATTGTTCAAGAACGTCCTGCTGCCTGCCGAAAGCCTTTACCATTTTTAGGCCCAGTATGCTTTCCTCAATAACTCCATTAAGTGAACCGAGATTACGCTGCTGAGCCGAAAAATGGGCACGGCTTCGTGACGCAATAGCACGGGTCATAACCGTCATAAGAGGAATGCATAATAAAACGACAAGGGTGAGCAGCAGGTTAAGTCTTATCATTACAATTAATGAACCTGCCAGTGTTATAATACTCGATATTAACTGCGTTGCTGTTTGTGCGATAGTAGAACTGATATTGTCCGCATCATTGGTAATCCTACTCATCGTATCGCCATGGGAACGTGTATCATAGAATCCCAACGGAAGCTTCTGCATCTTTTCAAAAACTTCTTTACGCAATGTGTATACAAGTTTCTGTGAAACGTTAAGCATAACAGCTCCGCTGAGAGATAAAATGAGCCAGTTGGCCGCATATAAAGCCGCAACGATCAGCAAATAGCTCATGAGCATATTTGTATCCACTGTTTTTGTGGCAATTTCAAAAGCACTGAAGGTTTTTCCGGTGAAATAAGGAATTGCAACCGAAATCAACGATGACAACGCTGTAAGCAGCATGGCTAAAAATATAGTTTTTGCCCAGCGCATATATATTTTAATGATACGTGTCAGAGTGCCCTTTACATTTTTCGGTTTCGCACCGGGTGCAAAACGGTTTGCGCCGCCGCCTGCCGGTCTCATCATGCCGATTACAGGTACCTTTACCTCCGGCCTTGCAGCATATCGGTTCATACCTTACACCTCCCTGCTGCTTTCTATTTGCGTCCTGTAAATATCCCGGTATATCTCACAATCCTTCATCAGCTGATCATGTGTACCATATCCGACTTTTACACCGTTATCCATAACAA
>CAZQUQ010000322.1:0-2028 GCA_964596445.1 uncultured Oscillospiraceae bacterium
CGGGAGGCAGGATGATTTTTCAAGCAAACACAGAGAAAGTCTGTTTGCAATATATTTTCTAAGGGAGGAAATTATATGAAGAGATTTGTGTGCCTGATTCTGACCGTTGCTATAGTCATAGGACTCATGGCTGGCTGCGGAAAGACTAAAAGCAAATCTACAACAACCCCAGCTGAAACTACAGCTACAAATTCCGGTGGAGAAAAAACCACTACAGGTTCTGAAGAAGCAAAAAACACTGTTGCCTCCAAAGAACCACCTAATCTCAAAGGTAAGACCATCACCATCATGACCACCGATACTTGGGTTGCCGGTCTGACACTTTCCGATGTTCTGCCCCGTTTCAAGCAGATCGAAGAGCGCACCGGCTGTACCATCGTTTGGGAAACCGTCGCAACTGACTATTCGACCGTTCTTCAGACCCGTCTGACCGGCAATTCATCTGATTGTCCTGACATCGTTCTCCTTGGAGGTACCAGCATGGTTCAGATTGCCAAGTATATAGATGAAGGTCTGCTCTATGATATAACCAAGGCATATGACGTCTGCCCCAACATCAAGAAATTCTGGGAGGTTGATCGCCCTGATCTGAAGGGTATATTTGTTTATCACGATGGCGGCATCTACAACTTGCTTGCCAACGTTTATGATACCCCTGACGGCATGGCTAATAACGTTTCTCTTAACGGTGACAACGCTGTCTGGTACCGCGCCGATATTGCAAAGGAATTGGGCTTTAATTCCTACCCCAAAACCATTAACGAGCTGTATGAGATGCTTTCTGCCGTTCACAAAAAGTATCCAGATATGGTTCCCATGCACATGTGGGATTGGAGCTGCTGGGAATCCGCTCGCGTGTTCACCTCTGCCTACGGTCTGCACTTCAACAACGAACAGAGTAATCAATTCTTCTATGCTGACAAGAACGGCAAGGTTCAGTATGAGCCCGCTCTTGATGCAACCTTGGAATGGCTCACCGAAATGAACAAATGGTATAAGGAAGGTCTGATTGTTGTGGGTGCTTCCGAAGACCAGAAGATCGGGGCTGCCGCTCAAGGCATAACCTTCTCCGGCTTCTATTCCGGCGTTACAGGCATGTGCGAGGCGCAACTGAAGGCAATCAAACCCGATGCATACTTCCTGTACATGCCCTTCCCCACTGCCGAAGGCCATGAGCTGACCTTTATGGGTCGTGCTGCGTATGGTAACTCATATGCCGTTATTGACAATGGTGACGAAGAACAGTGCCGTGCTGCTCTCCAGTTCCTGGATTATGCGTTTTTCTCTGATTACGGCAAATTTTCCGAAAAAGCCGGTGTTGAAGGCGAAGGCTGGAGCTTCGGTTCAAACGGTGAGTTTGTTCCAAATAAGGATTATATCCGCAAGATTCTGAACAAGGAAGTTGTCCTGCAGGCTTCCGGAGCAAATATCCACTTCAACGGACCTACTGTTTCTTCCTATGAAGTAAACAGTATATGGGATAAGGTTAACAAAGAAGTCAAGGCTGAGATGGGCTATGTCGATCCCATGAACAAGGAGCAGCAAGCCAACTGGAAGGAAATAAATGCCGTTAATACCGCGGCATACTGCCCCTACTTCCCTAACTTCTTCATGAGCGCTGAAGATCAGGATAATGTCAACACATTGAGTGGTGACCTGATTACCTTTACCAATGAAATGATGGAGAAATACATCCTTGGCACAGCCGATCTGTCAAAATTCAAGACCGAATTTGTCGATGTTCTCTACAAAGATCTCCATCTGCAGGAAGTTCTTGATATCTATCAGAAATATTATAATATCTATCTGAAAAATTCTAAAGGCTCATAACAGCAATAGAATTTCGGAAGGCATACGGTTTTGCCGTATGCCTTCCGCCTTGAAAATGTTGGTGGCGGAGTTGATCCGGCGGCTGCAGCATAGGAAAATATCCTCCACCGAGCAAATTAATAGCGGAGTTTTTTCAGTTGATGACATTTTTATTCCAAAGTGGGTTGCGCCCACACCCCAATATAGGAACTCACAGAT
>CAZQUQ010000323.1:0-2017 GCA_964596445.1 uncultured Oscillospiraceae bacterium
ATGAATCCGCAACTTGAGACATTCTTTAAAAAATCATGTCTGCGGATACTCATAAACAGCATATGTATGAATAATATAGTAGTATTTTTATCTGTCAACAGGAATTGTTATAAAAATATAAGATATTGCTTTAAATGGCCTCTCACTGTATTCTGTATAATCAGATTAGCTTTATTATATTAATAGGAGGATGTTATGAGGGGAATGAAAAAGATATTTTATATCCTTATTCTGTTCTCTGCGGTGTCTCTATCCGGATGTGTTGAAAACGGCTCCAGCACAGCAGAAACAGCCGGTATTCAGTCATCAGGTGATAACTATCAGCCTTTGGATGCAGACAGACAGACCTCTGATTCGAAATCTCCGGCAGATCAGCCTGGACGCTATGTGCTGAACATGTACCATTTCAATCTGCAGTATGTCGCTGGCTGTGATATCTGTTACCAAAGGGTTATTCAGAGTTTCGAACCGCTTGTGGATTTCTATATCGCCCATCCTGAATACGGAGCAGACTTCGAAATGCAGGGTCTGATGATTGAATACATGGCTGAAAATTATCCTGCCGTGCTGGAAAAATTCAGGAAGATAGTCAATTCAGGCCAGGTTGACCTTGTTTCTTTTCATTACTCCGACCAGCTTCTGATGGCTTATCCGGCACATGACCAGCAGTGGTCGATAGATATAAACAATAAGGTATTTGAGAAGTACGGCATAAAAAGGTCAGGGACAATATTTGCACAGGAGGCCATGTTCAGCGAAGGTATGGCGGACATGGGCGCAAAAAACGGTTTCAATGTCGCGGTGATGACAGGCAGTATCTACGGCTGGTTCCAGAATGCAGCTGAACCGCCCTATTACACATGCAGAGGGCTGGATGTTCTGAGGCAGGGCGGTGCTGTTTTCCCGGGTTCCGGCATCGAAGTGAACTGGGAGTTTGTCGGAGACGGCGAAACAGTTACAAGCTTTGATCCCTATTTCCCTGTCCTGAAGTGGTATGTGAAATATTCGATAAACCAGCTTGAAAAGAAATTCGCCGATTATGTGCCAAAAGGCTACACGATATCGACAGTAAGTAAATATGTCGATGCCCTAAGGGCTGCCGGTGAAGTGCCAACTCCTCTCAAACCGATCCTTGATACCCCCTGGCGCCCAAGTGATGGAAGCGGGGTTTACCAGTGGATGGGTAAATATGTATTCCCATGGGAAGAGGATTACACCCTTCTGACCGGCAACTGGACTGCCCGCTCATGCCTCATGGCATTTGAACGCAAATACGGCAACATATATCCTGATAAGGTCGAAGAGGCCTGGAGAAATATGCTCAAGGCCGAGGTTTCTGACAGCACAGGCTGGAGGCCGTTCCCTTCAGAAATTGAATATACCAAGGAGCATGCCGATGCAGTTCTGGCAATAATACAATCCGTTGACCCGTCGCTCCTTACAAACGCCTGGACAAGACCGGAACTGACTCCTGAAGCATCAGGCCCTGTCGAAATCAAGATAAGCGGCAATCTTCTGAAGAAGCAGATAAAATGGTACAGCTTCCCCGGTCAGGAAAACGTGTGGGTTGCAGATGTCAATCTGAAGAAAATTCCTTTAATCCCGTCCGGTCTTGTAAGCATCGATTTCCCATATGATTCCGACCTTATTGAATACAGCCCAGCGATGCTCGAAAACGAGGTCAGGACCATAAGCATAAACGATATAAAACACAACCCCATACACCTGGGCATTCCTAACGGGCTGATCGGGCTTGGCGGCGGCCTGTACCTTATCCGCGACAACAATTTCGGTGTGCTTGCATCAAGGATTGATATAGACGGCAAAAAGATCAGCTATCAGGCGCTCAACCCGACGGAAAATGAACTTCACATGAGGTTCTATCTGGTCAAAGGGGAGCAGGCTACGGCTCTTACCTGGGCTGATATGATAAACAATATCAATTTATAAATTGAAGGATGGCCGGTTTCAACCGGCCATCCCTACTGCCTCAATCAGGACATAAAAAGATTATTTG
>CAZQUQ010000324.1:0-2013 GCA_964596445.1 uncultured Oscillospiraceae bacterium
CCTACTGCTCCGAATTTCAGCGCATCATCATGCAAAAGCCTTCCGATACCCGCAAGCCTGGCTGAAAGCGTTGTCTCAGTCAACGCAAGATCCAGATAATACTTTATCTGGTCCTGCAATGCATCCGCCATTTTCGATATATCCTCAAGCATTGCTTCATCTACGTCCCTTCGTACGCCGCCTATGGTGTTGATGCCATAATTTACGCGGTTCCCGCAGACCTCGGCCAGCATGTCCAAAACCTTTTCACGGTCACGCCAGGTATACATAAACAAGGTATCAAAGCCTATCTCATGTCCGGCGACTCCAAGCCAGAGCAAATGGCTGTGCAGACGTTCAAGCTCTGCCACGATTACGCGGATATAAGCCGCGCGCCTCGGTATCGAAAGCCCGGCAAGCTCCTCTATCCCCTGGCAGTAAGCAGTGCTGTGCGTATGGGAGCATATGCCGCACACGCGTTCAATCAGATACAGATTCTGGATATAATTTCTGCTCTCACAGGCTTTCTCCAGCCCTCTATGGTTATATCCCACGCCAATTACCGCATTTACCACTTTTTCGCCCTCAAGCGTTATCTTAAAGGATGCCGGCTCTTTTAATGAAGGATGCTGCGGACCGATAGGCAATACTATCCTGTTTTTCCTGCTTTTATTGCTCATTTGCTTCCGCCCTCCTTTTTCGCATCATTCGCCGGCGGATTATATGTCATTGCATTCTTATCAAAATATTTTGGATCCCAATCCTTGCGCAAAGGGTAGCTCCCTTTGGGCCAGCCGTCGGGCAGGGGGTACGACGGTCCTTCAGGCAGCCCCTCAACAACCGCGCCGAACAGATCCGCCAGCTCCCGTTCATGCAGTTCCAGAGATGGATATAAGTCTGTCATCGTATTTATAACGGGATTTGATTTCGGTGCTTTTTCCTTCAGAGCAAGAATAATTCCATCCTCATCGGACAATAGATAAATAAACCCCAAATCAGCGCCTTCATCTGTTCCGACAACATGGCTGGCTCTGTAAAAGCCCAATTCGTCATGCGCATAGTGCAGTACCTGTTCAAATTCTTCTCTTTCCAGAAATTTCGTGAATATGCGTTTTTGCCTTTGCACATATATTTTGTCCTGCAGAAATTTAAATCTCTCGCAAAACCTTCGGGCTATTTCCTGTTCAGCCTTCATGCCTGCCGTCTCCTTTCTTCTGCGGTTTCAGCGTGTCCAAAAGCTTTTGAACGGCACTGATAATTGCTTCCGGACGCACGGCACATCCCGGGATATAAACATCTACAGGTATTACGGTATCGATACCGCCCATAACACAATAGCAGCCGTCGAATACTCCCCCCGAGCATGCGCAGGTGCCGATAGCTATGACAAACTTTGGCGCGGGCATTTGCTCATATATCTGTTTCAGACGATCCCGTGTCTGAAGAGTAGCGGCGCCTGTACATACAAGTATATCGGCATGGCGAGGGCTCCCCTCCTGCACAACGCCTATGCGTTCCAGGTCGTACCTTGGCGTTAACGCGTCTATCGTTTCTATATCGCAGCCGTTGCACGCGCCCGCATTGAAATGTATTATCCAGGGCGACTTCCGTGTCCCCCAGTTGATTGCTTTTTGCAGAAGTCCCATAGCTTTTCACCTCCTGAATACTATTGCCAGGCAAAGTATTCCCGCCGCTATGAACACAACAGGCAAAACCGGGGCATCATAGGGAGCGGTTGCCACCACCAGCACCAGTACATGCATTATCGTAAATAAAAATGCAAACGGAAAAAACTGGCTGTAATCAGGATTGACATAATTCCGGACATCACGCTGCCCGCAGGCATACGGATCAAGCCCTCCTTCGCCCCTCAGGCTTTCGTGGGAATACTGCGAAAAGCCCCTGGAGAACGCGAAAAATATGGCGACGAATATCAAAAAAGTGATCGGCGGTGCAAGTATAAGGACACCCATAACATTCCACCTGCTATCCTTTCAGTTTCTTCAAGTTGCGGATATCCATGCTCCCGTACTT
>CAZQUQ010000325.1:0-2009 GCA_964596445.1 uncultured Oscillospiraceae bacterium
GTCTCTCAGCGACTCATGGGACGCTGTCATATATTTGCCGAACAGCGCGATATCATCATTGTTCAGCGCATCGACAGACAATAAGACCCTTTCGTCCTCAGCTATAACATGCTCGGCCCTGTTCCTTATGACCTCGTCCTTTATCTCGTGCTTGAAGCGATTGAACTCATCCATCGATATCTCTCCAAGGCATGATGCATCAGGCAGGAACTTTTTCAATATATCAAATGCCGCTTCACACTGGCTCCTTCTTTCATTGTACTTGGAATCGGCCAGACCTCTCTTTTTGTTGGTGTTGGCAATAACGATCTTATAGCCTTTCAGGTTCAGCGGTACATGGCGATAGCTCAGATCCCTGCAGTTCAGGAATATCGCGTGCCCAGCCCTGCCCATTGCAGATGCGAACTGGTCCATTATGCCGCAATTGACTCCAACGTAATTATTTTCTGCCTTCTGGCTGATCAGTGCCATTTTGATCATGTCGATCGGCTGATCGATGCCATAGGCCGTATTGCCCAGCGACACCAGCGTTACTGCCGTCGCGACCTCTATAGCTGCGG
This sequence comes from uncultured Oscillospiraceae bacterium, assembly GCA_964596445.1. Taxonomy (GTDB): domain Bacteria; phylum Bacillota; class Clostridia; order Acetivibrionales; family DTU013; genus DTU013. The sequence goes on from CAZQUQ010000325.1 coordinate 561, forward strand.
ATGAAGAAAGCCCTGCTCCCAGCGGTACCGTATCATGGTAAAGCAGATCGCAGCCTGTCAGCCTGTAACCTGCCTTCTGAAGCTCATCGGCAACACCGAACTGATAATTGCCCCACTTCAGCGTTTTATACTCATCAAGCCTGTCAAGCGATCCCTGTACCTGTATTCCCAGGTCGGTGGCGATCAGGTTCATCATTCTGTCGTCCCGTGCCCGCGCAATAACCGTGGAGCTCAATGTCAGCGCGGCAGGAAATACATATCCCCCGTTATAGTCGGTGTGCTCACCGATCAGGTTGACACGGCCCGGTGATGAAAATACCCTTATATTATCCTCAGTCCCGCCGTAGATCTCGATAAATTTCTTTTTCAGATCAGATATTGTCATATCGGCACCCCTTTCTGCTCCTGTCCTGCATGCCCTGACAGAAACCTCCTGTGGGCTTCTCTGAGTTCCTCTGCCTTTTCCTCTGGCTTTGTCGTGTTGGCATGCGCCCAAGCTCCCGTTTCACTGGAAGCATTGAACTTCTGCTTGTTTGATGTACGCATCGGCGGAAAGAACTCTATGTGGAAATGGTAATAGTCACTTGCATCACCACTGTTGACCGGATCCTGATGCATACACATCATGTACGGAAACGGGAAGCCGAACAGCGAGTCAAACGCTCCTGTCGTCTCTTTCAGCGCTCTTGCAAGGTTTACCTTTTCCCTTTCGTTAAATTGAGTCAGGTTCTGCTTGTGATTCTTGCCGACAATATACACGCCATACGGGTATTCCGAGAAAAACGGCAGGAACACCGTGAAATCTTCATTTTCAAATATGACCCTGTCGCCTGATTTCATCTCATCCTTCAGCATATCGCAGATCAGGCATGTACCGTTGGCTTCATGATGTTCTCGGCACGCTTCCATTTCCAGCTCCAGTTTCTTTGGTATGAACGGATAGCCGTATATCTGGCCGTGGGGATGGGGCATCGTTACACCAACCATTTCGCCCCTGTTTTCAAAAATGAATATATATTTGATCTTCTCATCATTTTTCAGATCTATGAAGCGTTCCGTCCAAAGGTCGATTATTTTTACGATATGCTCCACCGAAAACTGATGCAGCGATGATGTATGCTCCGGCGAATACAATATCACTTCACATTTTCCATAGGCTTCGGCCATCCTGTAAAGGTTCGTCGGAACATCGTCGGGAACCGGCGGCTGCTGCGAAAGCGCCGGAAAATCGTTGTCATACTTGTATACTTCATAATCATCGGGAACCCTGCCGGATCCTGGGCAAAAAGGACACCAGTCCTTTGGCATCTGCGGCCTGTCCTGCCGGTTAGACGCAATCATGACCCAATCCTTTATCAGCGGGTGCCATCGTAGTTCAGCCATTATGTACTCCTCCTATTTACGGTGCCTGTCACGTCAGTTAGACAGTTATTTATTTCCCACGGATAA
>CAZQUQ010000326.1:0-1034 GCA_964596445.1 uncultured Oscillospiraceae bacterium
TCAATGGAGTTTGCCTCTTATGACGGAGGGGCAGACCTGCTGGCAGACAATCATCTCGATATGTTTGTTTTCTCAGTTGGACGGGTCGCTTCAATAGTAATGAACATTGAAAGCAATACTGAAATAGTGATACTGCCCGTTGAAGAGAGCGCATTGAAGGCTCTTTCCGACGCTTACGGAACCACTACCTTTACTGTTGAGCCGGGGATCTACAAAAGCGTGAAGAAACCGATCAAAACAGTGGGAGATTACACCTGTATAGTAGTTAGGAAGGATCTTCCTGATGATCTGGTTTATGATCTATGCAAATCTCTCTGGACAAATAAGGCATCGCTGGCAAAAGCAGTAAAGGACATTGACGAGCTTAATCCAAAAACCGCTGTTGCAGCAGGAGTCCCTACGCATCCTGGCGCAGTTAAGTTCTGGAAAGAAGCTAAATAATTTAGAGGCAATATCATCCTATGTAACGAGCAGTCAGTGGCTATATAGGCCACTGACTGCTTTTAGGAATTTAACCGCAGAAAAAACAGAACGCTAAAAGTTAGTTTGCCTAAAAGGATGTTGATCAAATGAGAAAACTACAGGGTATCCCTTATAAAATAACATATGTCTATGTTCTTATAATTGGATTGTTCCATCTTTATACCTCAATATTTGGTTCTTTTGAAGCATATTTACAGAGAAACATCCATTTGGCGATGGTCCTTCCTCTCGCTTTCATTCTATATCCAATGACAAAGAAGTCGCCGGACAACAGAGTCCCGTTCTATGACTGGATATTGGGAGCACTTGCAACTCTGCCCGGACTCTACGTTGTTTTTGATTATGATGCGATCACTTCACGAATAATCCAGGTCGATCCTGTTACACAAATACAGTTTGTACTTGGACTTTTGCTTTTTGTCCTTTTGATGGAAGGGACACGCAGGGTAGTAGGTCTGCCTCTGACGATAATCGCGTGTCTCTTTGCCGCTTACATGTACCTTGGCGATTATTTGCCAGGCATTATGCGCGGACTCCCTTTTTCTTTGCAT
>CAZQUQ010000326.1:1044-1996 GCA_964596445.1 uncultured Oscillospiraceae bacterium
GGCGTTGAACAGATATATCTCACTGATGAGGGTATTTTTTCAATGCCTCTCGGTGTTTCTGCAACCTTGGTCGCAGCATTTTTGATATTTGGCGGTTTCCTTGAAAAATGCGGAACAGGGCCATATTTTATGGAAGTTGCACAGGCTTTTACGGGAACTGCACCGGGCGGTCCGGCCAACATAGCAGTCATGAGTTCCTGCCTTTTTGGCTCTATTTCAGGTTCTGCCGTTGCAAATGTATATGGCACAGGGACATTTACTATACCCCTTATGAAAAAAATAGGATATAAACCTCACTTTGCGGGGGCTGTAGAAGCGGTTGCAAGTTCCGGCGGACAAATCATGCCTCCCGTAATGGGAGCCGGAGCATTCCTGATGGCTTCATTTCTTGGCGTTCCTTTCGTACAGATAATTATCGCAGCAATAGTACCTGCACTGATATATTATGGCGCAGTATTCCTCATGATAAGACTGGAGGCGCTGAAATGCGGACTGCAGGGGCTCCCTGCCGAAGAGCTGCCTAAAAAGAAAGATGTATTAAAAAAAGCATACCTTTTTGTTCCGATAATTGGGTTGGTCTTTACATTGTTGAAAGGTTATTCGCCAATGTATGCGGCAGTTATTGGGATAGTCCTTTCATGGCTAGTCTCGCTGCCAAGCAAAGAAAACAGGATGGGACCGAAAAAAATAATAAGCGCGATACATGATGGAGTTGAAAACATTACCCTAGTCTGCGTTGCATGCGCCTCGGCAGGAATCGCTCTAAGTTCAGTTTCTCTTACAGGTATAGGACAGAAACTTGTAAGTCTTGTGCTTGCCTTCGCTGGAAATACTCCGCTGTTTGCGCTTTTCCTGGTAATGCTGGTATCACTTGTCCTTGGAATGGGCCTTCCCACTACCGGAGCCTACATCCTTGCTTCAGCACTGGGGGTCCCTATTCTGGCAAAACTTG
>CAZQUQ010000327.1:0-1989 GCA_964596445.1 uncultured Oscillospiraceae bacterium
CCCCCAGAATAACGGACTCTGGGGGGATAGGAATATAAGGAAGAACGCCAATCCCAGAGGGATAGCCCCGAAAAGCAGAAAAGGTCTGTTCTTGCCCCATCTTGAATGAGTCCTGTCCGTAATGAAGCCCATGGTCGGGTCGCATACGGCGTTCCAGATTTTGGCTGTGAAAAAGATACTTCCGGCTACTGTTGCACCTATCATGAAGACGTCCGTGAAAAAATATACAAGATATAGAGTGATGGTCTGAAAGACTATGTTGCATGCGAAATCGCCTATTCCATAGCCGACCTTCATTCCAAGGGGAATTTTTTCAGACAGGCTGTTTTCAGTAATGTCCGGCCGGACTTTAGAGCCTTTTTCCATAACTTCCTCCATCAGAAATACCGCCCAACTGGAAACGGCAAAAAATGTTTTCCTTTCGGTAATACCTTAAACAGAAAACTTGAATTCTATTTGTTGGCCTCCTTCATGATATAGCGGAAGAGGCAAAAGTCTTTCCCTGTCTTATGCCGCTGTTCGAGTATGAGTTTGATGTCGGGATTATAGCCTTCGAGGATGGCATAGTCGGCATATTTGCAGTAGATGCTTGAAAACTCATCGAGTCCCCATTCACAGGCGGCATTATTGAAGGAGCACCCTTTTACCGGTGCAAAAAGATCGTTGTTCTCTATGTAGGCTTTGACAGGAAAATTTCCGCCGTCAATGTCCGTGTAGATAAGCCAGTTTTTGAAGGAAAGCGGTTTACCAAGAGCGGCAACTTTCTGGGCAATACGTTTGCCGCGTTCCCGTCCGAAAGCCTGCACCGCTTCTTTGATAAGCGCCTCACCCTCGACAGGACCCAGCTTCTGGATAATGGCCCTGCTCATCACTGCAAAAAGCTGAGCCGCAAGTCCGAATCCCGGGGTCTGATAGCGTTAGCGTATGATCCTGCGCCTGAGCATAACGTCCTTGAGATACCATAGACTTAACCCTTTTTTCTTCTCCCTCTTCAAGTCATCCATCAGGATTCTCCTTACAAAGGAATAGAGCGGCTGCAATTGCGGTAAAAATATCAAATGTATTAATTTATGGTATGAGCCTGTTCTCACACCAGTTATTAAGCTCCCATTCTTCGCTCGTTTTGCTGAGTGTTGCAGTTGTACCGTCGAATGTGACGGTTATTTCAACAACACCACTATCATCTGCGTCTTCATCTTCGCTGTTATCGGCATTCATAGTAAGGGTTCCTTCTGTCCAGTAGTAATTGCTGTCACGGGTAATCGATGAACCATCGATTTCAAAACTGCTGCCGCCGATACTGAATGCCCCCGAGATACTAGATATTTTTTTCGAGGATTGATCAAAGTAGAAATATGAAAATACGATCTCATATGTTTCATCATCATCAGTATTTGTCACCGTGACAGTACCGTCAATGTTAAGGTCCGGATAATCCGAATCGATATCAGCCGCATCAACACTGAATGATGAGTAATTAGCCTCGTAATTATCCGAGTTATTGACCGTTGTAAGCGAACTGGCCTCGAGCGTTCCATTTGTAACCACAAGCTCTTGAGTATCCGTATCAATTGAGATAATCAGATCAATGACCTTGAGCGTCCCGGAATATGTAATGCCGCTGTATTTAAAACTGTTGAATTTAAGTGTGGCATTAATGCTCCATGAGGTAACGCTTTTCACTGAAAATGTCAGGATGCCCGAGGTGATACCGGCAGGAATATCAATCAGGCCCTGTTCCTTAAGGGCGACAAGATCCACGGTTGAAGGCAACTCTCCATGCTGAACATAATAATTATAAAGATATATTTGAAGACTCTCGTTCGATATGATCGCATCCATGGCATTCATGAGATCTCCGTAGACAAGATCATTCATAGGTTCATCAGGATTCGTGCATGCGTATGTCATAAAAAGTGCGGTATCATAATCACTGGATGATGTGCCGTCACCACCGCAGCCGGAGAGAAGCATCAGGAGCACTATAGC
>CAZQUQ010000328.1:0-1987 GCA_964596445.1 uncultured Oscillospiraceae bacterium
TTCCTTTCATATATGCCATATGGCATATGTAAACATAATTTTCTTATATAATTTTGAGTTTTCTTGCTTTATTGACTGCATCCAGTTTATTTTTGGCATCCAGCTTATAGTATATATGCTCCAGATGGATCTTCACCGTACCCGGCATAATATCAAGTCTTTTGGCTATTTCAGGGCGTCTGAGTCCCTCCGCAATCAGAGCCAGCACTTCTTTTTCTCTTGCCGACAGAAGTCCGGCGCTGCCTTCTGCCTGCCGCAGCGCTTTTATATATTGTCCGCAGGTACGGTATATCTCTTTTATGTATGGGTCGGAGTGAAAAGCCTCGGCAAGATGCTTTACCATAGCAATGATATCAGGCGTATATTCGGCAAAAGTCAGGATGATATGGTCGTCCCTTGCCTCATCCAATGCCTCCTTCAGTACGGCACTGCCTGTCTCAATTCCATAAAGCTTGTGCTTCGCAATGGCTTCTAGAATTTTATTGTGCAGATAGGCAAGTTTATAGTTGAAAGATGAAAAATTTTGTCTGTACTCTGTGGTGAGTATTTCAAGCAACACGTAATTCTTTGAAAGAAGGATCGCTTTGCCGTATACGATATAGTTGAAGGCGTGGCCTTGATAAATGAACCGTGCCGGGGACATATCCCCCGTCCTGAGCCACCGGGGAATTGCATCTGCTTTGCCGAGGCAGGCATTAACATAGCCTTCGATAATCTCAAGAGTAGTATTGTAGATAGCCTTGTTTTCTGCTGTTACCACTTCCCGGAGCCTGGACAGGTGCTCCATTGCCTCTGCTATCTTCCCCTGGTAGATGTACAGCCGTATCAGAGCAAATTCGGCACAAATCACAACTCCGGTCTGGTTTTTATAGGCAGCTTTATAGGCATTTATCTCGACCTTGTTCCAATCGCCGGTTTCCAGGGCGTATTCTGCTAAAATAAGGTAATCGCTTCCTTTGCTGCTTTCTCCGGTAAGCAGCTGAAGATCCGGAAAGTCGGCTATCATGCGGTCCGTCAGTTCCTTCAGGTCATCCTGGCGCTTGTAATAGGAATATAGCAGATGCGGACTGCCAAAGGTAAACTCCGCGTCATGTTTTATGATCCTCTTGTCATACCCTGCCAGATAGTTTAACGCATCCCTGACAAATTCCATCATTTTCTTCTGGTCGTTCCATACGGTGAACACACGTATTGTGCTGATCCCCCCGAGGATTCGTTTTTTTCGGACTTCCGGGCAGCTATCATCATTTTTATAAGCCTCCTGAAGCCTCTCCAAACGCATCAGGCCGTCATCCATAAGCGTCCTGTCGCCGCTTAGCACGGCAAAGGCGATATACTGCATGTATGCAAGCGGATATCTGATAAGCAGCTCCTGCGGCTGGGCCGAAAACAACTCCTGTATTTCCTCGAACTCATGCGGATTAAGGCTGATGGCATCCTCATAGTCGAGAATAGCCAGTACCTGCTCAGCGTCGCCGGCACGATAAAAACACTTGTATGCTTTGGTATGTTCATTTTTCGCAAGATGCCATTCACCAAGACGATGGATGCAAGTCAGCCGCTCCGGCTCATCGGTAAATTTCGTCCTTAAATAATCCAGCAGCACATGATGGATCCTGTATGCTTCCGCCGTCTCATCAAAGGTGACAAATGCATTTTCACTGTGCAGTTTTCTCAGGAATTCTTCAGCCCTTTCTTCTCCGGTAACGAACAAGGCCTGTTCCGCGGTAAAGCAGTCCATGACCGAGAGCCGCATCAAAAACTGTTGTATACGCTCGTCATAAGCATTGTACAGTATTTTTTCGACCAAAGATCCGATGGCATGGCTCAATCCTATTGGAATTCCCTTCTGTGCGCCAAGCAGGACCAGATAGATCATCGCTATCCAGCCTCCGGTATATTGACGGACTTTCATGATCTCATCGGCAGCAAAGGAAAAGTCCATCAAAGTGCAGTAGTCAATGACTTCTTCGTCTGTAAACTCAAG
>CAZQUQ010000329.1:0-1963 GCA_964596445.1 uncultured Oscillospiraceae bacterium
GTGACATAAGCATGTCATATTAAGTGCATTTTTCACTGCCGACTACATGAACAGATTCCACGGATATACCTGCGGCGGAACCGAGCTGAATGAAACATGCTCCCTGAGAGTGGGATGGATGAAGCCGATCTCAGCAGACCAGAGCGCCAGCTGCATCCCGGGCTTGTTGATCGATGCGCCGTATTTCTGATCCCCATAGAGCGGGTGTCCGATCGCAGCAAATTGCACGCGTATCTGGTGAGGCCTGCCGGTATGCAGCCTGATATTGACCAGCGAATATCCGCCGCTCGTGTCTTTGACGGTATAATCCAAAACAGCTTTTTTTGTGCCGTCGTTTTTCTCTTCATTGGCGCCATTCGACAAGTAGCGGTCATTTTCGAAAGGATCATCAACTACCCTGACCGTATTCGTTTTCTCATCTTTGATCAAGTAATGCACGAGCGTTCCGGAAAGCATTGCAGGTATGCCATGCACGACGGCAAGATATGTCTTGTCGAACTCTCTCGTCCTGATCTGCTCCGACAGTCTGGAAGCAGCCTTTGATGTTTTTGCAAAGACCATGGCTCCGCCGACAGGACGATCAAGTCTGTGGACCAATCCGAGAAAAACGTTGCCCGGCTTGTTGTACCGCTGCCTGATATCCTCCTTGAGGATAGTCAGCAGATCATCGTCGCCAGTCTGATCGCCCTGTGTCAGCATGTTCGGAGGCTTCTCCACCACAAGCAGGTGATTGTCCTCATATAAGATTTTTATTTCTGTTCCATTACCCATCGTCACCATTCAGCCTGCTGTTATTTCAGCTGCCGTTATTTTACTGCCGTTATTTTGGCTGCCGTTATTCAGAGTGCTTCCCATCTGCCCGATGCACCGCATGGAAGCACCAGATCCGCAGCGCTGACAGGCAGCCCGATCTCATCGGCCGTGACTCCGCCTCCAAATTTCCGCTGCATCGACAGCTTTAGCATATTCCCTATTACAGTAGGCGAAAGCCCGGTTGTATATGAGTTGACAAGGAAAAACAGCGGCTTCTCCGTAAGAATATCCATGCACTGAGTTATAAGGCCATATATCTCGTCCTCGATCTTCCACAGCTCGCCGTTGGGCCCTCTTCCGTACGACGGCGGATCCATGATCACCGCATCATACCTTCTGCCCCGCCTGTTTTCGCGGGCGACGAATTTTACAACATCGTCCACAATGAATCTGACAGGCCTGTCCGCCAGCTTTGACAGGGCAAGGTTCTCCTTCGCTCTGGCGACCATCCCTTTGGAAGCATCCACATGGCAGACTTCTGCGCCTGCATGTGCTGCAGCGACCGTAGCGCCTCCGGTATATGCGAACAGGTTGAGTACACTGATCCTTCTTCCTTCTCCTTCGATTCCCGCAATGTCTTCACGATCGTACTTCTGATCATCTGTTCTGCCGGCAGCCCCCACTGCACCTCTTATTTTGCTCTCGATCCACTTCCAGTTGACGGCCTGCTCAGGGAAAATACCGGTATGCTTAAAGCCTGTAGGCTCCACAAAAAACTCTAGATCGCCATACTTTATCGTCCATTGCGCCGGCAGCTTCCTGAAGTATTCCCACCTGCCGCCTCCGCTGCTGCTTCTGTGATAATGGGCGTCAACATTCCTCCATGCCTTTTCATTCCCGGCAGCAGGCCATATTGCCTGGGGATCAGGCCTCCTGAGCGTATATTTGCCCCATCGCTCGAGCTTTTCCCCTCCGCCTGTATCTATAAGTTCATAATCCTTCCAATCATCCGCCAGCAGCATCGATATTCCTCCGAATCAAAGTCTTGAGGCCTTCCCCGAGGAGAAGATCCCCTCAGCCGCTAATAGTATTTATTATCTGCAGCGGCAATATGTCATATTTGTTTATATTTACTCAAATATATCCTCATTTCTCTGTTCAGTTGATTTTACCATAATATTTCAAAGATTTTAAGACATTGTTTGACTCA
>CAZQUQ010000330.1:0-1963 GCA_964596445.1 uncultured Oscillospiraceae bacterium
GTTACTGCAGCGCATGATGATTCTACATCTGCGCCTGATGCATCCCTTGTATATACCTCCCCCTTGATGAACTTATCTACCGTCAAGTTGTTGTTGTCATCGCATTTCGGGATAGGAACCCATGTTTGCTGATCACCCTTTTTTACAAATTTTATATCGCCAAATATCCCCCGCACAAAACTTACATGATTTGATGGCAGGTTTTTCAGAGCGCCCATTTTTTCCAGAACTGTAGAGTTATCGCTTGGCGCAAATACAGTTTTAAGGACAGCCGGACAGCCTGCCATTGTATCGACTGGCTTGGTATCCGATACATTATCGTTTGCTTTCCATATCGAGCGTACTTTGTCCGGCAAGTCTGACAAGCCTGAATACATTTTAAAGCCTTCATCGGCCTCTGCCTTCAACCTCGGATTAGCACTAAACTGACTTGCTACGGATGTTACCAGTACCTTGCTTGCCTTGCAGTCCTCAAGCTGCAGACTGTTCAGGGCATTTGATATGGCTTCCATTGATTTTATTGTGTTAGAACAAGGCGTGCAGAGCGTATTCAACGCCATGTCGAATGCGGCAGCAGGCGCTCCCTGCAGTACCCTTTGCAGTTTGGTTACAAGATAATCAAAGTTTAAGAAGCTGAACCCTCCCATGAAGGCATCTACCCCACCGCACCCAAACTTGACTCTCGGCGGTTCAAATGACATGAGATAATCGTTTCCTGTTTTCCATCGCGCCGAAAAACTCCCCCCTGTCATGTACCCTCGTTTTTGCCCTTCAAAATATCCCACATCTGTTACCGATTGCTGATTAATGAAGTCATCCATCCATCCGGCAAATGCCAATATGGGCAACACAGCAGCCATTATTGTTGCTACCATCACGCATATTGCAGCACGTTTTAATATATTATTCCCTAACATGTCCTATCTCCCAGTTATGACATATTTAATCTTTTTTGCTTTCTCTTACCTTTTTGTCTTGTTTTATAGGCACTGTTACATCAAGAGTGCCGCCTTTTTGGTAATCGTATATGCTATATTCTTCCGGTGTTATCTCGCCCGATAGCAGCTTTATGCCCTTGTATAGCCTGTATTCCATATCGTCAAGAGCTACCACACCCACTGATACAGGCATGTAATCTTGTTTCTCTTTTGACACAAGAACTATGTATGGCACTGTCTGTGCGTTAAATCTTGCGGCAACTGACGGATTTTCTTTAATGTTTATCCGCTTTATATCCCATCCGTATTTATCAATGAAATATTTGAGTATCCCGCTCTGCTCGATACAGTATTCACATTCCGGAGAGTAAAAATATAATATGCCGTATCTACCTTTTGCTTTATGGATTCCGTCTTTAACTTCTGCAACTTGCTGTCTTGTCATTGCACCTCTGCCAGGCAGGGCAGTTGGGTAATCCTGAACCATGTTGTATTCTGGATATTTCTGCGTAACATATGCTGTTACATTGGTTACAGCAAGCGATTTTCTCCTCGCTATGTCTTGCATATATATGTAATCTTTTACGTTTGATTCAGTCGGAGCCATTACCGCCTTTTTATGGAATGCCAAGAGCAATTCCTGAAAATCGTCTGGATGCATATTCCATAATTTTTCTGTGGTATAATCTTTCATATCTGGAATGAAGCGTTTTTTACTGTTTTCATCTGCAACCTTTTTTGTTTCTTTCTTTTTTTTCTTATTTGGTTCGGGTATCTTTTCGTTCCAGTACCATCCTCTCTTGTGATCTTTGTAATATTCTGTTTGTGTTTCGGTTGCAGCAGCAGTAGAGTCAATATTTTTATCTGAATATACATCGTCATTTTCCGGACTGGTAATAAATACTTGGCAGCATGCATCGGGCAGATAAATCATAATGCCTATCAGAACACTAAAGTATAGGATAAGCAATTTTTTCAATGCGGTTCCTTTGTATAAACCCGTAGTATTTTGAATCATAGCTGTC
>CAZQUQ010000331.1:0-1953 GCA_964596445.1 uncultured Oscillospiraceae bacterium
TTTTGTTAATTTTTATGTTTTTTCTATCGGAAGCGGGCTCTGTATTATATATAGTTCCGCCTTGCCTGCTCCTCCTATTACATGCTATCTTGTCCATAATAAAACATTGAATAGGGAGGGGTGAGAGGTTATAATTAAATTATCCTGTATTTGAATTGATGAGTGAGCCAATTGGAACAGGCAACAAATCGGTATCTTTCTGTACATAATAACTATATTTTTTAACCTGTGCTTTTTGGGTATAGTTATTTATAATCGGGTCTCTCTTCTTTAAAATGCGGGCAGTCACGCAGACCGGCTGAAATTCCAATACCAAGCCTTGACGGGCATGAGTTTCAGGACTGCTTATACGTGCAGGGAGGCGCATATTGAAAGGATTTGATACTGGATGACACAGACAAATAACAGGCAGAGGGCGTGCGAGATGCCGCTTTTGCCACTTAGGGGGCTTGTTGTTTTTCCTCATATGATTCTTCACTTTGACGTTGGGCGAATGAGGTCGGTAAAAGCGCTTGAAGAGGCGATGATGAAGGACCAGATTATACTGCTTGCCGCCCAGAAGGATCCCGGGCTTGAAGAACCGGCGAGGGATGATGTATATACGGTTGGCACCATTGCTAAAATCAAACAGCTTCTGCGGCTTCCGGGGGATACCATCCGTGTTCTTGTAGAAGGACTTGAGCGTGCTAAAATTCTTGATTATATATCCGATGAGCCTTATTACCGTGTAACAGTAAAGGAATGCCCGAATCCGAAAATATTGCCCAGAAAGCCTGAACTTGAAGCATTGATTCGACAGGTTATCAGTTACTTTGAAAAATATGCGAAGCTGACCAACCGTATTCCATCGGATACCACTTTTACAATTAATACAATGGAGGATTACGCAAGGCTTTCGGATGTTATTGCCGCCAACATGATGCTGAAGCTGGAGCAAAAGCAGCAGATACTGAGTGAAACCTCCCCGAAAAAAAGGCTGGAGAGGCTTCTGGAAATACTGGTGAAGGAAATTGAAATACTTGAGGTGGAAAGGAATATTAACAACAAGGTTCGCCAGCAAATTGACAAGAGTCAAAAGGAGTATTATCTCAGAGAGCAGCTGAAAGCTATTCAAAATGAACTTGGGGAGAGCGATCAGCATAATGATGAAATAGATGAATACCATACAAAAATCGATGAAGCCGATCTTCCGGATGAAGTCAGGGCAAAGGCCCTGAAAGAGCTGGACAGGCTGTCGAAAATGCACCCGTCCTCTGCTGAAGGCGGTGTTATACGTACTTTTCTCGATTGGATTATTGAGATGCCCTGGAATAAAAAGACCGAAGAAAACCTGGATCTGAAAAACGCTGAAAAAGTACTGGATGAGGATCATTACGGGCTTGAAAAGGTAAAGGAGCGCATGATCGAATATCTTGCCATCCGCAAACTGAAAAATGGGCTTCATGGGCCCATCATATGTCTGGCGGGTCCTCCCGGCGTTGGGAAAACATCTATTGCCCGGTCAATAGCGAAAGCGCTGAACCGCAACTATGTCCGCATGTCTCTGGGCGGAGTGAGAGACGAAGCGGAGATCAGGGGACACAGGAGAACATATGTCGGCGCCATGCCGGGCAGGATCATTAGTTCGGTAAAGCAGGCCGGATCAAAAAATCCGCTTATTCTTCTGGATGAAATAGATAAAATGTCCAGCGACTTCAGGGGAGATCCCGCCTCTGCGATGCTGGAGGTTTTGGATGGGGAGCAAAACAAGGAGTTCCGTGACCATTACCTGGAGCTTCCGTTTGATCTTTCCGATGTCATGTTCCTGACAACCGCAAATTACAGGGATGCCATTCCCCGTCCGCTGCTGGACAGGATGGAAATTATTGATATATCCGGATATGTTGAGCAAGAAAAGGTTCAGATAGCAATCCGGCACTTAATACCGAAACAGGTGCAAAACCATGGGCTGAT
>CAZQUQ010000332.1:0-1938 GCA_964596445.1 uncultured Oscillospiraceae bacterium
AGCAAACTTCTCAACATACCCCTTAATGCAGGAATGTCCATAGGCGTTCTTCTCATATGCGTTGAGCTTATCATGATGCTCATAATCCTTCTTTTCCTCCCGAGCGATGTTGCAGGACCTGCTTTCATCGGTTTCGCAATCGGTGAATCACTCGGCGCAAGCGTTCTCAGGATCTGCGGCGGTATATTCACAAAAATTGCCGATATCGGTTCCGACCTCATGAAAATATTCTTCACAATCAAGGAAGACGACCCGAGAAACCCTGGTGTTATTGCAGACTGCACAGGTGATAATGCAGGCGACAGCGTAGGACCTACTGCCGATGGTTTTGAAACATACGGTGTTACAGGCGTTGCGCTTATCAGCTTTATCCTGCTTTCAGTTCTTCCTGAATATCAGGCTGAAATGCTTATCTGGATATTTATTATGCGTGTTCTCATGATCATAACCTCTATCGGATCCTTCCTGATCAACAAGATCCCCACCAATGCAATCATGAAGGATAACCAGGAAGAGGCCGATTTCGAAAAACCCCTTACAGTTCTCGTATGGATTACATCAATAGTTTCCATTTTAGTAACATTCGCAGTAAGCAACTGGCAGCTCAGCAAATATGGGAGCGGACTGTGGTGGAAGCTTTCCATCATCATCAGCTGCGGAACTCTTGCTGCTGCTATTATCCCTGAACTTGTCAAGGTCTTTACAAGCTCCAAGTCAAAACATTGCGACGAAGTAGTTACGGCAGCCCGCGAAGGCGGAGCGGCACTCGATATCCTTTCCGGTTTTGTCGCAGGTAATTTCGCTGCATTCTGGCTTGGTTTGGCCATCACCGTTCTGATGTTCATTGCATACATAACAAGTACTGCTGGTCTTGCTGATTTTATGAGCTATCCTTCAGTCTTTGCATTCGGCCTTGTCGCATTCGGTATGCTAGGTATGGGCCCGGTAACGATAGCCGTTGACTCATACGGCCCGGTTACCGACAATGCACAGTCTGTTTATGAACTTTCTTTGATCGAATCAATTCCGAATATAGAAAAAGAGATCGAGAAAGACTTCGGCTTCAAACCGGTCATGGAAACAGCGAAGCATCACCTCGAAGCAAACGACAGTGCAGGTAACACATTCAAGGCAACGGCAAAGCCGGTTCTTATCGGCACGGCTGTTGTCGGTGCAACAACTATGATTTTCTCACTCATCCTTCTTCTCAAGAAGGCTCTCGGAGTTGAGCCGGAGATGATACTCAACCTCCTCAATCCTTATACGCTTATCGGACTTCTCTGCGGCGGCTGCGTAATTTACTGGTTCACCGGCGCCTCCACCCAGGCTGTTACGACCGGAGCATACAGAGCAGTTATCTACATCAAAGACAATATCAATCTTGATGAAAATGCTTCATTAAGCGCTTCCACTGAAAACTCAAAGGAAGTTGTCAAGATATGCACTCAGTATGCACAGAAGGGCATGATAAATATCTTTATTGCGATCTTCTGTTTTGCACTTGCCTTTGCATTCCTTTCAGCACCGACCGCAACCGATAACAATACGGTCAGCTTATTTGTTAGCTACCTGATATCGATTGCCATTTTCGGTCTGTTCCAGGCAATATTCATGGCCAATGCCGGCGGATGCTGGGACAACGCAAAGAAGGTCGTTGAAGTCGATCTCAAGGAAAAGGGAACAGAGCTTCACAAGGCAGCGGTTGTCGGCGACACGGTTGGCGACCCGTTCAAAGATACATCTTCTGTTGCTCTTAACCCGATCATCAAGTTCACAACACTGTTCGGGCTTCTTGCAATGGAAATAGCCATTGTTCCGACCCTTCAGGGTACGGCACAGTACATCGGCGTTGCCTTCCTCGCCATAGCGGTAATCTTTGTTCTTAGGTCATTCTACGGAATGAGAATTCCGAAGGATGTCAAGTAATCAGAATTACTG
>CAZQUQ010000333.1:0-1932 GCA_964596445.1 uncultured Oscillospiraceae bacterium
TGGGGCGTCAGCCCTGATATCGATGCAGCTGAAACGGGGCGGCATGTTAAAGTGTCCGGAAGGACTTATTTTGCTGTATTTAGTGATAATCATATCGACATTTTCAATGAAAAAAATAAAAAGTTGATTGAATACGAATACGGTGCAGGCGGCAGTGAGGCTGTTGTTATAAGCAGCTGCATTTCAGACCTGGATGCCGATAATTCCGATGAAATACTGTTGCTCACAGGCGACAGGGACAATGAACATGCCAGAGAGCTGCTGATACTTGAAGTGCAGTCTGGTCAGACGGATGACGGCAGTGGTTCGGACGAAGACAGGCACGGCATAAGCCTTGATTTGGTGTACAGGAAAGCTATGTCTGATCTGAATCCCGGGAAGGTCCAGACCTGTGATGTTGACGGAGACGGCAAAACCGAGATATCCCTTGGAGTATACAAAACAGCTGTATTCCATCCGGTCATGGCAAAAAGACCGTTCATATATGAATGGAACGGGAATGCTATCTCCCCGAAGTGGCTCGGGTCAAGACTGGCAAGGCCTTTTGATGATTATATATTCGCCGATATCGACGATGACGGCATAGATGAGCTGATTTCCATAGAGCATCTCAAAGATGGCAGGAAAGCGGTAAATTCATATTCATGGAAGGGTTTCGGCTTCGAGGGTGACGGGGAAAGCGATGCATTCGATGATATCCTGAGTATCGCTAAAATACCGGCGGAAGACGGACCGGAGAGCATAGAAGCACATATCGTTAAGGACGGAAAGCAAAGGCGCATCATCCTGCACTGTGGTGACGATAAGCTTGAGTACTGCTATACAGATACCATCAACGAAAGTGGGTAACCTTTTTTGAATATATAATTGATATTACAGCATGTATAAAAGAAAGAGACGGTGAATCGAAGTGCCTGGGAAAAGGGTCATTATAATTATACTAGCCATTACGATGTTGTTATCCTCTGCCGCAGTGTTCACGGCGTGTACCGGTCCGGGAGAAGGGTCGGCTGGAAGAGCAGACAGTGATAACCCGGCAGAGAACACTGGTGATAAGAATGGATCTGCTGTGATGCCATCATTGAATATCGACAATATGAAGGATTATGATCCGGCAAAGATGCATGGCTCACAGCAAGACAACCAGGGGGACGGAACTGCAGAAGATGGCAGTGATGCGTCTGGGGAGACACAGGCTTTGACCGTGCCGGTTTTTTCTGCGGAAAGAGAAAGAAAGTATACAGATGTGGAGTGGAAGCCTGCCAGTTATGAGACGAAAGTAGCTCCATACAAAGTAAAAGCCGACCTGTCCAATGTGGTGAATGCCGCTCAATTCGGCAGCTTTACCGAAAAGCAGCTGAAAATGCTGTCCGAGAATGGATTTGTCGTTATCCCCTCCAGCGACGAGCAACTGTTTTATGTCTATGAGACCAATGAATATTTGATGATCCCAAACTTTATAACAGTTGATTCGGTGCTGCAGGCATATCATGTATTTTTTGACTACTCACTCAGGACGCTCGAATCGGAGTACCTGCTGAAAGATCTGGAACAACTCACCGATAGTATGCTGAAGAAGTCTCTGGCTCTTTACCGGACGATATGCGATCCTGAAGTGAGGGAAGCGGCACTGAAAAACACCGCTTATTTTGCGGTGGCACAACTGGCACTCGAAAAAAAACTTCCTGCCGATATGCCAAAAGAAGTGCTGGATCTTGCGAATGCTGAATCCAAGCTGATGTCGAATGCAGCCGGCTTTGAGACATCTCCCATTTTCGGTTTCAAGCTGGATTACAGCCAATATGAGCCCAGGGGGCATTATACCAGGAACCATGATTTTGAAAGGTTCTTTAAGGCAATGATGTGGTATGGACAGGTTCCGTTCCCGCTGTTCAGGGAATCTGACGGGAAGGTTGAACTGGCTGTTCCGGA
>CAZQUQ010000334.1:0-1890 GCA_964596445.1 uncultured Oscillospiraceae bacterium
GTCAACAATGTTTATATCATCTTCAACAAGCAAGATCCTTGTCATTGGTCACCTCAATTGTAATACTCGAGCCTCACTTTCATGCAGATTATAACACAAAAATAGTACACAAGAAATAAAACACCTCTTCATTGATTTTACTTCATTATGAAGAGGTAAATTTAATATAATAGTTATAAATAGCTAAGATTTTTCAAACATTCATATTTTTTATAGAGTCTATGGTGCTGCTATCTTTTTAAGTTTGCTCACCGGCAGTGCTCCGGAAATGTGCCTCCTTACAGCACAGGTTTTATAACTCCTGCCTTGCCGTTTATATAAAAGACAAACTGGTCATTGCGCATTTCATCACTATAACCACGGATCCTCAATACTTCGCTGCCGCTATCATTTATAAAGACCAGATCGTCACCCATGACCGCATAATTGCCCTTGACATACCCCAGGACCGTACTGTCGAAGTTTTTGAGATCATTGATCTTTGTTTGGCTGTTTATTTCATTATTATTGATTATGTAATACTTGTAACTATTTTCGAACAGGTACAGATTATCATCCAGCTGCTTCAATTTATCTCTATCGAGCCAAATGTCATCGAATATCATGCTGGGTCTGATCATTATGTCTCCCTTATTATCTGCCAGTCCTGCTGTACCTGAATTATCTTCTTTGACTTCATATATCCCGTAATCGAATCTCCTCACTGAAGAATACACACTGTCCTTGACAATGTCGCCGTTGATATCGATAACACTCCATTTGCCTCTCTTTTTTTCCTGCACATATGCAAAACCGTTGTCATAGCCCAGCGTATCAAACCAAAGCTTCTCATCAATAACATAGCCGTCAGTGTCTATAAAGGCATAATATGTATCTTTATTTTTAAAATTAACATTGCTCGTGTCTATCCCGGTAAGCCACGAAACCAGCGGAAGATCCAGATTGACGCGGGATTCGTTTTCGATAGTTACAGGCAGTACTCCTCTGCCGCTGTTAAAGTCGACAAGCTTGCCGTATCTTTTCTCAAGCAGGTAATCACCGTTCTCTTTTATGTAGCCATGATTAGTTTCAGTCATTGTGATACCGCCCTGACCATTCAGACCGTCAAAGCTTGCTTCATAATCAACTCCCACGATAGCGATCCCATCATGGAATTCATACGCTTTGTCATGCAATGGACTATGACCCACTCTCCTGTTCTCCTGCTTTTATACCCTGCTTTCATCTCGTGATCGATGTTATTGTCTCCGTACGCAACATACAAATCACTAACCCCAACAGCATCCATATCATCGACCTGTTTGCCGTTTGCATCAAACAGCACTTCTGTTGTCACGCCGTCATTGTTAACGGTCTTGGCAAAGTAATAAACCTTATCTCCTGCTATGACCGGTTCGAATGATTCGTATAACGGCTCAACGATCACATTTCCGTTTACATCGATTACTCCGAATTTCCCGCCTTCCTTTTTCACCGCATAAAGCTCATCCCCAAAAAAATCTATCGAAACGTACTCAAATGGAATAATAATTTCGGCCTTGTCTTTGATGTCTTTTACAGAAGCTTTCTTTCCTGATGAACACCCGGCCAAAGCTGAAGCAAATATTACTGCCATTAGAACTGCAACTGCCTTCTGCATCATCCTGTTCATTCTGTCTACATCCTTTCAGTCCTTTTGTGTGAAACTTTTGGCAATAATATTATATTATAATTGTTGGAAATCGACAATATTCGACAACGGTAATAACTATCTATTTGAGGTGCCAGGCACCATTTTCGTATAAAAACTTTATAGCATCTTCTTCATCAAACGGCTTGCTGATCAGATATCCCTGTATTCGATCGCAGTTATGTTCTTTCAGGTATTGCAGCTGGATTTCATGCTCGACA
>CAZQUQ010000335.1:0-1888 GCA_964596445.1 uncultured Oscillospiraceae bacterium
TTACTGCGGTATCCGAAAAAGCAATAAATGCGCTGAGCGCTATCGGCTAAGCGAGCGGGAAATTATGGAATGCTGTGAAATGGGGTATGGCCTCGGTTTCAGGACTTTCGTGTTGCAAGGCGGCGAAGACGGGTATTATACGGACGAAAAGATCGTAGGCATTGTACGTTCCATAAAAAATGCTTTTCCCGATTGTGCCGTCACACTCTCGATCGGAGAAAGAAGCTATGATTCATACGAAGCTTTCTATGAAGCCGGCGCAGACAGATACCTGCTGCGCCATGAAACAGCTAATGAAGAACATTATGCTAGGCTGCATCCAGCCGGGATGTCGCTCAGGAACAGAAAACAATGCCTTTATGACCTGAAGCGGATAGGCTACCAGGTGGGCTGCGGGTTCATGGTCGGTTCGCCTTTTCAGACCACGGACCATATCGTTGATGATCTGATATTCATAAAAGAGCTTGAACCGCATATGGTCGGCATCGGGCCGTTCATCCCGCATCATGGGACACCGTATGCGGGCCGGAAAGCAGGGACGCTGGAACTGACGCTGTATCTGCTTGCGATTATCAGGCTGATGCTTCCGGAAGTTTTACTGCCGGCTACCACAGCACTCGGAACTATCGATCCGCGCGGGCGTGAACTCGGCATCATTGCAGGCGCCAATGTCGTTATGCCCAATCTTTCGCCGGCCGGTGTCAGACAGAAATATATGCTGTATGACAATAAGATTTGCACCGGTGATGAAGCTGCCGAGTGCCGGTACTGTATTGAGAAAAGGATAGAAAATATCGGTTATCATATAGCCGTATCCCGGGGAGATCACAGATCCCTGGCCCGGAGCAACAGCAAAGCTGTATCCTGCGATATTGAACGATCCCGGAGGGACTGCAAATCCATTTCTCCGGAGAAATAATAAACCGATCCTTTGACAAACCGGCCGGTTGGCCGATTCCATCAGGATCCCGAACACTGAAGGGGAAGACTGTCCCGGCATGCCGCAGGGGCCTCTGACCTGAATAAGAAGGGGGATTTATCATGTATGATCCAAAATCATCAAAAGCTGCTGAATTCATTTACCATGAAGAGGTGATGGAAACACTAGGCTATGCGAAAAAGAACAGGATAAATGCTGCTCTGATTGACAGCATAATTCAAAAAGCAAAGCTGCGAAAGGGCTTGTCCCACAGAGAAGCAGCGGTTTTGCTCGACTGTGAGCTCGAGGACAGAAACAGGGAGATCTATGCGCTTGCAGAGCAGATCAAAAAGGACTTTTACGGCAACAGGATAGTACTGTTTGCGCCGCTGTACCTGTCAAACTATTGTGTCAATGGCTGTGTTTACTGCCCATATCATTCTGTGAACAAAAACATCACAAGGAAGAAAATGACCCAGGACGAGATCCGAAGAGAAGTCATCGCGCTGCAGGATATGGGGCATAAAAGGCTCGCCATTGAAGCAGGAGAAGATCCGGTAAACAATCCCATAGAGTATATTCTCGAGAGTATCGATACCATCTACGGCATCAAGCATAAAAACGGGGCGATCCGCCGTGTCAATGTGAACATTGCGGCTACGACCGTCGAGGACTACAGGAAGCTGAAGGACGCAGGCATTGGGACATATATCCTGTTCCAGGAGACATACCATAAGGAAAGCTATGAAAAACTGCATCCAACAGGGCCGAAGCACAACTATGCATATCATACAGAGGCAATGGACAGGGCTATGCAGGGAGGCATCGATGATGTCGGCCTTGGTGTGCTGTTTGGTCTGGAGTTGTACCGTTATGAATTTGCGGCGCTGCTTATGCATGCTGAGCATCTGGAGGCGGTATATGGTGTGGGACCGCATACTATAAGTGTTCCGAGGATTAAGCGCGCCG
>CAZQUQ010000336.1:0-1887 GCA_964596445.1 uncultured Oscillospiraceae bacterium
CTGTGCCGTAAATTTTCGTGAGATTCTCGATCTTTAATATATCCATTGCTATCCTCCTTTAAGTTCATGGATATATCATACTTTTGTAAGGTGACACTGCAGTGACTTTTTTATTACAAAAACGTCACTTAGGCTATGCTTAAAAGTCACTTAGGCCATACACAAAATATCACTTGAACTATACTTATAAGTGTCACTTAAACTATACTTTTATAGAACCTGATCGTGAATTTCGCACCGCTGCCCTTGACATTTTCAGCCTTGATCGTACCATTTTGCTCCGATATGATCAGGCGCGCAAGAGCCAACCCGATCCCATAGTTCTGGCTTGAGGAGTTTTTACCCCGATAGAATCGTTCAAATAAATGCGGCAGATCATCCTTATCTATCCCGCTTCCGTTATCAGATATAATTATTTCAGTGAACAGGGCATTTTCAGATGCGTCGATTTTTATAGTTCCGCCTTCCGGAGTATGCTCCATACAGTTCTTAAGTATATTCTCAACAGCCTCGGCAGTCCACGCAAGGTCGCCCGTAAAGCTTCCGCTGCCGTTTATACTCACACGCAGCTGTTGATTCCTAAGCTCCATCGGTATCAGCAGCGGCTCTGAAGCTTTATTTATCAGATCTGCCACAGAAACGTTTTCTTTCTGCAGCTCAACTGTCCCGGCATCAAATTTCGATAGCTTCAATATAACAATGACAAGCCGATCGATATGCTCCAGCAGCTTCATCATATCCTGGGTAAGCTTCAAACGGCGTTCATACGGCAGATCCGGCTTTTGCAGCAATGCGGCGATCAAGTTGACAGAGGTAAGCGGCGTCCTTATCTGATGAGAAATATCCGCCATGGAATCGGCAAGATACTGCTTGTCTTTCTTCAAAAGCTCCGACTGTTCCCTCATTCGAACAGTCATCTTGTATATCTCGCTGCTGAGTATAGCCAGCTCCCCTTCGGTATATTCACTTAGGTCAAGAGATTGCTGGGAGTGAAGGATCTTGTCTATATCATTGCTTAAGTCGGAAATTTTTAGGTACCTCTTTCGGTCGGACAGAAAATGAACGAGAGTAAACATCAGGCTCAGACATAGCGCCAGGATGCCGCTGGTTATTCCGAACACAAACCCGATGATGGCTGCCGCAGCCCCAATTACAAAATGCAGCAGTACATTCCTTTTGACCCAGGGGTTCTTTAAAATGTCCATTTACTCGCCTACCTTATACCCAATGCCGCGAACTGTCTTGATAATTGAAGGATTCTGAGGGTCATCCTCGATCTTTTCACGCAGCCTTTTAATGTATACAGTCAATGTATTATCATTCACAAACTCCCCTGCGATATCCCAGATATCCTCCAAAAGCTTGCTCCTGGTAAGAACGGTGCCCCTGTTGTTGAGAAATATCAGCAACAGTCTGTATTCAAGTGCCGAGAGAAAAACTTCAGAACCGTTTTTTGTTACTGTTCCCTTTACGGTATCCACCCGAATGTTGTCAAGCTCTATGACTGATTGCGCTCTGCCTGAATGCCGGAGGGCATTTCGTATGCGCGACACCAGTTCTCTGGGCCTGAACGGTTTGCCTATATAGTCGTCAGCTCCCATATCCAAGCCGGTAACAACGCTGTACTCATCACCGGAAGCGGTAAGGAAAATCACAGGAATATTCGTATTGGCCTTTGCAGCTGCACATACGGCAAATCCGTTTCCTTCCGCCAATGATATGTCAACGAGCAGCAGGTCGTACGGATTATTCTCGATCCTTTGGATCGCAGCCGCCTGCCCGCTCACTGATTCAACTGAAAAGCCTTCGCTTTTAAGGAATTCAGTCAGATTGTCAACAATGTTTATATCATCTTCAACAAGCAAGATCCTTGTCATTGGTCACCTC
>CAZQUQ010000337.1:0-1885 GCA_964596445.1 uncultured Oscillospiraceae bacterium
ATTGATGTGGATATCGAAAAGATTTCAGACATTATAGAGATCATGAACTTCGGAGTCATGAGCACGCCCGCCATAGCAATTGACGGCAAGGTCATAAGCGCTGGGAAGGTTCTAAAGCCTGAAGACATAAAAAAACACCTTGGTTGAATAATTTTAAACACCGTTATTGAGAGGCATAAAAATAGAAATATTAAATAACAAGGAGAATTTATATGAGTGAAAAGCCATCATGTTCATGTTGTGGAGCGCCAACACTAATCTTCCCATGTTCAGGCGGGTCTGATGTCGGAGAGGTTTGCGATAGAGCCGCCAGAAAACTTACAGTTGACAGAGCCGGAAAAATGTACTGCCTTGCTGGCATTGGCGGCCGGGTAAGCGGCATAATGGCAACTACTGAATCTGCCGATTCCATACTTGCCATTGACGGCTGTCCGCTTGACTGTGCAAAGAAGACGCTTGAAGAGGCAGGCTTTGAAAACTTCAAACACATCAGACTCAATGAACTGGGTCTGAATAAAACCGAATCTCCTGCTACTGTTGAAAACATTGCAAAAGTTGTTGAAACGGCAAAAACGATGCTCAATTCATGCTGTTCATAAGGGAGATAATTGATGAAAAAATACTTATTGTTGCTTGCTGTTTTTGTTTTTGTATTATGCCCTGTCCTGGCTAATGCTGCTGCTAAAACCAATACAAAATACATCGTGTATTATTTCCGCACCACAGGCCGCTGTTATTCGTGTGTTCAGATGGAAAAAATGACAAAACAGACTATCGAGCAGGATTTTGCAAAAGAAGTCAAAAGCGGGCTTGTCGAATTCCGCTCGGTCGATGTAGAGATGCCTGAAAATAAGCATTATATAAAGGATTACAGCCTTTACACAAAATCTGTTATTATCTCCGAAGTGAAGAACGGCAAGGAAGTCCGCTGGAAAAACCTTGACCAGATATGGCGCAAGCTTGGCAGGGAATATGAATTCAGGCTCTATATATCTCAAGAAGTCAGAAATTTTATGCAGGGAGGTAAATAGATGACGCTGCTGGACATCTGGGCAGCTCTCTGGCTGGGTATTCTCACATCTATCAGCCCCTGCCCTCTTGCAACCAACATTGCGGCGATTTCGTATATCGGCAAGGACATGACTTCTCACATGAAGGTGTTCATCTCCGGCATCGCCTACACTGCCGGAAGGGTTTTCGCCTATGTAGCTGTCGGCGTCATGTTGAGCGCCGGACTTTCATCCGTTCCGGATGTCGCAAATTTTCTGCAAAAATACATGAATGCCATACTGGGCCCTATGCTTTTTGTAACAGGCATATTCCTGTTCGGGTTCATCAATATAAGCCTGCCCGGGATCAATGCCGACAGGTTTAAAAACCTTGCAGGAAAAGGCATGGTTACAGGTCCTTTTCTTCTGGGCGTCATCTTTTCTCTCGCCTTCTGTCCGGTATCGGCTGCGCTGTTTTTCGGAAGCCTCATACCTCTTGCACTTTCAGTAGAGTCACCGGTCATTTTTCCGTCATTATACGGATTCGGAACCGGACTGCCGGTGATTTTCTTTGCCTTTCTGATCGCCTTCGGCATGCACTCGCTCGGCAGCTTCTTCAAGGGTATTACCCGATTTGAAAAATGGGCGAGATACGCTACCGGGGTCATCTTTCTGTTTGTAGGCGGCTATTATGCACTAGCTTATACATTCAAAATAATCTGATCAGGGAGAATAAATGAAGAAAATAGAAATAATCGGCCCTGGATGTCCTTTCTGCAAGACTCTGTATAAAAGGGTTGAAGAGGTTGTTAATGAAACAGGTTTAGATGCGCAAATCGAACATATCAAAGATTTCAGTACATTCATCAGATATTTTCCAAGAACACCGGTTTTAA
>CAZQUQ010000338.1:0-1885 GCA_964596445.1 uncultured Oscillospiraceae bacterium
ATCATTTTCTCTGCGGCAACCCCTACCGCTCTGTATGGGCACTCAGAGAATACCCTACCAGCACCTCGGAGCAGGCCATCCTGCGCCACCTTGGGGAGAAAGACGGCGTGACTCTGCGCATCTATACCAGACAGGTAACCGCAGCCGAGGAACGAAAAATCATTCACAATGCGGCCAATAAAAACCGCATGGACAAGAGTAATACCAACAATCTGCAGCAGACCGTCACCGCTGAAAGCAACTTGCAGGATGTGGTGTCGGTGGTGTCTTCCATGCATAGAAACCGGGAGCCGCTCCTGCACTGCGCTGTGTTTATTGAGCTGACAGCGAACGATTTGGACGCTCTGAAACTCCTTCAGACAGATGTCCTGACTGAGCTGGTTCGCTCAAAGCTCAACGTGGATCGCCTCATCCTGCGCCAGCAAGAGGGCTTTCTGTCTGTTGGCCCTGCGGGGAAAAATGTGTTCGGCAACCAGTTTGAACGTGTACTTCCGGCACGCTCTGTGGCAAACCTCTATCCCTTCAACTACAGCGGCAAAACGGATGCCAAGGGCTTCTGCCTTGGGCATGATAAATTCGGCAGCAACATCATCGTGGATTTTGACAAGCGTGACGATGACAAGACCAATGCCAATATCCTCATCCTCGGAAACTCCGGTCAGGGCAAGAGCTATCTCTTAAAGCTGATCCTGTGCAACATTTTAGAATCGGGCAAAATGTGCGTCTGCCTGGACCCGGAACATGAGTATGTTGACCTTGCCGAAAACCTCGGCGGGTGCTTTATCGACCTGATGAGCGGTCAGTACCGGATAAACCCTCTTGAACCGAAAACATGGGATGAGGGTGGAAGTCCGGAGGACACGGATGCACCCCAGGCATTCCGCCAGTCCACCAAGCTCAGTCAGCACATTAGCTTCCTTAAGGATTTCTTCCGCTGCTATAAGGATTTTTCCGACCGCCATATCGACGCCATTGAAATTATGCTAAGTAAGCTGTACGGAAAGTTCGGGATCAGCGACAGCACTGATTTCAGAAGTTTGTCAGCCGCTGACTATCCCATTCTGTCCGACCTTTACGCACTGATTGAGGATGAGTATAAAGGATACGACAAGACCAAGTATCAGCTCTATACCGCAGAACTTCTGCAGGAAATCCTGCTGGGGCTCCACTCCATGTGCATGGGTGCGGAAAGTAAATTCTTTAACGGTCACACCAACGTGACCTCTGACCGCTTTATCGTGTTCGGCGTGAAAGGCTTGCTTCAGGCCAGCCGGAACGTGAAAAATGCCCTGCTGTTTAACGTGCTGTCCTTTATGAGCGACAAGCTGCTGACCGAAGGAAACACCGTTGCCAGCATTGATGAGTTGTATCTGTTCCTGACCAATCTGACTGCAATTGAATATATCAGGAATTTCATGAAGCGTGTCCGCAAGAAGGAATCGGCGGTGATACTGGCATCTCAGAATTTGGAGGACTTCAACATTGATGGTATCAGGGAGCTGACCAAACCGTTGTTTTCCATTCCGACCCATGCCTTTTTGTTCAATGCGGGCAATATCGACAAGCAGTTTTATATCGACTCCCTCCAGCTTGAAGAAAGCGAATACAATCTCATTCGCTTTCCTCAGCGGGGCGTTTGTCTGTATAAGTGCGGCATCGAGCTGTATAACCTTTCGGTTCATACCCCTGCCTACAAAGAGTAGCTCTTCGGAAAGGCAGGAGGCAGATAATGAAGAAGGGAGAAAAAAACATGGAAAAGCTTCAAAATCAGAGAGAAAACAAGACAGGTCTTCTCGAAGATATGCTGTCTTTTATCCGCTACACCCCGAACCGGGAAGCGGATATTATAGCTTTTATGGAGAAGTACCAGAAGGCGGAGCATGAG
>CAZQUQ010000339.1:0-1880 GCA_964596445.1 uncultured Oscillospiraceae bacterium
ATATCATATATAACATCTCTATGCAGCCGCTTAACAGCCTCTGCATCATAAAGCGCAAAATGATATGGGTGTTCACTGTAATATACATCATTAAGCGTATCTAGATGTATGGACATTTGTGTATTAAGAACACTATTTTGCTTAAATGCTTCTTTACTTTCATAAAATGAGTAATATATTACATGTCCAGATTCACTAAAACCTGAAACAACAAACCCTTTTGACTTATCTCCTACATTTCTGAATGCATTAGCAGCATCTATAATTTCTTTTTTAGGGGGTGGCCATGCAGTCACTACTGATCCGTCATAGTTCACACATGTATATACTTCATCGTCTGCCGGTGTAAATGGTACACGTGAGGCATTATCCAGGTATCTGATTATGATCGTTGACGCTTCCGCCCTTGTCAGCGTATCTGCCGGCCTGAACAGACCTCCTGATCCTTTGATCAGTCCGATTTCATATGACTGCAGGACAAATTGCTTGTTCTCATCTTTTATTTTCGGATAATCGCCGATTTTTGAACGTACAAGATTATCCGGGCTGTTGTACGGATCGCTGTATGGGAACTCCTCTTTCAGCAAAGTAGCCTTTACTATGATCCTTGCGGCCTCTTCCCGGGTTATCGGCCGTCTGTAATCGGAAAACTCCTTATCTGATATGAGCTTCTGCTCTAATGCAATATTTATATAGTTTTGAGCCCAGTATTTTGTGTTCTCGTCGGGTGTAAATCCCATCGCTCTAACAGTCATTTTAATGAACTGATCTGCCTGTATCGGGTCATCAGGCCTGAACAATCCGTTATAGCCACAAACTATTTCGATACAGGAAAGCATGCCGACTTCTTTGCGGCTCCAGTGAGATCCCATATCGCTGTATAAAGCAAGTGCATTATCGATGTCAATAGGCTCCAGTGCAGTTAGCTTCTCCTGTAAAGGCTTGATTCTGTATGCTGTCTCATTGATATCTTCATCTGATATATTAAGAGCATACACTCTGATAGATAAGCCTAACACAAGCATAGTAAAAACTAATATAGTAACTATGGTCTCGGCAAGTTTTCCGGCAACTGCCCTGCCATACCATGTGAATTTACCTCCCGACATATACAGCTCCCCTCTCCGCCAAATCCATGTATGCAAATCATCATACATGGCCGGCAATATAAATAAATTCACAATTTGCTAATAAAATTTTATCGTTATCATTAAGTTCGATCTCCTTATTGCTCTCGATACGCTGATTATTGATATATGTTCCGTTAATAGAGTTCAGGTCCTTAATATAGCATGAGCCATTTCTGCGGATAAACTCTGCATGCAGCTTCCCAACTGCATTATTGTGCAGAACGTGGTCCACATGACCGGAAAGCCTGCCGATTATAAACTCATCCTTATCGATAACTATATCTTTCTCACCGCTAAGTTTATCTGCATGTCTAAGCATACATATACCATTGGGCATTTTCCCAAGCTGCTCTGTCTTTTGATTCACCAGTGAATTTTCAATCGGCTTATAATCATATATTGCTTCCATTCTTGTCTCCATTACATTTGCTGCATTCTCAAAGCATACAATGTCTTCCCCGCATTGTCTGTTTATGCTGCTCTTGCGTCGTTCAACAGTGCTATCACCATTCAAATCATATCCGCCTCGTTTGGAAAGACGCTTAACTGTCCAGCCGTTTTCACGTTCCAGTAATCTGTGCAATACACTGTTTCCTTTGTTTGCCACAGGCAGTACTGCATTCTCATTACAGACCTTTTGCCCCAAATTTACATCTGTTACATCGGTAATTGAGTTATCCTTGTTTTTGTCGATGCTCCTGATGCTGAAAAGCTTCAATGCCTGGAGCTTTCTAAATATAAGTACCTCAA
>CAZQUQ010000340.1:0-1865 GCA_964596445.1 uncultured Oscillospiraceae bacterium
TCTACCGAGGACTTTCGTTATCCGCATCGAGCGGGAGTATGGTGGGATACGTGATCATGGCCGTGGTCGTGATTCTTGCTCCTATCCTGGTATTTACCGATAAACTTATTGAATTAAGAGCCAGGGGAATCCTGAAATACGGAGACATCGGAGAAGAGTATGCCAGATTATTCGATGACAAGTGGGCGAAAGGCATAAATCCCGAGCATGAGTCTATACTGGGCACCTCTGACATTCAATCTCTTGCAGACCTCAAAAACAGCTTCGAGATCGTGCAAAATATGAATCTTATAGCAGCCGACCGTAAAACTATCATGGCAATAGTAGTCACCTCAGCTCTCCCAATGGTCCCTATCTTCTTCATTGCCCTCCCATTTGAAGATATCATAGCCAGAGTATTCGGCATATTCGGCTAATATTTCAACTGTATGAATGTCGACAATTGCAAATATTACTATAAAAGTATGCTGCGTATATTGATGAGAAGTATTGCCTTCATTGAAGAAGTAACGTATACTCAACCAAGGATGCTGAAAGATTCAGCAATATTTGGGTAGCTCATATCCCCTTATGAGTAATCACGGCAAGAGGAGAAAGTTATATGCAGTTGTTACTGAGCTTGACGGTTGCAGCAGTAGCCTTTATGTCGGTTCCGGCATTTTCGGCTGTGGCTCCCTCCGCAGACGAATTATCCGCGGCCAGAAAATGGGCATCTGAGAACCTCAGGCAGCCAACGAAGGTTGCCAAACCTGCACCTGCTGCGGCAGAGCAGCCAAAGACAGGTCTGGTTGTTTACGCTAACAACGATCCGGTACAGCGTAACTCTCGTGACAAAAAGCCCCTCAAAATTCTGGATAAGGAATACACACGAGGGCTCTTTTGCCATGCAGTAAGCAAGATCCTTCTGAAGTTACCCGGACCAGGAAAGCCCTTTACATCTGAAATCGGACTCGATTCCAATGGTGGTGCTGGAAGCGTAGTATTCTCGGTAAAGGTTAACGGCAAGGAGGCGTTCAAATCCGACGTTTTGACCCAGGGAATGCAGCCTGTGCCTGTTAATGTCGACCTCGGTGGAGCAAAGGAATTCTTCCTCGAGATCGGCGACGGTGGTAACGGCATTTCATGTGATCAGGCAGATTGGGCAGATGCTAAAGTCGTTCTTCACAACCTCGAAGATGTATGGCTTGGGGATCTTGAGATCATCGACAGCATGATAGAAATCCCCAAGCGCGCCGTTTTCACTGCACCATTTTCCTTTATGTACGGCGGCAAATCTTCTGATGAATTCCTTGCCAATTGGAAGTTCAAGGAAGAATCCAAAAAGCTTGATGCAAACCGAACCAAGAAGGTTCAGACCTACACAGATCCTAAAACTGGCCTTGAAGTGGCACTCGTGGGCATTGTCTACAGCGATTATCCCACAGTCGAATGGACAATGTATTTCAAGAACACCGGTAACCAGGACACCCCGATTCTTGAACAGATTCAGGCTGTTGATATGCAGATCACCCGAGGTATAGGGAATGAGTTCAGCCTATATCATAACACCGGCACCAACGTCACTGCCGCTGACTTCCAACCGCAAAATACCATGCTTATGCCCAATACGGACAATAAGCTTACTTCTTCTCACGGTCGACCTTGCGGCGGCGTATGGCCGTATTTCAATGTCAAAGGCCCTGATTCAGGCCTGATAGTTGTTGTTGGATGGCCTGGAAAGTGGGCTGCCTACTTCAACAGAGATAACGGTAACAATCTCCGCATTGCAGCCGGACAGGAATTGACTCACTTCGATCTTCATCCTGGAGAGGAAGTTCGCACTCCGCTCATCGATTTGCAGTTCTACAATGGTGACACCACTCCTG
>CAZQUQ010000341.1:0-1835 GCA_964596445.1 uncultured Oscillospiraceae bacterium
CATCCCACCACATCTTGACCTCTACCATCTTTGAATCCGAACCCGATATCGGATAAACTGTCCACGACCTGTTAAAATATACGTTTGAACCTGAGGCAATTCCTACATCAGCCCGATGTTCGCCGTCACTGAAAATAGCAGAGTTGAGCACGGTAGGGGCATCGGCATTATATAGCGGGATCATTTTCAGATTTTCAACAGTGCTTTTCCCCCAGGATATCGCATCAAGCAGGTCTTCGGCATAGTCATTGCTCTGAACTGCAAGCCTCAAAAGCTTCATGCTGCCAAGCATTGCTACTGAAAAAATAAGCAGCACCACAAGGATTTCTATTACAGTAAAACCTTTTGCAGATATTGAATCCTGTTTTTTCATCTTCGGTTCCTCAAATATATCCATTTCTGGATGGATATGTCTCTCGGAGCCCCTTTATCAGGGTCATTTCTTGATGTTGTTACAGTTATATCGAGTACTACCAGGTCCACCCTGCTCGCTATGGTTGTGCTTGCAAATGTATATTGACTTGCACGGGAAGAATATGAGGTCGGATTATTGTTGACAGTTCCCGAAGTGAAATATGTGGTATCTGCAAGCTTCTGATTCATGTTGCATTCGTAGAGAATACCATTACAGCTATACGCCGACCCGTCATTCGGGCAGTAAGTCGCGTGATACGGTTCATAATAGGTTATATAAAAACTTTTAACATTATCCAGGATAGAATAAGCTGTCCTCGGAAGCTGTTGAGGGTTTGATGTATAATCGTAATTCAATCTTTGAATGCATTTCTTTGACCTGTTCCAGCGGTAGAGGACTCTTTCATCAGTTCCGGAATACACCCCGTTCTTATCCAGATCCGCCTGAACCCAGATGGAACTTTCTCCTGAATACGTACTGTATACTGCATAAGTGGAAAAATTACTGGGTGCAGCAGGTGTCGGATTGCAGCCGGCATTCATGATATCTTTTTCCATCATATCGGCTGCCGCATTGAGGTCAGCCTCCAGCTTGCTCACCTCATGCTGAAAGGCGCCGTTGCTGTTCACGCCGCCATAATAGACGAAAACGACAGATGTTACGATCAGACCAAGCGCCATGGCAACCATCATCTCGATCATCGTGAGACCCTTGATGTCGTGACAGCATCTTTTACACGTTAAAATCATTTTATCTTCCTTATTTATTCTAAAACCTTTTGTTGTCAGCTTATCGTGACACTGCCTCCAAACGTGAAAGTAAAGGTTTTTTTATAGCCGGACTTGCTTTGTAATATCAGAGTCTGAGTTTCATCGCCCGGCAGGAACGACCCCCTTGACGTGTACTGCCATGTGGTCAAGCCTGTATAGGCTGGATAATCAGGCATATACAGCCTCATTGTGCCGGGCACTGTTTTTGTCGCCAGAAAGGTAGTCGTACTAGAATTGTATTGCGAATAGGTACCAAGTTTAACTGTATAGTTACTGGTTCCGTAGCTGTTAAAAACAATGCCTACACATACGTCATGATTATTCTTGATTGCCTCGGAGCGGGCAAGCTGGAATACGGAATAGATTTTTCTCGCCTCTGCATTGAGCTTGGCCCTTGCCATCCACTCGCTCATGCCCGGTGCCGCCATGGCAGCGCCTATGGCTACTATTGCGAGCACTATGATAAGCTCGATTAAGGTTACACCTTTAATATCGGCAAATATTCTTTTCATCCTTATCCTTATATCGGCACATTATACTATTAAATTAACTAAGAATTTTCATTATATTGTTAAATAATTAATAATGACTAATTCTGATTTGTCCAGAGGATTTTTAAAGACGGCCATATTGCAAAATCTTATACGACG
>CAZQUQ010000342.1:0-1826 GCA_964596445.1 uncultured Oscillospiraceae bacterium
TAAGCAGCCGGTGTTGTTCGATTCACCTTTTCACACTTATCAGCCGGTGTTGTTCGATTTACCTTTTCACACTTATCAGCCAGTGTTGTTAGATTCACCATTTCACACTTATCAGCCGGTGTTGCGAATTTTTGCAACTAATGGGATGCGTTTTAGAGTTTTTTACTGGTTTTTATGGACAGTCCACTATAAAAACGCCTAAATTAGAGGTTTTTACCGCATTATCTATCCCATTACTTGAAAATTTGAGCATGGTGGTCA
Source organism: uncultured Oscillospiraceae bacterium (assembly GCA_964596445.1). Taxonomy (GTDB): domain Bacteria; phylum Bacillota; class Clostridia; order Acetivibrionales; family DTU013; genus DTU013. Next base: position 262 of record CAZQUQ010000342.1, read on the forward strand.
ATGCCGACCGCCTTTACTTGAAAATTTGAGCATGGTGGTCAATGCCGACCGCCATTACTTGAAAATTTAAGCATGGAGGTCAATACCGTCCGCCATTACTTGAAAATTTAAGCATGGCAGCCTTATCTTTCCACACAGATATTTGTACTCTAGTAACCTTTCCCGGCTTCGAAGTTCCTGGTCTCCTGTACAACGTACAGTGGTCTGCCCTTGACTTCGTCATAGATCCTTGCCGTATATGCGCCGATGATCCCTACAGCGATGAGCAGGACACCGTTAAGCAGGAGACTGACAGCAAGGGCAGTCTTAACTGCATCAAAAGGACTGTGCGAAAAGCGCGAAAAGAGCGAAAACGCAGCAGAAAAACCCGCAGCAGTCTGAGTGGCAGATGCACCGCCTGTAGCTGACAAAGTATCAGCATTGCCGGCTGTATCAGCACCGGGGACTGCAGACAGCGGCAAAAGCAATGTTGTAAGCAGATAAACAATGCTGACCGCGGTAATGACAGCCCCGCACCAGTTTGCGAGTTTCAGTGGTTTATATGAAAAGGAAGCGATGCCGTCGCATGCGAATTTCAGCATCTTCTTCAAAGGATACTTCGTACTTCCGGCGAAACGCTTCTCTCGCACATACTCAATACCAGTCTGACGGAAGCCGAGCCAGCTGATCAGCCCTCTTACATACCTGTTCCTTTCATTGATTTTCTTCAATGAATCACATACCTTCCTGTCGATCAGCCTGAAATCACCAGCATCCAAAGGCATATCCACATCCGTGATGCGCTTCAGAAGTCTGTAAAAAAGCGATGATGTCGCTTTTTTGAAGAAGGTTTCTCCTTCACGCCTGGCTCTTATGCCGTATACAACATCGAACCCTTCGCGCCATTTGTCCAGCATCTGCGGAATAAGCTCCGGAGGATCCTGCAGGTCGGCATCGATCACCACCACGGTCTTGCCTGAGGAGTGATCCATTCCTGCCGTAATTGCTGCCTGATGACCGAAGTTCCGGGAGAATGTTATCAGCTTAGCCGACCTGTCATTATCACAGATTGCAGATAATATTTGCCGGGTACCGTCTTTGCTGCCGTCATTTACAAATATGATTTCATAAGGGCAGCCGAGCGGATCCATGACACTCCTGAGCCGGCGGTAAGTCTCCGGAATCACGGGTTCTTCATTATATACAGGAACGACCACGGAACATAATAACTCTGCCGTTTCACCGATTCCATCATTCAGTGCTGTCTGCTCATTCATTTTATCAATGTTCTCCTTCATCAGTTCAATCCATTTTTACTCCAGTGCAATATGTTCCTTCATGAGCATTATCTGCTCATTCTTAGATACAATACACTCATTACGGACACTTATGGATAATGACCGCAGTTTGATTCTTGACATCACTGCCGGCATTAATACGTAGAAACAGTTACTGCCGTGGAACATTTCCAGTATACTGTGAAAAATTCCAGAAAATATGATGACAAATGTCGGAATGCACATAATTTGTATTGAAATTGTAATAAAATCAGTGTTAGAATGATTTTTGAAAGGGTAAATATATAC
>CAZQUQ010000343.1:0-1822 GCA_964596445.1 uncultured Oscillospiraceae bacterium
TTATCACGCTAGAAAATACACACAGCGATTCGATATTCATACCGCATATCTTTACAGCAGATGAACTGAAAAGGCTATTCCAGGCCGCGGATAATCTTAATGCGCCGTTATCAAGCCCACACAGGCGGGATGTCGCGGCACTCCTTTTCCGGGTACTATATTCGTGCGGACTCCGTTTGAATGAAGCTCTCTCCCTTACTATTGGAGACGTTGACATTGAAAACGGCATAATCACGATAAAAGGTGGCAAAAGCAAGGTCGACCGTTATGTCCCAATGAGCTGGCAGCTATCCGACCGTTGCGCAACATACCAAGAAACAGTGCTTGATGGTGCTGATTCTTCCGGGATCTTCTTTTCTGCTCCAAGCGGTGGCAAATACGGTCATAGCACAGTTACATACATGTGGAACCAGATACTCCATTCCGCAGGCATTCCTAAAAACGACGACGGCCCCAGAATTCATGATCTCCGGCACACATTTGCAGTGCATTGTCTCAAAAAATGGGTTGACGATGGAGAACAGGTAAATGCCCTTCTCCCTGTGCTTTCCAGCTACATGGGGCATGTAAACCTCGGCTCAGTAAACAAGTACTTACGGCTCACGGCGGATGTCTTCCCTGATATCACGCGGCGCGTAGAAAAGTACTTTGGGTATATCATACCAAACGGAGGACACGTGTATGAGGAGGGATAATCAATTCCAACACCTGCTCGGAAAATTTCTGAGCGATTACCTGCCCAGCCAGCGGAGATTCAGTACAAACACGATTGCTTCGTATTGCGACACATTCAGACTTTTCATATCCTATATGAAGGCAGCCAAGGACATAGATCCGAACCAGATCAAGTTTAAGGATGCCGACCGTAGGACGGTGGAATCCTTTTTGAAGTGGCTTGAAGATGAACGTAAATCCTCGGCATCCACTGTTAACCAGAGGTTGGCGGCAATACACTCCTTTTACAAATACGTTCAAGGTGAGGAACCTCAGCTGATTAGCCTATGCCAGCAGGTGCTGAACATTCCAAACCGCAAATCGCCGGCAAGGTTTGTTTCATATCTCTACAAAGAGGATCTCGAATTAATCCTTAAGCAGCCGGACACTTCGACGCGCAAAGGACGCAGGGATTTGACATTGCTTTGCGTTCTCTATGATACGGGCGGCCGTGTTCAGGAGATAGCCGACTTGACCATTGGGGCAGTAAGATTGCAGGCTCCGGCACAGGTAACACTTCTTGGCAAAGGCAATAAGAAGCGTGTTGTCCCACTGATGGATCAGACGGCAACCCTCATCTCGAATTACATGAAAGAGAATCACCTGTTGCAGGGAGGGCAGATGAACGAGCATCCGGTGTTTTTTAACCAGCGGAACGAGGCACTGTCACGGTCTGGTATAGGTTATATCTTGCAAAAGTATGTCGCAGCCGCTCGGACGGAGCAGCCCACAATCCCGGAAAAGGTCACGCCTCATATTCTGAGACACTCAAAAGCAATGCATTTGCTCGAAGCGGGTGTGAACATCGTCTATATACGGGACATACTCGGCCATGTGAATATAGCGACAACCGGTATCTACGCCCGATCCAACCTTGAAATGAAGAAAAAGGCATTGGAGAAAGTCGCAATAGTTCCCGATACGTCAGATGTCCCATTTTGGACAGAGGACAAAGATTTACTATCTTGGCTCGAAGGATACGGGAAATCATTGTAAATATTATGCTGAGTGTTTGTCGGGAAGTTCGTAGCAAACACGGTCTTCCCGACACTATACTCTACATAATGATTTTCACCGCATAATCCTCATTATGTAGAGCTCTACATAA
>CAZQUQ010000344.1:0-1820 GCA_964596445.1 uncultured Oscillospiraceae bacterium
GTGATGCAAATACATTATTTGAGGAGGGGTCATTAGAGATGGCCAATTACAGGGAGATCCTAAGGCTTCGCAGCCTTGGGATCAGCAACAAACAGATCTCCGCAGCATGTCACTGTTCACGGACAACTGTCATAGACGTGCTCAAACGTGCCGGGGAAACAAGCCTCGAGTGGGGATCCGCAAAAGACTTAAGCGACAAGGAGATAACAGACAGGCTTTTCCCGCCGGGGCTGCAAAAACCTTGCTACAAAATGCCGGATTACGGGGAGATACACAAGGAAATGGGCAAAAACGGCGTGACCCTGAGCCTGCTCTGGGCTGAATACTGCAGCCAGTGCAGGGAAACAGGCGAAATTCCATATCAGTCCACACAGTTCAACAAATATTACCGTGACTATGTCATTAAAAACAACGCAACCATGCATCTGGATCACAAGCCGGGAGAGATAATGGAGGTCGACTGGGCCGGTCAGAATGTTTGCATAACGGATACCGACACCGGCGCGTCCATCAAGTCTTATGTCTTTGTGGCAGTACTGCCGTACAGCGGTTATGCATATGTCGAGGCTTTCATCTCCCAGAATCAGGAAAGTTGGACCACCGCCCATGTCAACGCGTACAAATATTTTGGCGGAGTAACGCGAATACTCAGGCCGGACAACCTTAAAACCGGAGTAACGAGTGTATCTAAAAGCGAAACTGTGATCAACAGGACATATCTTGAACTTGCCGAGCATTACGGCACAGCGGTAATACCTGCCCGTCCAAGGTCTCCTCGGGACAAGGCCACAGTTGAATGTTCTGTCGGGATCGTTTCAACATGGATACTTGCATCTTTGCGTAACATCCAGTTTCTCTCCCTCCATGAACTGAATGAAGCGATAGCTGAAAAGCTCATTGAATTCAACAACAAACCCTTTCAGAAGAAAGAGGGCAGCAGGGCAGCGGCATTCTCCGAAGAAAAGATATTCCTGCTGCCTCTGCCGCCGCACCCATATGAACTTGCGACCTGGAAAATAGCCACCGTACAGTATAACTACCATATCAGCACAGACCACCACAACTACTCCGTACCGTACGAGTACATCAAACGTAAAGTGGACGTGCGCCTTACGAAGAATATGGTCGAGATATTCTTCGAGGGAAACCGTATAGCGTCCCATCGCAGGTTATATGGTCATATCAACCAATATAGCACCAATGAAGGGCATATGCCGCCTAATCATAAGAATTACGTCTCCTGGGATTCGGAACGCTTCATCAGGTGGGCTGAGAAGATAGGTGAGAACACAGCTGCCGTGATCCGTCTGCTGTTAAGCAGATACAGGATAGAACAGCAGGGATACAAGTCATGCATGGCTATGCTCAAACTTGCGGATAAATATTCAGCCATACGCCTTGAGGCATCATGTGAGAAGGCACTGTCATTTACTTCCTGCCCCAGCCTTAAGAACATACAGGCCATCCTTATATCAGGCCAGGATAAACTTACGCAGGAGACAGAGAAGAATGAGGATGCGGCAAAAGAAAAGACAGAACAGTACGGCTTTACGCGCGGAGCAGGATACTACAGGAGGAACGGATAATGCTGGATAACAATACTATATCCAAGCTGCATGAGATGAGGCTTTCCGTAATGGCACAGTCTTTTGACGAACAGATCAAAAACGGATGCTTTGCGGAAATGTCATTTGAAGAGCGCTTCGGCATGATCGTTGATTCAGAATGGTCAGCACGAAAAAGCAACCGTTTGACCAGGCTGATACAGAAGGCTAATTATTCGATTCCTGGTGCCTGCATAGAAAATATCGAATACCATC
>CAZQUQ010000345.1:0-1816 GCA_964596445.1 uncultured Oscillospiraceae bacterium
GCCGCTGTAAAGCAATTTTCACCGATAAAGCAGCAAGTGATATTTGAAATAATGATGCAATATGATACACTAAAAATTGATAGAACATTACAGTACAACGGAGGTAACGATATGCCGTTCTATGATTTGAAATGCAGCTGCGGTGAGGTTTTCAACGTCATGGCTTCCATGAGCGATAAGGAAAACAAGCGCATCAAATGCCCCAAGTGCGGCAGCAATGAACTCGAAACTGTATTTTCAAATATCAACATAATTCAATCGAAAAAATCCAATGCCTCGGAATGCCCGAATTTCGAAAGGTGCGGCGGTTGTTGCCATTAAGCATGGCACATCTGCCGAGCATGATGCATCTTGCAGTGGTTATGATCTTACGGCAGTTCAAATCTGCTGTTCAGCTATACAATATGAAGCTTAAGGCTGCTGCTCAGCTATATATTATAAGCAGTTATAACTGCCGTCCAGCTATATAGTAAGCCGAAAAACTACAGTCCAGCTATATATAGAAAATGGCAGGCTTCAGCTTATTTTCCGTGATCTCGATGACCGCATATGATTCATCGGAATTGCCTCTTGGCTCGCTTGTACTGCCGGGATTGATCATAATGAATTTATCGGTCTCTATGATTTCAGGTGTATGCGTATGGCCAAACAGAATGATGTCGGCGTGCTGCTCCTCTGCCTTCCTGCACAGCTTTTCATAATTCCATTTTACCGAGTACCTGTGCCCGTGTGTAATAAATATCTTCTTTCCGCACACCTCCAGCAATTTTTCGGCAGGAACGCCGTCTATCATAAAATCGCTGTTGCCATATACATATTCTATAGGAATGTCAGCAAACAAGCCCGACAGCTTCTGTGCATCCCTGAAATAGTCTCCGAGATGAATTATCAGATCGACTCCCTTATTTGCTCTGATTGCTGCTTCTGCTTTTTTTGTATCTCCATGTGTATCACTTATTACCAATATTTTCATGTCCGATTATAACCCCCGCAAAACTGGCTGACCGCTGTCGGTGCCTTTCAATCACCGTCTTTGACCTCTCTTCCGAGGATATCAAGTATCTGCCTCATGGCATTTCCCCGGTGGCTGATGCTGTTTTTCAAATCAGCATCCATCTGTGCTATAGTCATCCCCAGCTCAGGAACATATAACAGCGGATCATAGCCAAATCCGCTGTTTCCGGCCGGCTCAAATGCTATATAACCTTCACATGTGCCTCGCACTATATGTTCCCTGCCGTCGGGAAAAATAACAGCTATTGCACATACGAATCTTGCAGTCCGTTTGTCTGCCGGAACATCAGCCAGAGCAGCGAGAAGTTTTTTGTTCCTGTCCTCGTCGCTGGCTCCCTCTCCGGCGTATCTGGCAGAATAAACGCCAGGCGCTCCTCCAAGGCAGTCGACTTCCAGGCCCGAGTCATCAGCGATCACAGTGTCACCTGTCATGTTCCAGACCGCTCTGGCTTTGATGAGTGCATTTTCCTCAAAGGTAGCGCCATTTTCTTCGATATCATCAGTCATTCCTGCCTCAGCCATCGAAAGGACTTCGTATGGGAGCCCTGAAAGCAGCTGCTTCAGTTCTTCCAGCTTGCCCTTGTTTTTCGTGGCAGCAATGATTCTCTTCCTCGCATTGGTCGTCGTTTTCTCGCTCATTTCTATCCTCTATCCATAACATCATTAATGGTCACCGGTACCGCAAGTCCTGACGATATGTTCGTACCGCCCGGCAGTTTTACATTCCGGCCTTCGACCAGGATGTTTATTTTTCTTATACCCTCACATTGCCTTATCGTATAGGCAAGCTGCTTCAGTATTG
>CAZQUQ010000346.1:0-284 GCA_964596445.1 uncultured Oscillospiraceae bacterium
GCCCAGGGATGAGAAAACCGCCGGAAACAAGGCCGCCGTTGAAATTCCAGCCCTCAGGACATTTATGAAAGGTGATGTGAACATGATCATGAACCTGGGCAACGATCACCTTGGATACCTAATTCCCAAAAGCCAGTGGGATGAGAAAAAGCCTTACATGCTCGGGTATGAAAAAGCGCCTTACGGAGAAGAGAACTCCATCGGACCCAATGCGGCGGGCTTAATTCATAAGGTTGCATTGAAGCTCTTTGAACAGGTACAATAAGAATATCTTCTTAATATAT
>CAZQUQ010000346.1:294-1811 GCA_964596445.1 uncultured Oscillospiraceae bacterium
CAGAACTTTCCTAAAGGAGTGGGGTTTGACTCAGATGAGGTTATTAAAGATATCTCTCCTTGTTTCATCATTGATAATGATGATATTGTTCTCAGGCTGCGGCAGTTCGGGAAGCAATGATAGCCCCACCGCAAAATACCAGCCGGAGACCAATGACAACCCCTACCCTGACAGTGAAGATCCATGGGCGGATTACACAGGCCTTAAAGTCGGATTCGGCAGATCCCCGATCATAGAGATCGGTGATAACTACAAAGGTTATCTTATATCCGGCTTCAACATGGCGCCCTGGAACCGCACCGCACTTGGAGTGCATGATCCGATCTATTCGGTAGCGACAGTGATCGATGACGGCAAAAAGAGAATCGGCATAGTCGCCATCGATGCATTCAGCCTCAGCATCAACGACACCCAGATAATAAGGGATGCGGTCTGCTCGAAATACGGCATAGATCATCTTATTGTCCATTCGGTTCACAATCATGACGTCCCTGACAACAGCGGCATATATTCTGTATTGAATTTCTACGACTTCAGCGCATTGAAGAGGTGCATAGAACTGAACAACAAATCCGCCATAGAAGCAGTCAGACAGGCAGTAAAAAACATGGAACCCGCGCGGATGTATATCGGCGAGGTTCTGGATAAGGACCAGTTGAATCTTACTGATGATGAACGTATCAAGCTTCCCCTGAAGGACATGACCAAATTGACAGCACCCAACGACTTCGGACTTTCAGACCTCAGACCTCCTTTTGTAACGGACAACGGCCTGCGCATTGCCGTGTTCAGATCCCCCAAGGACGGACATGTAATAGGCACGCTTGTCAACTGGAGCAACCATGTGGAGGCCGTTTGGCAGTGGAATCAGCTCATTTCCGCCGATTATGTCGGATATCTGCGAAACGCCCTTCATGAGAAATTCGGCGGAGAGACGATTTTCATAACTGGAAATACAGGTTCGGTTTCCACCTATGTTTCCGACCCAGTTGTATTCTATGACGAGGATGCCGGAAAATATGTACTTGAATATGTAAGTTCAAGGGTGGTCTATGATAATACCGAATACTGGGGAAGACAGTATAAGTATGGTGAATACAACAAGGAGAACTTCGAAAAGGCTGAAGCGCTGGGCAATTTGCTTGCAGATACTGTTGCAGATGCAATCGAATCCGGAAAAGTCGAGTTAAATCCATCCCCTGATATCAGTTTCTATGTCCTGAAAGATAAAATAGATGTACAGAACAAGCTTTATTTACTGGCATTCTTTGCGGGCCTCATCGAAAGGAAGTCATATACCGAAAATGGCAAGCTTGCAGTTGAAACTGAATTGAACGTACTTAAAATCGGAGACCTTCTGATGCTCACCCTGCCCGGAGAACTTTATCCAGAGATAGCCAAAGGGGGCGTGCGCATTCCGCCTGAAGGTGATTATTACTCAAGCCTTACCGAGGCTGATCTTAAAATGATTAATGACCCCCTGAGAAATCTGCTGCACGGGAAGGTCAATATCATAT
>CAZQUQ010000347.1:0-1805 GCA_964596445.1 uncultured Oscillospiraceae bacterium
AACAAACGGTCCTACTATTGAAATAAAGAATGCGATAAGAGACTCTATTAAACGTTTTCCTCAAACTGATTTCTATTATCTCATCCTTGGATGGGTGCTCAAGAAAGAAGGCTCCATCAAGGCTGTCGATGCCTTCAGGGCTGCACTAAGGATTAATCCTAAAAATGTCGATGCAAGCCGCGAACTCAGATTGTATCGCATGAGGGGTAAGGTCTAGCCGGACTGCCGCATGAATCGCATAGGATTTATGTTAAAGCTCAAGCCGGATAAAATAAATGAATACAAAGAGCATCACAGAAGAGTCTGGCCTGAAATGCTCGAGGCTCTCAAAAAAACCGGATGGCACAACTATTCGCTGTTTCTGAAGGATGATGGAACTATATTCGGATATTTTGAAACACCCGGAACACTCGATGATGCAATCAAAGGCATGTCAAAGGAGGAAATAAACTCAAGATGGCAGGCGTTTATGGCACCGTATTTTGAGAATCTTGATGGTTTGCAACCTGATAAGGGCATGCTCGAACTTGAAGAAATCTTCCACCTGGATTAGACCAGCTTACCTCTTTGATAGAAAATTCTTCTCGTACTCGCCTGTCTTATCAAGCCATTTTAACCCGGCAGGAACATCGTTAATGGTACACCAGTAATCCCATACGCGCCCCAAAGGCAAGGTCTTGCAAGCTTCCATAAGTGCAAGTCTTCCCAGACCGTTTCCTTCCAGTTCATATTCCCTTATTTTATCGAGCGGTTCGAGCAGAGCAAACAGGACGGCCATTAGGGTAGCACGCGCGCCAGCCACCCATGCACCTATCCTGTTTATGGATGCATCGAAATAATCAAGCGCCAGGTATGTCCTTTCAAGTGCCCCCGCCCTTGCTGTTTCAAGCATCAGTTCCTTCACTCCGTCATCAAAGACGGCAACATGATCGGAATCCCATCTCAGACCGCGGCTTATGTGCAGAAGCAGCCGCTGCTGAAACATAAGAATGGAGGATATCTTGTCCGCAACTGATTCGGTCGGATGGAATTGTCCCATATCCAGGCACAGGAGTACATCGTCATTGTTTCTTAAATTATGATCGGATACCCATTGCATGTAGAATTCATGTGAACCTGCGACAAAGGCCTCTGATCCAATGCCGAAGAGTTTGCTCTCGACGCTGTCCATGAGGCATGTCCTGTCATGACGAACTGAATATATTTCCGATAATGACTCTTTGAGCTTCTCCCTTCTTTCAAAACGAAGTGCAGTACTATCCTTGCAGCCGTCAGGTATCCACAGATTGTGCATGCATGGTCTGCCTAAGGTTTTTCCGAAATGCTCACCTATCTCACGGCATCTTTTTACATGGTCCACCCAGAAGTTCCTCTTATCATCCTCCAGCGAACACAATGTCCAACCGACCGATGACATTACATGTCCGAAGCATGTGGCGTTGAAAGCAAGCCCCTGTCCGTGCTCTTTTGCCCAGTCCACCCAATGAATATACTGTGAGTAAACCAGTGTATCCCTGTCTCCTGTGTATTTTGAGAAATCACCGTAGATTGCATGCAGGTTGAGTCTGTGTTTACCCGGGATAAGCGAAAGTGCAATTTTTAAATCCGCCTGTAGTTCCTCAACATTTCCAGCCCTTCCTGGGTAGTTTCCCGTTACGGCAAGCCCGCCTCCCGGCTCGGAGACGGGCATTTCAAATCCCCTGACGTCATCTCCCTGCCAGCAGTGTATTGATAATGAAATACTATCCAGCCTTTTAAGGGCTTCAGATACGCTGACGCCATGCTCGGCGTATTTCTCGACTGCA
>CAZQUQ010000348.1:0-1785 GCA_964596445.1 uncultured Oscillospiraceae bacterium
GAAAGCAGTGTGTTGGCCCAAAGCGAAAATTTTGACAATAAAAAAGCAGTGTGTTGGCCCAAAGCGAAAACTTTGACAATATTCTTATCAATGTTAATTAAATGATTCAAAAACATACCTTTTTGCACAAACTGAAATTATTAACCGTAATATGATTTCGCTCATTTTCTTGTTGACATTTTTTACTTATGGTAATATTATATATATGAATAGTTGTTCATATGTGCAATATTTGAACGATACATCCGGAGGTGACCTGACAGTGGTAAAGAAAACATACAGACTTAATGGACTGACATGCGCAGACTGTGCACTTAAGATCGAAAACAGCATCAGAAGACTGGAAGGCATTAAATCGGCAGATTTGATATTTTCCGCTCAAAAACTGAATATTGAGTTGAGCGAAAATGCTTCGACAGATGAGATGGAGATCTTATTACGAAATGCTGTCATTGATATAGAGCCAGGAGTTGAGATTATCGACAGTGATATCCAGTCAGACGATAAAAAGACGTCTCGATTAACTCCGCAGCTGAAAAAAGACATAGTAATACTGGCTGCGGGCACTGCCCTGTTTACTGCTGGTTTGGCTTCAGGACGCAATGCTGTTGTCCTTCCCATATTTATGCTCTTGTCCTGGCTGACGACAGGACATAAGGTGATAGCAAAATCGGCATCAAACATCGTGAAAGGCAGGATATTCGATGAAAACCTGCTTATGACCATAGCTACAATCGGTGCCTTTATAACGGCGCAATACAGTGAAGCCGCAGCCGTTATGTTGTTTTATAAAGTCGGTATGATCTTCGAGGACATGGCAGTGAACAATTCCAGAAGGTCAATAGCAGGTCTGATAGAGCTCAAACCAGAGCATGCCAATCTGAAAACAGATGACGGCATTATGCAGATAAGGCCTGAGTCTGTTAAGGAAGGCGATATACTTACAGTCCGACCCGGTGAAAAGATCCCGGTTGATGGAGTCGTCACAGAAGGCTCTTCTGTTATAGATACCTCTTCCCTTACCGGCGAATCATTACCAAAGCCGGCAGAGGCCGGGGATATGGTATTAGGCGGCTGCATCAACATAAGCGGCCTGCTGACGATCAGGGCTGTCAGTACTTTGAAACAGTCTGCTGTATCCCGCATACTGGAACTCGTCGAAAATGCAGCTTCCGCGAAAGCTCCCCTTGAGAGCTTTATCAGCAGATTTGCCTCCTTCTACACACCTGCCGTTACTGCTGCGGCATTATTGATAGCTATCCTTCCGCCTGTCGTCACAGGCAGCATGGATTTTATGACATGGCTGTACAGAGCAATGACATTCCTGGTAATCTCGTGTCCCTGTGCACTGGTGGTTTCTATTCCACTTACCTTCTTTGCCGGCATTGGAAAAGCATCTGCCAATGGTATACTTATAAAGGGCAGCAACTATCTGGATGCGTTGAACAAGGCCGATACCGTAGTGTTTGACAAGACAGGCACCCTAACGAAAGCTATATTCAGTGACACCGAACTGCGGCCTTCCGGCTGCACAGAACATGAACTTCTTAAGCTGGCAGCATACGCCGAGTATAATTCGACCCACCCGATAGCCAGATCCATTGTTGCTGCATTCGGTGAAGGTATCGATGCCTCGCTGATAAAAAGCAGCAGCGAAACTGCGGGAAAAGGAGTGAAAGCTGATGCGCTGGGCCGCGAAATAACGGCAGGCAGTCTGGATTACATCAGAAGCCTGGATGGCATCAGAAGCCTGGATGGCACGGATTTTATACCGAATAACAGTAA
>CAZQUQ010000349.1:0-1776 GCA_964596445.1 uncultured Oscillospiraceae bacterium
TTGTAGGGTTAATTGCGTAAATTATTGAGTTACCTCGTTAAAAACATAATACTCCATTATACTGATCAGACCTTAATATTTCGACATGAGCTACAGATATAATCAAGTCATGCAAAACAAAGAGGACAGAGTTTTTGTCCGGTATCCGGGCAGCCGATCTGTCCCCAATGGCATAAGTACAGTGCCGCCGTATGATGTCCGACGGCCTGAGGAAATGATATGTTATTCCTTGTAGTATCCGTCTTCGTTTTCTCTTCCAAAAATAGCAGGGAACAGCAGGATTATGACCAGGATTATTATTATGATCCAGATCCAGTTCGTGCCAAACCCGCAGCCGAAGAGCCCGCCTCTTTCATTTTCTGCCATACCGTACACTCCTTTCATATATCAAAGCTTGTTATTCTACGATGCTTGCATCTTCTCTGAAGAAAAACCTCCTGTTGCCCGTGAATAACAGGAGAAACAGGATGATAAAGAACAACAGAGCGCAATCATTGAATATGTCTCCCGCAAATCCTTTTGACATTAAAATACCTCCTTCTATATGGCATCTTGGACACTGCTGTCTTTTATATCATATTCAGACTGCCGGTTATGTGTTACTGGCAGGTTGGTTTTCCGTCTGTTCCGCATAAGCCGCCGCAAAGTAAAACCACCCTTGGAGGGTGGTTCTTACAATGTTTTCATGTATTGCAGACGGTTCTCTCTTTGTACGCCGCTGTTTAACAGAAGTCTCTATTATCGAAGAACAGCAGCAGGAAAAGAATAATAAAGAACAAAATCGCGCAATCATCATTGAAAAACTTTCCGCATCCTCTTTCTGACATTATGGAGGCCTCCTTTCGACCATTGAGTTGACATAAATTTTTATCACTAATTCAATTTATTCGGCTTTTGTAAAATGTGTTACACATGGACATAATCTGCATTACGGTTCATAACTCTGCTGTCAATAACATTATATTAATACGGCATCAAGTAGGTGACAGAATAAAGCCGTATATCTGGCGGACGGATTTTATAGATTATGACATAAAAATTACAAATTATTGCATAAACCGACATGTAGCTTTAAATAGCTGTTCTTTTATTGTATAATTACTTATATATGGCTATTTATCGGAGGTGCTGCATGGAAATGACTGAGGGTTCTATCATAACCTTGAGACACTATTCCATGATAAACACATTCAAAAGCGTCGTATGCGACATCAAAGGGAACCTGGTCTCGGTCAAGCTTCCCAGGGAGTGTGTGAACGCCGTATTCAGTGAAAGGGATCCGATCGTCGCGGCATATGAAACTGATTCAAAAGTCAATATAAAAGGCGGAACGATTCTGACACATAACAGAGAACGGGACCTGCTGATATATGAGGAAGACGTTCCTGATGAAGGCAGCAAGCTGCGCTCTTATGAACGATTTCCCGTTTCGTTGTATGCAGATTACAGAGTAGCAGAAGCCCCGGGAAATAAAAAGTGCTTTGCGCTGGTAAAGGATCTGAGCGAGTACGGGGTCATGATATACTCCATGGAATCGCATTTCAAGGGACTGAAGCTGCTTCTGGACATATTCCTTACCAGGGACATCCTGTCACTTACCGGTGAAATAGTCAGAAAGGCCGAGCTTGACGGATATTACGAGTACGGCCTGAAAATCAAGCACAACGGTCCTCTTGTCTTCAACCACATCAGGAATTTCGTCAGAAAAGAGCAGGAAGAATTAGCCGGCAAATACTCAAGATAGCGGTTGCTGTAGTATCTTGAGCACATCTGGAT
>CAZQUQ010000350.1:0-1746 GCA_964596445.1 uncultured Oscillospiraceae bacterium
ACTTGCCTCCCACATTTTTATATACACATTCCGGATAATCGACTCTGATCATAGGCTTGTTCGTCGGTATCTCTAATACATCCAGCTTGTAAATGGTCTGGAACTCCTGTTCCTCAGTCAGAGCGGTACCGGTCATGCCCGCAAGCTTTCCATACATCCTGAAATAATTCTGGAATGTGATGGTCGCCAGAGTCTTGCTCTCCCTCTCGACCTTGACATTTTCCTTTGCTTCTATGGCCTGATGCAATCCATCGCTGTACCTTCTGCCGAACATCAGACGGCCGGTGAACTCATCGACAATAATGACCTCTCCGTCCTTTACGACATATTCCCTGTCGCGTTTCATCAATCCGTGGGCTTTGATCGCCTGGTTTATATGGTGGGACAGCGTCATATTCTCGGGATCGGCAAGGTTTTCTATGCCAAAGAACTGCTCCGCCTTTGTGACTCCCCGGGCTGTCAGCGCTGCTGTGTGCGCCTTCTCATCCACGATGTAATCGGCGTCGATCTCATCGTCCTGCTGCTTGTCATCGGTTTCGGTAAAAACCTTTACCTTGAGTCTTGACGCAAAGGTGTTCGCCTTCTTGTAAAGGTCGGTGGATTTGTCGCCCGCTCCCGATATGATGAGCGGCGTCCTTGCCTCGTCTATGAGTATGCTGTCCACTTCGTCGACGATGGCGTAGTGCAGCTCTCTTTGCACCATGTCGTCTTTATATATGACCATGTTGTCACGGAGGTAGTCGAAGCCGAATTCATTGTTTGTCCCATAGGTGATATCGCAGTTGTATGCTTTTCTCCTCTGGGCATTGTCAAGGCCGTGTACGATAAGGCCGACACTGAGGCCAAGGAACTTGTACACCTTGCCCATCAATTCGCTGTGATACTTCGCAAGGTAGTCGTTTACCGTGACAAGATGGACGCCTTTGCCTGTAAGGGCATTCAGATAGAGCGGAGGCGCTGCCGTATAAGTTTTTCCCTCTCCTGTCTTCATCTCTGCTATCCTGCCCTGATGGAGCACGCCACTGCCTATGAGCGGGACACGGTAAAGTCTCTAGCCGAGCACTCTCACCGATGCTTCTCTTACTACAGCAAACGCTTCCGGAAGTATATCATCCAGCGTCTCCCCCTGTGCAAGCCTTTTTTTGAATTCGTCTGTTTTACTTCTCAGTTCCGCATCGGATAAAGCCTGCATTTCTGGCTCCATTGCCTCTATGCGGTCCACTATGGGTATTATCCTCTTTAATTCTCTTTCGCTGTATGTCCCTATAATCTTTTCAACAATACTTTTAAACATATAAACCTCCATATCTTTCCTCAAGTGGACATATTCCAGATGAGCGGTCTGTTGTCATCAACGATGGATCAGCGGTTATGATACGGAGGGGATAGGCCTGATGTTCGGCAGGGTTCAGCACTGCAAGTCCCGACTGGCACATTTTGCATACATAAGCCGCATTGCGGCAGTTCGTCGCATGTGACCGAGGTACCTGTTTGCGTCGTATAGTCATAGAATTTGCTCTCAAGCAAACTTTTTCTAAGCGCTGTGAATCCTCTGCTGTTTTGACGGAATGATTGATCGCCTTTGGATAGGCGGTTGGAAGAAGACAAAACGGAACGGTCGGCAGCAGCATACAAACCCGATGCCTTTTCTGCGCACGCCGATGCAGCCGCACTTATAATATCAGGCAACGTCCCGGGAGCAATATTGAAATTATTGACTATCTGAACTCCGGTGCCCTTCGATGT
>CAZQUQ010000351.1:0-1742 GCA_964596445.1 uncultured Oscillospiraceae bacterium
CAGTCCCACGATACCTATTTCGGCGGATTTGTCCTTGATCCTGTTTTCGATGTTGCGCAGATCGTTGACGGTTAATTCAGCGGCACACATATTCAAGCCTCACTCAGTTTAAATTTTCCTAAGTTTATCCGTGCATTGAAGCTATGTCAACAATCTCTGCCAAATCTGCTCTGCTTCAGCCATAAATAAGCCAGAACGTGTTGCGTCAAAATAAACTGTTACCCAACCAGTGATCATTGCATCATAAATAAGGTTACCTAAATCCTGTGGATTTTATGCCGTTTACTATGGCTGAAATATTCTTCCAGCTGCCAGAGTTTTTCAAGGTTGCGCTTAATTCGATCAAGAAGAATAGCCGGATTAAGCGAATAATACTGATCCATTAACTCTGTGCGTTTGCCCTCAGACAGAATGTCATGTTTGAGCAGTCGTTGATAAGGCGTCTGTGCGATATCGTATGTTTTATGTACGCGGGCACCGTGTCTTGCTTTGGATACTATCTTCATCACGGGCTGGAAAAAGTTCATATATAGCCGAAGATCAGTATACACTTGGTTTAGCATTTCCAATGCCGCATGGGAACTATAACGGCCATAGCCCACTACCCGTCTGATCACGTTCCAATTCTTCTGCTCAACATGGCAACTATCGTTCTTTTTGTATGAACGGGAACGAGTGAAAGTGATATGCTCCTGACGGCAGTAGCCGAGAAGGTGTTGATTAATGAACTCACTACCGTTATCTGAATCCAATCCCAGCATGGGAAAGGGCAACCGCTGCCGGATACGATGGATTCCTGCTTGTATACGTGACTGCCCCTTGCCCCATGTGGCCATACATTCTACCCAGCCTGTCGCCACATCTACTAATGATAGTGTACACAGATAAAAGCCCTCTACACTATCCCCACAATGTGCCACAGTATCAGTTTCAAAAAAGCCGGGGGAATCCTCCAACCAATCTGCAAAAGTCCTGATCGGGATAGAATTCTTGAGCAGCGTTCCTGGCCTGGTCGTAGAAAATCTGCTTCTTCCCTCATTCTGGTGACAGGTCCGTAACAGCCTATCCATGGTCGCTGGACTAAGCGCCCTCAAATCAGCTTCTACCTCCTGGCTGATGATATGGCCGCCATTTCTCTTTAATATATTCAAAAGCTCGGGCAGGAACGGATGCAAACGTTTACTGCACAGGTGATCGGTTATTTCCCATAGATATTTCAATTCGCTGGCAACTGCAGAGTTGTATTTTTTCGGACGCCCGCGCTTTTTGATGCCCTTTGTTGGAAACGGCCGGTTCAATGCCCTGATGGCTGACTTCCTGTGGTAACCGGTTACCCTGACAAATTCGTCCAGGACTTTCTTCTTATCAGCTTTTATGGCTTTCAAATATCTCCCTCTCACAGCTTGCAAGTACTCTAGTATGCTGCCTCGTGTCATGTGCTCCTCCGTTGGGTAACATTAATTTTGAGGCAACAATACTACTTTCGGTAACAATTATTATGACGCAATTCGTAGAAGTGAGCTTTGAGGTTGCAACCTGTAAGCTTGATAGTCATTGACAACAGCATCGTATAGTTTATAATGAAGGGGCAATGGACACACAGCCTGTTGGACAGCAGAGGGAAAAATATCTTTTATTGCTATCAGAAATAGCCGATATCGTTTCCAGTTCGCTGGCTGACAAGGATATTTGTGAAGGGGTTTTATGGGAGCTTTCCAGCGCGCTTGATCTTGATGCCGCCT
>CAZQUQ010000352.1:0-1732 GCA_964596445.1 uncultured Oscillospiraceae bacterium
AAATACTTTGCGAAATGCAGCTCAGGACAGGTTTGGCGAAATAGTGCCGGAAGAGGGGTGACGATCTGATGAAAGCTGTCATACTTGCAGGTGGTTTGGGCACAAGGATCAGCGAAGAGACGGTGGTGAAGCCAAAACCGATGGTCGATATAGGCGGCAAGCCTATATTATGGCACATTATGAAGCTCTACTCGTATTATGGCATAAATGACTTTATTATCTGCCTTGGTTATAAAGGATATATGATAAAAGAATATTTCGCCAACTATTTTCTCCACCAGTCGGATATTACTTTTGATATGAAAAGCAACGAAATGAAAGTTCACAATAACCACTGTGAACCGTGGACCGTGACATTGGTCGATACGGGCGACAAGACCATGACCGGGGGCAGACTGAAAAGAGTCAGAGATTATGTCGGTGATGGAACATTCTGCTTTACTTATGGTGATGGAGTCAGCAATGTAGACATACACAAACTCATTTCATTCCACATGAAGCAAAAGACAAAAGCGACATTAACGGCAGTTCAGCCACCTGGGAGGTTTGGCGCGCTTGATCTGTCAAAAAACCTGATAACAAGCTTTGTCGAAAAGCCCAAAGGAGATGGCAGCTGGATAAACGGCGGGTTTTTTGTGTTGGAAAAAGAGGTGTTCGATCTAATAGAAGGCGATGATACTGTATGGGAGAAAGAACCACTTGAACAGTTGGCTGCAAGCAATCAATTATCAGCATTCAAGCACTCCGGTTTTTGGCATCCGATGGATACGCTAAGAGACAAGAACAAGCTTGAGGAGTTATGGGAAAGCGGCAATGCACCATGGAAAGTCTGGTAAAACAGACTGGAAAGGAAATCAGTATGTATTCTAATACATGTCGTTTTTGCGGTAATCAGTTGGCAACAACATTTGTGGACCTTGGTATGTCACCCTTATCAAACTCATATGTTAAGGAGGAAGACCTGAACAAGGGCGAAGTGTTTTATCCGCTGCATGCTCTTGTTTGTGAAAAATGTTTTCTTGTTCAGTTAAACTATGT
This sequence comes from uncultured Oscillospiraceae bacterium, assembly GCA_964596445.1. Classification (GTDB taxonomy): domain Bacteria; phylum Bacillota; class Clostridia; order Acetivibrionales; family DTU013; genus DTU013. The sequence goes on from CAZQUQ010000352.1 coordinate 1,039, forward strand.
GCAGATGCCTCAGGACATATTCGGTGACTATGCATATTTCAGCTCATACTCGGAAAGTTGGCTCAAACATGCACAGGAGCTTGCATTCAATGCCGTACGGAGGTTTAATCTCAACAGTGATTCCAAAATCATTGAGGTTGCAAGTAATGACGGTTATCTGCTGCAATACTTCAGGGAACTGAACTTTAATGTTCTTGGGATCGAACCGTCTGCAAATGTTGCAGCCTGTGCAATAGAAAAGGGCATATCAACTATCGTGGATTTTTTCGGGACGAGGCTGGCTCATCGATTGATCACGGAAAAACAGGAAGCGGACTTGATCATAGGAAATAATGTACTGGCGCATGTTCCCGATATTAATGATTTTATCGAAGGCATGAAGATGATCCTGAAGCCGGGCGGGACCATTATAATGGAGTTTCCGCATTTGCTGAGGCTGATCGAGGGAAATCAGTTTGATACCATATATCATGAACATTTTTCGTATATTTCTTTATTGGCAGCCGATAAAATTTTCAAGGCTCATGATCTGTGCATCTATGATGTCGAAGAACTAACCACACACGGAGGTTCATTGCGGATATATGCAAAGCATGCGGACAATTCCTTGCTGAAAACATCTGCCGCCGTAAAAAAGGTACTTGATGATGAGATCGACTTTAAGCTGGATCAGGTCGGAACCTATGCAATGTTT
>CAZQUQ010000353.1:0-1728 GCA_964596445.1 uncultured Oscillospiraceae bacterium
TATTTTATCTGGACGGTATGGCAGACCGGACAACCATTAATCTCTCGATCCTGAAGCCTCTTCTCGACAAAAGCAAATATGGCGATCTGGGCGGCAAAAACCTGTTTGACTATGTATATGACAGCATTATAGAGACCCATCAGATCGAAAAGGCCGACACGCATGAAAAAGCAATAAATGATGTGCTTACGGGAAACACAGCCATATGTATCGACGGCTATCCCAATTATATTTTATGCGAGACCAAGGGCTTCGAAAAGCGCAATGTCGACAAGCCCCAGGTGGAAGGCGTGGTCAAGGGCTCCCAGGAAGCGTACAATGAAAATCTCCGAACAAATGTCACATTGGTCCGCAGGATCCTGAAAAACCGGAAGCTCACCACTGAATTCATCAAGCTTGGAAAAAGAAACAACGATCTGGTCGCGGTATTGTACCTGAAGGATCTGGCATCTCCATCCATGATTGCCGAGGTAAAGCGAAGACTGAAAGGACTTTCGACGGATCTGATAATAGGCGACGGGATCCTGGAGCAGTTTATTGAAGATAACCCTCTATCCATCTACCCTACCATCATTTCCACCGAAAGACCCGACCGGACGGTATCTCATCTTGTCGAAGGCAAAGCGGCCATTCTGGCTGAAGGATCCCCATTTGCGCTTATCGTTCCTGTTACGGTCTTTGATTTTCTGCATACTCCCGAAGATACGTCATTAAGATGGCAGTTCGGGACTTTCCTGAGGTTCATCCGCCTGTTCGCCTTCATAGTAGCATCGCTGCTGCCTGGACTCTATGTTGCACTGACTACGTTCCACAGGGAGATGATACCTACCGATCTGCTCATTGCCATAGCCCAGGCGAAGGAAAATGTCCCTTTTCCGACCATCGCAGAGGTGATCCTGATGGAGATGTCTTTTGAACTGATACGTGAAGCAGGCATCCGCATACCAGGCATCATAGGAAATACAATAGGCATAATCGGAGCTCTCATACTCGGACAGGCTGCTGTACAGGCCAACCTTGTAAGCCCGGTGCTGATCATAATCGTTGCTTTCACAGGACTTGGAAACTTTGCTATACCTGACTTCAATCTGGCGTTTACCGCAAGGATAATGAGGCTGATCTACATTTTTTCCGGAGCATTTCTCGGTTTTTTCGGAATATCACTTGCAATGGTGGTATCGCTGGCCTTTGCCGTCAGTCAGAACTCATTCGGCGTGCCGTATCTCAGCCAGCTTGCTCCAAAAACCGATAAAAACCGGGACCTTCTGATCAGATGGCCCATATGGATGCAGGAGTTTCGGCCCGCATATACGGATGCGCTTGACAAAAGACGGCAGCCGCGGATATCGAGAAAATGGATTCTGTCAAAGCCTGATTTCGGCAGAAAGGACGGTAAGGACGGCAGTAAATGAACAGTGAAGGAAAAGTCGGTCTGTTCGAAGCGATTTCATTCATATCGGTCATCACGATAAACAAGATATTCTTTACCAGCGTCGGCCTCATAATAAGCCAGACAGGCACTGCCGCATGGTATGCGACTCTGATCTCCTGCGCAGTCACACTGGCAGTATTTATGCTGGTTTATCTGCTTTTGAAAAGATTTCCCAAAAAAGATCTGTCTGAGATTTTTGAAGCTGTCGCCGGGAAAATCATCGGTAAACTCCTGATACTTATCATATGCGCATACTGTCTATTCAACGCGGGATCGACGCTTCGCGAATTTGTGGA
>CAZQUQ010000354.1:0-1726 GCA_964596445.1 uncultured Oscillospiraceae bacterium
TTGTAGCTTCTGTAATCTATCTTGTAGTCCTTAAGGCTGACATTGCTTATCATTCCTGTTGTTTGTGCAAAGACGGCGGCGGTTTCCTGAGAAGTCAGATATCGGAGCAGCTTTAAGGAAGCAATTCGCTTGCTTCCGTCGTTCCATGAAGCGGAGCTCATGTGGAAGGTTCCTCCGCCGAGGCCATAGACCATCGTATCCCTGTGAGCCTCGAAGCCCTTCACATATGGGAATGGGATTATATCAACTGTAGTATCTGCCTCATCGAAATCACCGATATACCATGAGCCCTGAACGATCATGGCTGCTCTTTTTTCTTTAAAAAGGACGTTCCTTTCATTGTTGGATATCGTGAAGCAGTCCTCAGGAAAAGCGCCAAGATCATACAGCTCCTTTATCAGGTTCATTGCCGTTATGTGGCTTTGCTTTATCTTGCCGTCGGAAAACGGCTGTTCGGTGTCTTCCTTGCCGCCTACGACAGGTATTAGGTTCTGGTACAGATATGTTCCCTCTGCCTCCGTATTGAATGCTATAGGTATTATTTTATTTTTTCTGAACTTGACGACTGCATCTTTCAGCTCATCGAAGTTTTCAGGGATCTTCACATCGAACATGTTGAAAATGTCTTTGTTGATGAACATGCACTCGAATATTATCTCGACGGGCAAACCATATATCTTTGAATTATATGTCGTATAACTCCACATATCGGGGTTGAAATTATTTTTCCATTCAGGCGTGTTCTCGAGCATGCCGGTCAGATCCGCCACCTTGCCGGCATTCACCAGCATGCTTATGTCGGAACCGGGCCATAAGCCGAATACATCCGGGTCGTTTCCTGATGCAAAATCAGTCTTTATCTTCGGCAGAAAATCTTCGCCGAACAGTGATTCATTAGTGACCCTGATATCAGGATTGGCATTCTCAAACTGGCTCAGAACATATTTCAGCGTTTCAGCCTTGCTGTCCACTCCGCCCCAGCTGCAGATGAACCTTAGCGTCGTGTATGTTTCACCGCCGCCCACAGCCGGTGTGTCGCTTTCAGGCGCTGAAACGCCATGAGGTGCCTGCTGGACACAGGCACCCGAAACGATCGTTATTGATATCAGGATCAATAACATCCGGAACACTTGCGATTTTTTCATCATTATTGATGCTCCCGCCCCTACACACGGAACACAATTGCGCCATTCTCCTCATCCACCGTGATGTTGTCGTCGTGTTTGATCTTTCCGAGGAAGAACTGCTCCGTCATCTCATCCTCTATATATTTCTGTATGGTCCTTCTCAACGGCCTTGCGCCGTATTTCGGATCATATCCTTTATCAACGATGAAATCGCAAGCTTTTTCGGAAAAGCTTACACTAATTCCTTTTTGCGCTGCTTCTGCGCGCACTTCCTCAAACATGAGGTTTGTGATCTGTTTCAGTTCATCCCTGCCAAGTTCGGTGAACACGATGATCTCGTCAAGCCTGTTGAGAAATTCCGGCCTGAAGGTCTCCTTCATCACATCCATGACTCTGCCGGCAAGCGTCTTGTAGCTGTCGCTGTTGAATCCGATGCCATTGGCCTTGAGCGTCGTTCCGGCGTTTGATGTCATTATGATGATGGTGTTTTCGAAGTTCACGACACGGCCGTGGCTGTCTGTCAGGCGCCCGTCCTCAAGTATCTGCAGCAGCATATTGAACACATCAGGATGCGCTTTTTCTATTTCATCCAGCAATAT
>CAZQUQ010000355.1:0-1726 GCA_964596445.1 uncultured Oscillospiraceae bacterium
ATCAGATCCACTGATGAATCAAATGCTGCTACAGCCTTTCGGTCTTGGTCAAGACATACCGGCATTTCCTTGATGCTGTCAGTCCTCTTGGTCGTCTCAGAAAGCCATTTGTAGAACACGTGAAGCCATGTTATGGGCTGCTTTTCAATAAAGCCCGCACTAATTCCCTTGATGGACTTTGTCCGTTTGCGATAAGAGGAATCCCAAACGGTACGACCGCTGATAATTACGTTTTCGTCTAACCATGTATTGGTTATTTCATCGATATATGAAGCCAGCGCTTTATTTCCACGTTGAATCTCATCACGCCCCATGGAAACAAACACCCAATGCGCTTCAGGAAGTTCGCAGATATCAGCAAGCTGCTCATCGGTAAACAATTCCGCCAATTGCTGAACTGCCGCCCAACAAGCATTATCTTTTACGCAATACCCATCCCGAGTCGGCAGTATTGCTTCTGTTGTGAAGACATTCTTGATCTCGGTATAGAACGGCATAAAGGAGATTTGCCGCCTATCATTGATATTGGTAAAGCCTTCTTCATCAGTGGGGATTATGGACAGAATAGAGTCGTCAATAAGCCTTGCTGACTTTTCCGTGCCTATGTCGCGTAGATGCAGCAAGCTGTCGGATGCCAGCTTTGCCAACAGCGCGACCATATGATTGTTGTGAGCAACGCCTGCCCGTATTCCTTCGCGGCTGTCCGTTAGCAGAAACGGCGCATGTATCAGAAAATTAAGGCCGGTGTTTTCTTTTGTCGGGAAGAAGCAAAATGCAGGTTCTTTCTTGGGAAGTAGTTTTTTATCTCTGTCAAGAAAAAAGCCGACGGAATACTTTCTTCCGGCTTCATCCTCGCGCGTGAATAGCCACAAATGCTGATCGACTATGTCTTCGCCGCTGTTTTGCGTAAGCGTTATAAATTCCGCTGTGGAATCGCCAACACGCCTTGTCTCCGGTATGCTTTTTCCATATAGGCCGATAACATCTTCAAATTCAAAATCAATATCCCGCAAACTGCTCAAAAAGAGAAGTGGGTAAGAGAGTGATCTCAGTTTCTCCGCTATATCGCTGTATGCCTCTTTTTGACCGCGTTCGGCATGGTCAAAAGGATAAACAAACAGCGTTTCATCTGCTCTGCGCCCCTTGAAGTCCTCATTAATGAGAGTGGGAACAATGAAGCGGTCAATACGGAAATGGACGTTAGGATCATAAATATGAGGCGTTGATGTGTATTGAAAAACGGCCTTAAATCCGACACCAAATTTGCCGATGGAAGCCTCAGTCTTGTTGGAATTAGCTATTGATGTTATAGAGTTAATATCGCCAAGCTTTCCAGCAGCAGAATCCTCATCCTCTCGCGAAGGGTCTGTTACGGAAAAATGCCGGGTGCCATTGTGCGCGAAAATCAGCCTGTTCGGTTCAAGGACAAACCGTGCGCTCGTAGCTCCAGCATCGTCGGCGTTTTGGAGAAGCTCATATATGAAGTGAGCTTGGTCAGAATACTTCTCAACGACACTATTCTTTATACCTCTCATCGAGGGCTTTTCAAGGGTGTCAGCGTTTTCGGCACGGTCAGCAGTGAGTGCAGCAAAGAATCGCTTCTCTTGCTCAGTCATCTTGTCATCCCCCAATCTTTCAAAAGCATATCCCTTCTACGGCAAGCCGAATACTACATACAAAAACCGTCCGTATCGAAAATATGCGTAAGCTCATCGTCGTTTATTGC
>CAZQUQ010000356.1:0-1725 GCA_964596445.1 uncultured Oscillospiraceae bacterium
GTCGAACTGGCCGTCAGACTGTGTGAAAAATGCAACCTGTTCGGGTACGGCGAAATAGTGCCGGGGTATTATTTTGCAGGAAGTACGGTAAAATCTGAGTTCATCAAAAACATACACTCTAAAAATTTTGTTATTGTAACGATGTCAAAAAGGGATGACATCATAACAGGGCTCAAAAGGCTGCTGGAAAAGGATGGAGAGAGGGAGTAGCTGGTCGATATATGGCGGATTATAGTATAAAGGAGCTGGAAGCCTGGAACTCCAGAGTAGAAGAAATAGTGTCGGATATCGGACTAAAATGCTATGATCAGGAGTTCGAACTCGTCAGCTATGAAGAGATGACCTCATATGAGGCTTATGCAGGGCTGCCATCCCATTATCCGCACTGGAGCTATGGCAAGGCCTATGAACGTATACGCACTTTAAACAAGTATAATTTATCGGGTTTGCCGTATGAGATGGTGATCAACTCCGATCCGTGCATAGCTTATCTGATGAAGGACAATTCGCTGCTTTTACAGATCATGACTATGGCGCACGTGTACGGCCATAATGATTTTTTCAAGAATAACAGGCTTTTCAGGACAGGTACCCGGGCGGGGTACACGGTAGAGATGTTCAAAAACCATGCGGAGCGGGTCAGGGGATATATCAGCGATCCCAGCATCGGTTATGTAAGAACGGAGAGAGTTCTGAATGCGGCTCATGCGCTTCGTTATCAGTGCGCAAGGACGATCGGAGCAAAAAGACTGGAACAGGATCAGCTAAGAAGCCGGCTTCAGCAAAAAAGCAAAGGGCACGTGAGCGATTTTCCGCTTTTGGAGCCAAAGCCCGCCTATACTGAACAGCAGGACCCTAAAAGGATCCCATTGGAGCCGGAAGAGGATCTGCTGTACTTCATAAGTGTTTATGGCAGGCTTGAAGAATGGGAAAAGGATCTGCTAAATATCGTCAGGGAAGAAACATTCTACTTTATACCTCAGATCGAGACAAAAATAATGAATGAAGGCTGGGCCAGTTATTGGCATTACTACATACTCAATAGACTCGAGCTGCCTCAGAAAATGCATTTTGAATTTCTGAGACGGCACAATCAGGTGATAAGGCCGTATGAAGGAAGGATAAACCCATATTTTCTGGGCTTTCGAATATTTATGGATATATACGAAAAAAATGAAAGTGACCCGAATAAAATATTCGAGGTAAGGGAAGTTGAGAGAGATGATTCTTTTATCAGAAGATATCTGACAAAGGAGCTATGCGCAGAACTGAAGCTGTATGAATATGAAAAGCAGGGCAATGAATATGTGGTTACGGAAGTTGCGGACGATGAAGGATGGATGAAGATCAGAGACACGATAGCATCCTCATCCGGGATGGGAAATATTCCTGTGGTCGTGATAACAGACTGGAATCAGAAGGAAAACACACTGGTGCTTGAACATATTTATGACGGAAGAGAGCTTGACTTTCAGTATACTAATGAGACACTGAAGTATTTTGTGGATCTCTGGGAAGGCAAGGTGATGCTCAACACTGTTGCTGACGGCAAAAAGAGGTGTATTATGTGCGATGAACAACAGAAGATCGTGCTGATCAATACATGATACGTCAATGGATATATATAGCCTCACTTGACTAAATTTTGCCATATGATGTATGCTTTAGGCAGGAGTCCAGCGGTAAGATGTCAATAGGTAAACTGGAAAAAGATCATTGAAAATT
>CAZQUQ010000357.1:0-1715 GCA_964596445.1 uncultured Oscillospiraceae bacterium
ACAGAAATCATACTGATGGGTGCATTGCTTGTGTTTATAATATTGCCGGTTTTCTCGTCGGTCATCGAGAAATATATATTGATGGAGAAGTCCAGAGCCATCAGAGATACTGTCGATGTGACCAATATTTCGGCATATAATGCACTGGCAGCTTCTGAACTTGGCAGAGACGAGATCGATGCTGATCAATCGCATATCACCGAGCTGTATAAAAAGATCCTCAGTATCAATCTGAAGCTTGATGCCGGTATGCAGCCGGAACCACATTCGATAGCGGAGGGAAAAGTCGAGATACTGTCGGTCGAAGTCTACTCCGACGGTTTTCCTGTAGTGTGCCCTGACGGGACGGTGCTGACAAGACCTTCCATACACAGCAGCATCAGCGTGCCGGTTAGGCCGTCGCTGTACAGAGGCATTATTCTTAATATGCTTGGAAAGGACCATATAGATATCGTTGTTCATGTGGACTCGGAGATTCCTGTGAACAATTAGATACAAAAAAATAATGGTGTCAAGGTGCAATTTATGAGAAGATATGGCTGGATAGGAGGAACGCTGGTTATTGTCATCCTGCTTGTTGTGATCGAGATGACGATCATATCCAATGCTTCCGGGTATGAAGCAAAGCAAAAAGTAGTCTTTGCGGCAAGAGATATAAAGAAAGATGCTCTAATTACTGAAGAAATGCTGGAGATCAGAGAAATATCAAGTGAAGCGGTACATAAGGATGCTGTGAGAAATATCTCCGATGCATCAAACATGTATGCGGCTTCATCCATTTGCAGCGGTGAAATGCTTCTTAAGAGCAGACTGACGGCTGAGGCTCCGGATAGGATAGAGGCATTGGACAAGTCAAAGAGGCTGTTTTGCGCAAAGATGGAGTTCGATCAGGCAAATGCATGGCAATTGGAAAAGGATCAGCATGTAGATATCATTTACATCCCGAATCACGGGGAGCGGAATGAGGATGTACCGGAAGCGGCAGGCGTACTCAGCATGCATCCGGCTGAAAGCGGTGTAAAGCTTATCAAGGCCGTCAGAGTTGCAGGGCTGATAGATGAAAAGGGTAAGCCGGCCGGCGATGGTTCGGATGAAATGCCCAGATATATATTATTCGAAGTGACTGAAGAACAGGCTGTCTTCCTGGCGTTTGCAAAGAGATATGGAAGGCTTGAGCTTTCATCCATACCGGATAAGGATGAGCAGCAAAGATGAGCGGCTGTGACACGCAGTGGTCATGATGTACAATGACTAAGGCAAGAAATGAAGAGCTGGTATATTTGCGCTCTGTAATGAACGGACTGGAGCAGTATCGTTTATGCAGGCTAAATATATACATTGACTATTTGTGACATGGAGGTGTAGTATGGCTGACCTGAAGTTCGAAATCAAAAAGCACCTGGGAGTTATCGGGGAGGGAACGAAGGGCTGGAAGAAGGAAGTCAATCTTGTAAGCTGGAACGACCGTAAACCGAAGCTCGATATCAGAGACTGGGACGAGAACCATGAAAAGATGGGCAAGGGAATAACTCTGAACAAAAGCGAGGTCGAGGAGCTCAAAAAGCTGCTTGCAGAGATCGATCCCGAGGAAATGGAGGCCTGACGGCCTCCATTTCTTTTATGGCATGTCTGATATGTACGCATCTCTGACTGTATGTAGGAGTAAAAGTTTTATATCAAAAGCAGACAACATGACGTCACGAAGAATAACAATA
>CAZQUQ010000358.1:0-1714 GCA_964596445.1 uncultured Oscillospiraceae bacterium
AACGTGCTACGTATTCCATCATCGTAATAAAATCAAATACCGGAATGTGAAGCTCTTTTCTTATCTGATCTGCAAATGGCGGCAGATCCGTACATTCAAGGACAAAAGCTCCGATGCCTTTATCTTTCGACAGACCCTCTCTCGCAGTAGCTATCACCTCATCTGCAATAGTATCCAGATCCACATCATCATCAGGAGAGGTAAAGATCTTATTCCATTCCGGTGAATCTTCCATTCCCAATATGTTGAGTTTCATATCTTCCGTTATCCCCACCGATCTCAGATGTTCGGTCTTAAGGGCAGTTTTTTTTGCCGTGATAACAGCTATAGACTTTTCCGGCCCAAGCATCTTGTGGACCAGGGGCACCTGCAGAAGGCTCGACGTGAATACCGGCACATCAAGTGCAGATGCGAGTTCTTGCTGGAATATGGCATTGAAACCGCAGCTGGTCGTTATAGCTTCGATCCCTTCAGATATCATCTTTTTGGATTCTGCGATCATACTTTTCAGGACCTCATTGCTGGGCTCCTCAAGGACCGTATGGATGTTGGCTCCTTTGATCCTGTTAAAACGAACAGGGAAGTTATAAGACTTGGGATTCGTGCTGTTCCCGGGCAACGTTTCCAGCTGTACCAGGCCTCTGGGGACTTGCCCTGCCTCCCAGCAAAGGATCGCTATCTTTGCGGAGTTATTATCCATTTCAGGCTCCTCCCTTCCTGCAGAAGGTGAGGGGGTCAATAAAACCCCCTCTTTTGACACTCATCAGGACAGAATGACCTGATCTATATCATCATTCCGAGAACAACAAAAAGACCGAAAGAGATCACGGCAGTGAGCAATGCATAGGGAAGCTGTGTTACCACATGATCCATGTGATCTGAGGCAGCTCCAAAGGACGAGAGACACGTCGTATCTGACACGGGTGAACAGTGGTCTCCAAAGAGTCCTCCTCCCATTATCGCCCCTACAGTGATAAGTACTATAGGCCCTACGTTTCCTCCCGAAAGATTGAATGCTATCGGGATCGAAAATGGTACCAGCAGCGCATATGTTCCCCATGATGTACCTGTAAAGAATGATATGCATGCACCGGCCGCAAAAGTTATAGCAGGAAGCATTGCAGGTGTCATCCAGGTTTTTGTCACTTCCATAACGTATACCTGAGCCCCAAGACTCTTTGAGATAGTATTTATACAGTAGGCAAGAGCAAGAATAAATATTGCGGGAAGTACAGCTTTTACTCCTGCAGTCGCGGTCTCAACAAAGTCCTTAACACCTTTGAAATACCCGCCTAGAGCCATAACTATCGACTGGTACATTACTACCGCAAAGAACGCTTCAAGTATTTTTACTCCGCCAAATATCACAAAAGTTCCGACAGCAATGCTTATCAACATGACGACCGGAATGACCAGATGCAGCAGCATATGTGTGGGTTTGCCGGGAATTGGCTTTATTTCATCCAGTTCAGCACCTGCAAGAGGGGTTGCGCCATCACGGATGACCTTACCTTCATTTTTTGCACGCTCTTCGGCTTTTTTCATCGGTCCAAAATTAGGTATGATCTGAAATGCAAATAGTCCGCAAGCGATAACGGCAAGCCAGCCATAAAAATTATAAGGAATTGATTTAATGAATACTGACATCCCCTCTTCGGCCGTAGTTATCGGGCCATGCCCTTTCAAGAGACCTGCCATATAGACAGCCCAGCCT
>CAZQUQ010000359.1:0-1704 GCA_964596445.1 uncultured Oscillospiraceae bacterium
GCGTCCCTATATATTAATTTGCCGTTGAAGAAGCAATAATACCTGACCAGCCTGATTACCATATTGTACCATTTATTCATTCTGATTGAAATAGGGCAGAACTGTCCCCAAATTGCTATTGATTTGATGCAAAAAACGACTTATTCTATAAATAATTCTTTTTTATGGGGACAGTTATGGATACTGAGGTAGTGACTCATAAGATAAAAATAACCAAAGCAGTTTTTTCTTTTCTTAAACAGGATATTGTATTTTCTGCATCAATGGTTTTGGATGCCAGATTTTGATTTTTTGTTTTGCGTAAGACATGTTTTTTGTTTTTCTTCATTCATGGTGTTGGCTGCCATCAGTTGCTTTTTTGGATTGCCGAAGCTGAGTTATATTGATTTCAGAGTGCTTGCGTGCCTGTTCAATATAATGCTGGCTGTAAAGGCTTTTGAAGAGCTAAGTCTGCTTGACAGGCTGTCGGTCGGCATCATAAACCGATGTTCAGGCAGCAGGTCTGTATCACTGGTGTTGATTCTGATGAGCTTTTTTGCATCTATGGTGTTCACCAATGATGTGGCGCTTCTTTCAATTGTGCCGGTGGCGCTTATTATCGGCAAAAAGACCGGTATCGATATGATGCAGACGATAATTTTTCAGACTCTGGCAGCTAATATCGGCAGCAGCCTTACACCTATGGGGAACCCTCAGAATTTGTTTATCTACTCGTTCTATAATCTTAGCGCGGGACAGTTCTTCTCTGTCATTTGCTTTTTTGCGGCAGCCGGGCTTGTATGGCTGATATTTTTGAATCGGCGATCTTCAAATACTAAACTTGAGCTGTCTCTTAAAAATATCTCATTGAGTGATAAGAAGACTGCTGTTATATGGGGAGCAGTGTTTATTGTAATCGTGCTGTCGGTCTTCCGCGTCGTTCATTATGGGATCGCCACGGCGGTCGTTGTTGCATGTGTTGCTCTTTTGAACAGGAAACTGCTGCTTAAGGTGGATTATAGACTATTGCTGACATTCATATGCTTTTTCATTTTCATAGGCAATCTATCGAATATACCTTCGGTGAGCAGCTTTATGAAAGGCCTGATCGGCAGCGGCAGAGCCACATACTTTGGTTCGATTATTCTAAGCCAGATAATCAGTAATGTTCCCTGCGCCATACTTTTGTCCGGCTTTACCGAAAACTGGCGAGAGCTCCTGCTGGGTGTTAACGTTGGCGGTATGGGCACTATAATCGCTTCTATGGCAAGTGTTATATCATACAAACTGTATATTGGTGAAAACCCTCAAGGCGCAGGGAAATTCATGGCAAGGTTCAGCTTATATAACTTTGTCGGCCTGATTATATTCACCGTTTTTAACTATATACTGTTTGTACACTGAAACGGATTGCTGTATAGCGGTATTGAGCAGTTTTGGAAGCTGTCATATGTGTGTGTCTCATGCTGCGACAGTGTTCCGTGCATCTCAAATTATGGATGATTAAAATGTATACAAACAGCACCGCTGCACCATAGTCAACTGTATACTCTGCCGCTGTAATTGGTAGGATAACCCGTTAGGTGCTTTGCCTGATAAACTTTGGGAAATAATCCGGCTGGCTTGACTATTTCCCAATTTTAATGGACAAAAAATTCGACTTAGGGCGCTTTTGCTTGACATAAGTCAGGTTTTAACGCAGTTATTGCCTGAAAAACACATCTA
>CAZQUQ010000360.1:0-1700 GCA_964596445.1 uncultured Oscillospiraceae bacterium
ACTTTGCACTGGTCGTCGGCAATCCGGCAAGACATGCCGGCTGGGTGTGCAGATGCGGTGTCAGGCTGAATTTTAAAGAAGGTGAAAACAGCGCTGTCTGCCATGAATGCGGCACAGGATACATCATGGAAAACGGCAAAGTACGGCTCAGATAAGCCGGGAAGCACAGTAAGCATTACGAAGGAAACCGCGGCACAAAGCAATAAGTAAACTATATCGGGAGGCCACAATATGAATATCCCTCTCCTGGATCTGAAAGCCCAGTACGCACAGATAAAGGATGAAGTAAGTCAGGCCATTGATGAAGTTATGGAATCGCAGCATTTTATCCTCGGGCCCAAAGTATCGGAGCTTGAGTCAAAAATAGCCTCTTACAGCCAATGTAAATATGCGCTGGGTGTATCGTCGGGGACCGATGCACTGCTTCTGGCCCTGATGGCATTAGACACAGGTCATGACGACCTTGTCATAACGACTCCCTTCACATTCTTCGCGACGGCAGGCTGCATAGCAAGACTTGGCGCTAAGCCTGTATTTGCCGATATCGATCCAGTCACATTCAATATCGATCCTCAGAAGCTTGAAATGCTTCTGGAGAAAATGACCGATAAAGAACTGTCCCGCGTAAAGGCTGTCATCCCTGTCCTCCGTTTCGGTCATATGGCTGACATGCAAAGCATTGTATCGATATGCCGCAGGTATGGTTTAAAAATAATCGAGGATGCCGCTCAGGCAATCGGTTCGGAATGCCCGTTCAGCGAAACCGCACGAAGAGCGGGAAGTGTCGGCGATATAGGGTGCTTCTCGTTCTTCCCGTCCAAGAACCTGGGAGGTGTAGGAGACGGAGGCATGGTCGCAACAAATGATGCCGGTTTGTATGAGAAGATGAAGATCCTGAGAGTCCACGGATCAAGTCCGAAGTACTATCACAAGTTCGTCGGCGGAAATTTCAGACTGGATGAGATCCAGGCCGCCGTTTTACTGGTGAAGCTGAAATATCTGGACAAATGGACAGAAGCCAGACAGAGGAACGCTCAGGTATATGACCGGCTGCTGTCCGGCATTGCTGCAGAGTCTTTCCTGGTACCTTCCGCATTGCCCGGGTACAGACATATATATAATCAGTACGTCATCCGGACTTCGAAGCGTGATGAACTGAAGGCTTATCTAAAAGAAAACGGTGTTGCAACAGAAATATATTATCCGCTCCCGATGCACCTGCAGGAATGCTTCAGTTATCTCAGATATCGGCAGGGTGATTTCCCCGTGGCTGAAGAATCGGCGTTAACTGCACTCGCACTGCCGGTCTATCCCGAGATGAGCATACAGGGTTTGGAATACACAGCGGCACTGATTAAAAACTTTGTCATGCAATAAAAGGGTCAGGTATTAATACTGGCAGAGCTGCTTTCATATTCATCGATCTGTTCTATGGTCACCTGCAGCATATTTTTCTTATTCAGCAATGCAGTAGTCCAGTATGCAGTCTTCTGCAGCGCCTCCTCCAAATCGAACACCGGACTGAAGCCAAGAAGCTGTTTTGCCTTGGACGAATCAAGCTTAAGGCAATTTGCTTCATGCGGGTTATTTTTTGCGTCAGACACATACCCGCAATCCCTGTCAAAAAACTTAAGCAGCCTTTCGACTATCCATTCCACAGGTTTTATGCTTCCAGCATCAGGTCCGAAGTTCCAGTGAGC
>CAZQUQ010000361.1:0-1653 GCA_964596445.1 uncultured Oscillospiraceae bacterium
CCCCGCGGCCTGGCAGGGCTACAAGCTGTTGCGCGGCATGCCGGGCGAAGAGCTCCTGAAGCCCATGCCGCGGGGCAGCCTCCGCTACACGGGCCACTATATCGACCACGAGCTCGTCGCCAACCTTGAGGACATATTTAAAATCAATGAAGCCCGATCCTGTTACCGTGTAGGCTTCCGGGTTATTCAGCGCCGAATGATACGCGAGCATCTTATCGGTTTTGTCAAGCCACCACACGCGGTTTTTATGAACGTGAGGCTTATACCCGGTTTCAGGAGGCGAGCCGCCGAGCGTACTCACGGTAGTTCCGTCATACTTCATAGGAGGATTGACGCCGTTCCCAATAATAACGATGTCATTCATCTGAGCAAAATGAACCTTAGCTGACACATCGAGGTTTGTTTTAATTGGTGTTAGCGTCGATCCAGCCAATTTATAGATTTTCCCGCCACCAGCCACCAGTTGTTGAACCAAGCCCGTTTATTTAAGGTATTGGAATGTACTCCGAAACGACTCTGCTGCTGCGTCCTTGTTTAACGCCACATAGCCGGGCACCTTAGTCACAAGTACATTCTCACCGACGTAACAATTTTGCATTAAAGTAGAATACTTTTCCGGCATATTAGCGATAGGGAAGCTTGATGCCTCACCGCCTGATACATCCATAATAGATAAAGGACGACGCCTAGCCATTAGATTACCTCAATGTCTCCCCAATTACTTTCGCCCTGATTATTACCGATAAGTCCAAGTTTCGCTTGATAGATAGATAGTGCCGTCTGAAAATCGAGGCCTTCAGCATCCTTCGCCAAAAACATAGCAGCGAGGAAAAGCGTATCTTCATCGAGCATGATTTCATCACCATCATTAATAAGCTTCTTCGGCTTAATAAGTGCCTCTGTGTTGATTGTGTAAACAGCGGCGGGCGTTGGGGTAACTTCAATGATGATTGATGTTCCATCTGTCCGGGCCCAATGACGGTAATATAAGGGCTGACCTGATGTTGAACCATACGAGCGCTTAATGTCCCGAAAATCGCTATCCGATTTCTTTTCAAGCGGATAACACCCGGTAATCTCAAGGTTACGGATCACCTCAAGCTCGTGATTGTCTGTTCCTGTGATGGTATAGAGAACCTCTCCGATCTCCGTGTCGAACGATCCATAAACTTTCAATTCGTCCCAAACAAAACATTCCGTTAGAAGGTTTCGTTGAGCATTGTTAATACACTCCAGCATGATAGTAGCATGAGGTTCAGTAACTCGCGTCGCCTGTGGCAATCGCAAAGCGCGCTGCATTCGTCTGACCATTTCTAAAGCTGTCGCAGCCATGTTTTAATTTACCTCCACTGCTCCGGCAATGCCGTTGACGTGCGTTTTCTTTGCCCCTGTAATGGCTCCGGTTTTAGTGATCGCACCACCAATAATCCCACTACCGACGGTTTTCTTTGCTGCCGATATTCCAAACGGGCGCGCACTGTCATACATTAATTTTTTTACAACAAACGCGAGCGCTGCTATGTCATAGGACAAGACACATCCTGTCCAGATCCGCACACGGCCGCCATACCGCAAAGTTCCAATTTTGACGCTACGACCTATATTATCATATCGGAACGCCCCACAACTCCCAGCCAATTTGCGGCCAGCGTA
>CAZQUQ010000362.1:0-1649 GCA_964596445.1 uncultured Oscillospiraceae bacterium
TCGCTCATCACAAATCTTCTACGGAGATCGAAAAGCACCTCTCAGGTATGTTTTTGCAATCATTTCTTCAAAAAATCTGGCTGATGGGTATCTCAGAGTTTTAAAGGCTATTACGGAACTGGCAAAAAACCTTTTAGATAGGTTTGATGAAGCCGAAACCGAAGAAGATTTTTTTGAAATAATCAGAAATGCGGCAATAAATATAGAAGAGCATCTTATTGCAAGGGATATTGTATCTTCTGCGATGACGATTACTGCTGATTGTCCAATTGCCAAGGCCGTTGATTCAATGAAGCAGAACCATGTTGAGCAGCTTGCTGTTATTAATGATAATGGCCGCTACCTTGGAGTGGTTGATTTCATCGATTTATTAAAATCCGCTTTTCCTTCATATGTCTTTAATTTCAACGATTTGTCTTTTTTAAGCGAATTTGAACCATTACGTGCATTTCTTATGCACGAGACTAGAGGTACAGTTGCAGAATATATCTCAAAAGATCCGCTTTATCAAATCGATGCAGATGCCAGTTATGTGGAAATAGTTTACAAACTCGTAAGAAATCATCAGAAATATATTTATGTCACTGATAATGGTTTCTTACTGGGTATTATTACTATTGGTGATATAATAGCTAAACTGCTGCGTGCTTAGGAGTTCAATATGGATCTTATACCGATGGGTATGGCTGTGAGTGTTTTCTTAATTGTTTATCTCTTCATTATTACTGAAGCTGTAAACAAAACGATGATTGCGCTACTTGGGGCTGGTTTGCTTCTGATTACCCATGTAATACCTGCAGAGGTCGCTGTTGCGCATATTGATGTAAACGTAATCTTTTTGCTGCTCTTTATGATGATAATTGTTAATATTACTGAACAGAGTGGCTTTTTTGAATGGTTGACCGTATTTGCGGCAAAAAAAGTTCGGGCACAACCAATAGCGCTTATGATTGTTTTGTTTCTTGTAACAGCTTTATTGTCAGCTGTTCTTGACAATGTTACCACCATATTACTGGTTACACCTATTTCAATACTGATCGCTTCACAACTGAAAATCACACCGATTCCCTACCTTCTGGTGCAGGTGCTGGGGTCTAATATCGGTGGCACTGCGACTTTGATCGGCGATCCACCTAATATTATGATTGGTTCTGCTGCAAAACTGAGTTTCCTTGATTTTATTGTTCATATCACGCCTGTTGTTATCATCATAATGATTGCCCTTTCGCTTCTATTCTCACTTTTTTTCAGGAATAAATTTGAAGTGTCAGCTGTAAATAGGGCACGTGTGATGGAAATCAAGGAAAGTAAATTAATAAAAGATAAAGTGCTGATGCGTAAATCACTAATCGTCCTTTCTCTGGTTATTGTCGGCTTTCTTTTACATGGCTGGTTAAAGGTAGAAGCAAGTATTATCGCAATGATCGGTGCAACTGCTTTGGCAATCTGGGCAAAAATGGATGTTGAGCCCTTATTTCACAAAGTCGAATGGAGCACTATCTTATTTTTTGTTGGATTATTTATTCTGGTTGGTGGACTTGAATATGTCGGGGTCATCGATTTTATGGCTCATAACCTTATCAGTTTTTCAAAAGGAAATGCTAAATTAACCAGTCAGGCTCTTCTGTGGTCAAGCGGCATATTATCTG
>CAZQUQ010000363.1:0-1647 GCA_964596445.1 uncultured Oscillospiraceae bacterium
TGTCGTTGCCAAAGACACCGAACATTCCCGGCAGATTAAGGAATATCTGACCTCGACGGACTTCTTTCGCGGGTATTACAAGGACAAGGTTCTGGAAATCAACTCTGCCCAGCGAGGGGCGGAAAAAGACGAGAATATTGAGCTTCTCCTTTCTCTGGAGCAGCCGGACAACCGCATTGAGATTGTCATCCATGTGAATATGCTCAAGGAGGGCTGGGATGTAACCAACCTTTATACGATTATTCCGCTGCGTGCCTCCGCTTCAGAAACCCTCACCGAACAGACCATCGGGCGTGGGCTGCGTCTGCCTTATGGCCAAAGAACAGGCGAAGATGAGGTCGACCGTTTGTCCATCGTAAGTCATGACCGCTATGAAGCCATCGTCAGACTTGCTAATGACCCGAATTCGCTCGTGCGGCGTGTTTATTATATTGACCCCGCCGAACCCCAAAGCGATGATCAACGGGAAACGTTGGAAATGCCGACGGTATACGATGAGCTGACAAGTGCAGAGAGCTTTACGGAACAACTCGCCTTCACATTGAGGGAAACCGCGACGAATGACTATGTTGTGGATAAAGCTCCGGAACAGACCGTGCAGGTGGCGCAGTTTGTTGCCCGTCTTGCCTCCAAAACAGTCATGGAGCTTGGCAAACAAGTGAAAACCTTTGATGCCGCCAGGGATGAAGAAATAAAAAAACTGGTCCATACCAGCATTGTGAGCGAAACCATCCGGCAGTTCCCGGCACTCGGATTAAAAAAAGAGGATTTAACAGCGGTTGTTGAAAAAGCCATAGATACTTGTACGCAGGCACTGACTGAAAATGTGATTCCTATCCCGCAAGCGGTGGTGCAGCCTTTTACGGAAGTAAAACATGGTTTCTATGATTTTAAGTTGGACACCCGCAACATGAACTGGCACCCTTCAGACGATACGCTTATCGGAACAGAGCTGCAGGAAGGCGGTGAAACTTTCGAGTATCATACCGGATTTGCTCTCTTTCCAAAAACAGACACCGTTGAAAACGAGATTGTGCGGCACATCATCGTGCATGACAATGTCGATTACAGCAGTTGCGCCGATCTCATCTATTCCCTGATCGCCGACGCCAAGAGGCACTTTTTGTCGTACTTGAATCCTGAAGAAACAGAAAAGGTGATGCGTGACCGCCAGCGCAGCTTGGCGGAGATCATCTACGCTCAAATGAACGAGCATTTTTACAAAGAAGAAACCAGCTACAGGGCTTCAAGTATGCGTCCGTTTACACGTATAGAAACTGGGTTCGGCGGAAAGTTCAAATCCGACGATCTTTATGACTTGCGTGCCAACCTATCCCCTTCTGAGGTAAAGACGAAAATTTTCAAAGGTTTTAAGAAAGCTTGCCATACGCTATACAAGTTTGACAGTAATACCGAGCGCATATTTGCTATTGTATTGGAGAACGATGGCGCTGTGCTGAAATGGATGAGGCCGTCAGCAAAGCAGTTCAATATTTATTATGGGCCGGGCGGCATAAGCCGCTATGAACCGGATTTTGTTGTTGAAACGTCTGATGTAATCTACATGGTGGAAACAAAAGCATCTGATGATGTTCAGAAAGCGTTGCAGAATAAATCCGGCGATGTTTGGGAAAAGGCAATCGCCGG
>CAZQUQ010000364.1:0-1640 GCA_964596445.1 uncultured Oscillospiraceae bacterium
ACCTCGATATTGTCATCCGCCTGGGCCGTGATATTTATGCTATCTATTACGGAAAAATAATAATCCTCAGCAGAATGAAGGATGACCGGCCTGACTGTATCCGTTCCTACATAAACTGAAAAGGGATTTGATGTATCCGAACGCATCAGGAAGGACCGGGAGAAATAGCCGCGGGCACTTATAAAATAATCAACACGGCTCTCATAGGCGGGCACAGGAATAGTTGCAGTGAAAATATTACCTGCTGCCGGCGGAGTCATCCATGTGCTGCTGCTGGTCTTGAAATTATCATACGACCACGTGAGGCCTACATTGTTCCTGTTGAAGCTGGTATCTGATAATATTTCAGCGCTGACAGTGAGTGATGTCACAGCTTCTTCGGTATCCTTCAGCTCCTCGTGAACTATCCTGGTATTTATCCATCCCAGATCGCCGAGCATAGCCAGCGTAAGGCTTCCCGGATTATGGATTGCCTCGCCTTTGTCGATAAAAGGTGTCATAAGTGCATTTCCGGAGGAGCTTGTATATGTATCTTCGTCGAGATGAGCAATGCTTGACCCGGGATCGTAAGTAGAGGGAACATAAAGCCTGGCTCTCAATCCGCCCGTCTGGGATGAGACCACTGGTCCGTCAAACCATAAAAGCCTGCCGGTGATCTGGCTTTTGAGGGCAACCGACGGGTTCGGGTACCTGTTTGTATCAGTCAGAAGGTAACCGTCAAGATCTTCAACGAATGTATCATATATAAAAGGTATCGTTGCAGCTCCATACGATCCTGTTGTTGATTCTACATAAAAACTGTCGAAAAAACCCAGTCCGTGAATTATTTCGTGAATTACCACGGTCACCAGGTCGTATCTTAGTGTAGGTGTATTTCCGTCTGTGCCGTAATACCAGCTCACGGAGCTGTTGATGTTAAGCTCGATATCGCCTTCCATCTCTCCGTTAAGGGCTTCCCCTGCAATTTTTTCGGCGAGGGCCGCGGGATATATTGCCCATGGTTTAAAAGCATCTAAGCCTGAACCGAGAGCATATCCCGTTGATGAAGAATTAGCCAGGACTCCTGAAGTGGAAATGTTCTTCCAGCTGGCAACAATACTGATATTAACATCATCAGGAAGGACTGATTCGAGAATGGATACTGCATATTCCACTGCATTTTTTGCAGTTGCGGTAAAACCTGTGTAATAAACATTTATCGAAGCTCCTCCCTTTTTGTCCCTGTTTTTCAAAAATCCTTCAGGAGGAGGAATATAAATCCTGTTCACCTTGTCGCTGCCGTATGTCGATCCGGTGAACAGGTGTCTGCCAGACATTTTCTGACCGTAAAGGCCGGAAGATGCTGTCAAAACGATAAGTGTCGCAATAAAGAGCCCTCTTCTTGTCATCAATCTTTATCTTCTCCCGATCTGAGCTTCATTATGCTCCTGTCGAAGTGGTAAAGATTCTTGCTGGCGCCGAGGCTTAATTTGTCAAGTATTTCCTGGGCCGAAGCCTCTTCTTCAATCTGTTCGGCAACAAACCACTGCAGGAAGTTATTTGTGCTGTAATCTTTTTCTGCAAGGGTGAGTTCCACGATCTCGTGTATGCTTGAAGTAATAAATTGCTCATGCTTAAGTACTTCACGGAATAAATCTTCA
>CAZQUQ010000365.1:0-1631 GCA_964596445.1 uncultured Oscillospiraceae bacterium
CAATAAATCCTTTGTAACTACGCACACACGGCCATCCGTCCATTGAGCAGCCAATTGCGAAGCTATCATTAGCTGCAGCGGATCTTTATACTCTAAAGAGCATTCTGCATCCGGGTACATTTTTTCAAGTTGATCAATTATACTATTTATTCTCTTCTTACTGATCATATCTGCTCCTTTTTTCAATCGTAAATTTATACAAATCAATATATTTCTTTGCAGAACTGTCCCACGAAAAATCTGATTCCATAGCTCGCCTTATTAAAGTTCTCCACTCATCAGGCCGGTTTACATATATGTCTACAGCTCTGCGGACGGCATCCAGCATCTCTCCCGAAGAGAAGTTCGTAAATGAAAAACCATTGCCATGCTCCTTATCACTGCTATAATCAAGAATTGTTTCAGCAAGCCCACCCGTAGCCCTGACCACAGGAATTGTACCATACCTCAGACTAATGATCTGTCCGAGTCCGCATGGTTCAAAGCGCGACGGCATTAGGAACATGTCACATCCGGCATATATCTTTTGTGCCAACTCAGGATTGAACCCAATATAAACAGCCATTCTGTCAGAAAACCTAGATGCTATTGCTCTGAACTGATCCTGATAATAATCGTCTCCTGTGCCGAGCAGTACAAACTGAATATCTTGTGACATCATATCATCAATTTTTTCTATTATCAGGTTCAGACCTTTTTGGCCGGAGAGCCTTGAAATCAGCCCAATTAAAGGAACGTCCCTCTTGGGAAGATTCATTTCCTTCTGCATTGCTGTCTTATTTATCTTCTTGTCATCAATAGTATTGACGTTGTAATTTTTCACTATGGCCTTATCTTTTTCCGGGTTGAATTCTTCATAATTAATGCCATTAACAATACCGAAAAGATCCGATGAGCGTTTCTGCAAAAGCCCTTCCAGCCTTTCACCATATTGAGGTGTTTTGATTTCTTCAGCATACATCTTGCTGACAGTATTGATTGCATCTGCATAAACTAATCCGGTTTTCATAAAGTTGAACATTCCATAAAACTCTGCTTTTTCTGATGTAAAAATTTCATTACTGCAATTGAGCAAGTTAACCACATAACTTGAAAAATGGCCTTGATATTCGAGGTTATGAATTGTAAATAACGTAGATATGCTCGAATAAAATGGATCATAACAATACTGTTCTCTCAAAAGCAAACATATTGGTCCTGTATGCCAATCATTGCAATGTATTAAGTCAGGCTTGAAATCTATAACTGGAAGCATATTGAGTACAGCTTTACAAAAAAACACAAAGCGTTCAGCATCATCATAATGCCCATATATCCCGTCCCTGTCGAAAAACTTATGACTATCTATAAAGTAAACTCTTAAGCCCTTACGTCTTCCCTTTATTTTATATGGAACCTCAGTCTGCCTCACTATGCATGTTTCGATGCTCTGATCGATCCTGACAGGAAAATCTGCAACATATTCAAAGTCGCTCTTTATCATGCGATACTTAGGCATTGCCACACGCACATCATGTCCAGCTTCAGCTATTGCTTTCGGCAAGGATCCTGCCACATCTGCCAATCCACCTGTCTTAGCAAAAGGGGACATTTCTGCAGAAACAAATAATATTTTCATGATAATAAACCTC
>CAZQUQ010000366.1:0-1626 GCA_964596445.1 uncultured Oscillospiraceae bacterium
CAAAAGAATTTTCCTGGCGGTCTTGTAGTCATTGTAATCCAAACTGTATAATTCATTTGCTGTTTTCTTTTTTTCAGGATGATACTGTGAAAAATCCAGACATTTGAAAATTATGTCTCTGACTCTGTCAAGCACTTCCTGTTGATTAGGGCAGGTTTCCTTTACTCTGTTTATCAGTTCGAAATCCTCTATGCCCCTTTTAAGGTTTTTATATCTTAATGTCAGCAAAGGCCTTCCGCTGTTTGAAGGATACACAAAATTCGTGTCACCGGCTTTCCATACCGGATATTTATATGACATCCTTTCGCGGGGCCTTTCCGGCCACACGGTATAATTCCAGCGAAGGAAGCCGTCAAAATCCATAAATGCCGCGAGTATTCCAAGGAACCTGCTCTCAAGCAGAGGTGAGGATATAAATGTGTTTGGCTTGTCAGGGCCGCAGCAGACATAAAATGTAAACCGTCCCCGTATCTTCTTTTTAATGTCGGCCAGCATATCATACCTTTGACAGGCAACTTCAAAAAACACAACCAGATCCATGTTTTCCTGCATGAAATATTCATGATGATCAAGAAATTCACTGTGACCGATAATTGTTTTGATTCTTATCCCTGGAGCCGTCTTTTTCAATTCGGCAACAGATTTCTTATAAAGAAGGATATCCCCGGGTTCATCCGCGGTTATTCTTACTTTTTCCAACCATCCTTTTTCAATAAAAAAGCATTCGATAGATTTAATATACTCCCTGATATCGTCGCCGTTTGTCATATATTTGAAACATCCGTCAGTTTCATCGTAATATCTTATTCTTATGGCCTCCGGATAATCATCTGCCAGTTTTCCATAGCCATCATATGGATATTTCCAGACATTGAGCAGCCCATGCAGCTCAATTTCCCTGCCTATGCCATGTTTGAAGCAGAGCCTGATATACCGTTCCAGAACGGAAAAATCAACCGAGAACTCCCCGGATTTTCTTTTTCTCACCCTGAGCATGTTATATTCAAAAAGGTCTGAAAGGTAATTGGTTATACTAAAACACCGCTGCCCACCCCAGGGTATTTCCGATACAATTGCCATGACTGATTTCTGTCCCAGTCGTGCGAGGCTTTCAACATAGCGCTCCAGTATTTCAAAGTGGCTGTCGCTCCACAGAGCCACCTCATGCTTCCTTGCGATATTGGACATATGCAGCCATAGATCAAGATGAAATTTGTTCTGCTCCGGAGCATTCAGGGTTACACCGAAGACTTCAACTGAAAATGATAGGGCTGCAACCTTTTTTTCATTTTCAAACATCCGATGGCTGTAAACAATAACCTCACCCTTATATACTCCAGGGTGGGTACCGGCAGGTATGGCGATCTCGATCCAGACAGGCTGTACAGTCAGACGTTCAACGCTAACCCAGTCATTTTCAAGCAGGATATCAGACTTATATCTTCTGTCGTCGTCTTCTGCCAGACCAACAGGATACATGGCGACTTCCGCACCCGGCAGGCTGTCAAATTCGATCTGCAGGCGCACGTTTTCCAGTGGTCCTCTGGGTGAGAAAACCGGATTATTTTTCAGGGAAAGGGTAAATTCCTCATCAGACTTGAGAAGCAACTGAAATGCGGCCCAATC
>CAZQUQ010000367.1:0-1616 GCA_964596445.1 uncultured Oscillospiraceae bacterium
CAGTCCATTCAAAATAATTCATTTTAGGGCTTGACTTTTAATAGTTAGTCTTTCTCTCTCAGCTAAGCCGACCGCTTATATTGGGGACAGTTCTCCAAAACGCCTCACTATGGGACGGTTCTTCAAAACCCCCATTTTACAGCAATATCGGTTAAATCGGCGTTACAGCTTACTTTATTATTCTCACCGATAATTTATTATTCCATATGTTTTCACGAAATCCTCCACTAAAAGGATAGTTTATATTCACTGTATATGATTATTTATTTTTGGAAAGTTATTATTATGGCTATGGCATGGTGAGGGTGTATGAAATTCAGATTAGGATATGTAGCAATGACTTTGAACCTGGAGGATTGTTCACCGTCGGGAACATTGACATATAAAGCATTCTCCGGAATACCTGAAGGAGATCCGCAGTTCAACAGGCTGCGAAGAATCACGAACAGGAATCTTGCAAATACACTCAGGATATTGAGGTATAACAAAGCATTAAATATTTCTGTATACAGACTGACGTCAAAACTTGTCCCGCTGGCTACGCACCCCGAATTAGCCGGCTGGGACTATATTGCGGACTTTAGGAGCGAACTTGAGGAAATCGGGAGGTTCATCAAAGAGAACAACTTTCGGATAAGTGCCCACCCTGATCATTTCACACTCATCAACTCGCCTGCGGCCAAAGTGTTTGATGATGCATTCAGAGATCTTGACTACCATGTCAGGATATTTGAGGCTATGGGACTTGACGACTATAAGTACAAGCTTGTTTTGCATGTCGGAGGTGTATACGGAAGTAAAAAAGATTCAGCCGACAGGTTTTGCGAGAATTATGAAAAATTACCGGACAGAGTTAAAAGAAGGCTTATTGTTGAAAATGATGACAAATCATTCAATACGTATGATGTGCTCGATATTTGCAGGAAAATTAAGCTTCCCATGGTGCTGGATGTTCACCATCATAATTGCCTTCTTGACCCTGGCGAACTAAGGCAGGTTTTGCCAGAAATATTTAAAACGTGGGATGATGAGGAATTTTCTCCAAAGATTCATTTTTCCAGTCCAAAAAGTGAAAAAAGTTACCGAAGCCATGCTGACTACATCGATTATGAAAGCTTTATGAGCTTCCTTGGTATGGCAAAATGTGCGGGAAGTGATTTCGACATAATGCTTGAAGCCAAAGCAAAGGATACAGCTTTGCTCAAGCTGTCGGAGGAACTGGCAGGGACCGAGGGGATAACCAGGCTGAGCAATGGCGAATTCAGCATGTAGATTTTTCAGTTTAACAGAGATTAAATGATTATTAACTTGTGTGATATGCCATACTGCCGTTATCAGTATGTTATCAGCAGGTGATGACAAATATAAGGCATATTATGCGAAAAACTGCAGATATTATATTTAAAGTGCTATATTTTTACCGCAGAAGTTTGCGGTTGATTATGTAGCGGACAATCATCGAAAGGAGGGATACAATGTCGGACAAGAAGGGCAAGTCCAATAATGTGGACAAAAAGGTGAAGCCTTCGGTAAGCAACGATCAGCTTGGTGAAAATGCGGGCGAAGGCCGCTTTGAAAAAGCTGTCAATACCAAAGGCGGCAAATGCCGCTGATAG
>CAZQUQ010000368.1:0-1616 GCA_964596445.1 uncultured Oscillospiraceae bacterium
ACGATCAGCTGCGGTTCGTAACATGGAGGTATTCGTATAACCGTGACAGTGTAGCTTATGGACACTACTTTGACACCGACTATGACGGAGCAAGGCAGGATTTTGCAGTACGTGCCGGTTTGATTGATGAGAAAAAACTGTTCAAAGAAGATGAACTGGTAACTTTATATGAAGCGTGTATTTTCAGGGGCAGAAATGACAGAGAAATCAGCTTTGACGATGAAAAGAAGCTGATGAATGTAATGAACAGGATTCAAGAAAATATTCCGAATTTGTCATTGGACTGCCATGAGCAAAATCATGAAGCAGAGAGCGAATTGGATAGATAAAATTAAAATAAACGGAGGAAATTGAATATGAAAAAAACATTAAAACGGGCGATGGCAATTGTTGCTGCTATCGCTCTTATTTTAACCCTTTTTGGCAGTGCTGCTTATGCCGCTTTTAAAGTATTCCCCGATGCTTCGAATCACTGGGCAAGAGAAACCATTGAAAAGCTATCACAGGAAGGCATTGTAAACGGATATCCTGACGGTACGGTCCGACCTGATGCGACTATTACCCGCAGTGAATTTGTAAGTTTGCTGACTTATAGTTTAAAGCTGGAGGGTTATGCCCACACCGGCCCCGATACCTTTGATGATACGGACAAACATTGGGCAGAGAGCTTCATTGAAGCTCTTGTCAAAAACAAAGTAATAGCAAAAGATGATTACGGAAAAGATTTTAAGCCTGACCAGCCTATCAGGCGTATGGAAATGATCCGCATGATGGTACGTTCCATAGGCAAAGAAGATATGGCTAAGACCATGACAGAAGATACGCCCTTTGTTGATGACGGTCAGATTACCAAAGAAGATAAGGGATATATCAATGTAGCGGAAAAATATGGTTTGTCATATGGTTATCCCGACAAGACCGTGCGTCCGATGGCGTACAGTACCAGAGCAGAAGCCTTTGCGATGATTCTGCGTCGTTCTCAGGCTATGGAGCGCATCTCACAGGAACAAGCAGAAAACAATAAAGAGCAGGAAAACACCGAGCCGGATGAGAAGTCAAACAACAGTAATAACGGTGGTGGCAGCACAAGCTATCCTGCGGCAAAGGTAGAAATCTCACTGCCCAATTACAGCCATACAGATACACCATTTGAGGTAAAGACCACTTTAAGCCATGTGAAAAATCTTGAGTGGACAATTCAGAAAAAAGATACAGAGTCACTTGCAACGGATGTTTTGGAAGGAACACTCAACAAGGATGGCGGTAAGATTTGCATCAAAGCGGCGGGAGATTATAAAATAACAGCCACAGCAACCAATTATGACAACAGAAAATACACTTTCAGCAAGGAAATCATAATTTATCCTGTACCAGACATAAGCATTGATCTTAAAGACAAGACGCATATCGATAAAGAAGTTGAAGTCAAAGCAGTGGTGAAAGATAACAAAACTGTAACATGGCGTCTTTACAAGGACGGAAAGCAAGTAAAATGGAGTGAATATATTGAGGGCAATCTGAATAATGATGGGGGTTCTATCAGCTTTAAGGAAAGTGGCAGTTACTCCCTTGTTGCCGTCGTTATTGATGAAACGAACCGAGAGTTCACAGGAAAA
>CAZQUQ010000369.1:0-1614 GCA_964596445.1 uncultured Oscillospiraceae bacterium
AAGAATGGATATTTTTGCAACTGATATTTCAATTATCTTTGAGGTAAGGTATTTATGAGGAAAAATTTAAATATAATAATTTGCTTTGTTTTATTTTCATTGATCATATCTCTGTCCGCATTATCTTATGCACAGTATATTACCAACAATACTGCTTCTGCAGACAGAACCCTCCCATTTTCGGATGTTCCAAAAGACAGCTATGCCTATGGCCCTGTCCATGAACTCAGGAGTTTGGGTATAACGAACGGTATTGGAAATAACAAATATGGTTTTGGGCAGACCATGACAAGAGGTGAGTTCATTACATTTCTTGTTAAAATGATGGGTTATGATGACCCGGATCCGAAGCAGGGATCATTTACAGACAACACAAATATCGGTGTATTTTACTTCGGACAGATAGAAACTGCCCTGAAGCATGATATCATATCAAATGACAGCGAATTCTTCAGACCCAACGATCCTGTCACACGCGAAGAAGCTGCGGTTATGATAGTCAACAGCCTTGGCTATGGGAACCTTGCTGAAAGACTTTCGTATTTTAACAGGCCTTATGAGGATGTCACGGAGTATATTGGTCATATAACCATTGCAAAGGATTTTGGGATAATAAGTGATGCGTCCGAATTTTCGCCGCAAGCTAATATATTGAGAGAACAGGCTGCCGCTATGCTGGTCAGGATGAAGGATGCAATGGAAAGAAGGGTATGTGAGATCTATGGTTTTTATGCCATTAGTTCTTCTTCTCAAAGGGATAAGCTGACTGATTTTGATTCAGTTTGCTTTGGCTGGAGTTCTCTGAGTTTTGACAAATCCAATTCTGATATCGTACTCAATATGTCCAGAAATGCGTTGGGGTATAACGACTTTTACCTTCCGGTAGGCTTCAGCGATAGGCTGGCGACATTAAAAGAGTCTGAGATACCGGCATTTCTGATGGTGTATGCAAACCAGCAGACTAAAATAACCGATCCTTTGACTGGAAAGGACATCGGACTGCTGGAGTATATACTTAACAATACCGAAGTATACACAAAGGTCATAGATGATATAATAAACGCTCTCAGCGGAGTTTCGCGGGATGATGAGACCGGTACCTTTGACGGTGTTGTCATAGACTTCGAAAGCATGAGAAGTGAACAGCTCAAGGGCAGGTTCAACATATTCCTCAAGGATCTTCGATCAGCGCTTGATCGTGACGGAAAGAAGCTTTATGTTGCCGTACACCCATTGATACATCCTAAAAGGAGCGCTGTCAGCATAGACGGGTATGACTATCGGACGATAGGTGCACTGGCCGATAGAGTGATCTTCATGGCACACGATTATGATGCAAAGAGGCTGACGAAGGCCGAAATGCAAAGAGGCACGACCATTACACCGCTGACGCCGATAGAAGATGTGTATTATGCTCTTGAGGCAATAACCGACAAAGATACCGGTGTACAGGATAGAAGCAAAATACTGCTTCAGATATCCTTTGACTGGACGGTCTGGCAGAAGAAAGACGGAAAGACTCAAAACTCACAGGCTCTGAGCTACGACCTTGATAACTTCATGAAGCTTCTCAACAGCGGAAAAGAAATTTCATTCAACTACAGTGATGATTAT
>CAZQUQ010000370.1:0-1581 GCA_964596445.1 uncultured Oscillospiraceae bacterium
TGAGTATCCGAAAAACTTGTTCAGCAAATGGTTTAAGCCAATTAACATATTCTGTTTCTTCAACATTGCCGTAGGTTTTCTGGCGTTGCAATGCAAATGGTGGTGATGTCATCACCAGATCAATAGAGGCGTCCGTCAACTCTTTGAGGAAAGAGAGTGAATCTCCGACGTAAGCGAAGCCCTTATTTGTAGTATAAAGAGGTAACTTACTGTTTATCATATTCAATATTCCTTCAAATCATGTATCCAGCTTGAAAGAATCTGCCATAAAACGCTTGCTGCAAAATGTACCTGCGCATCTGTCTTACACAGATTTGCGATATGTTCTTCGGGAAAATTTTTCTTACCGTACCCGACAATATATGAAACCCAACGCCGCATGTTATCATCAGGGTTGTTCACAAGCAGCTGGTTCGGAATAAATCCATTCATTCTTGCCAGGGTCCAGGCGATACCGTCGCGATACCGGACATCGGCGGCATTCATGGAATTAACAATTGAGGTAACCTGGGAAGGGCTTATCCGAAGGAGAGCTCTTGCTGCTTCTACCTTGATCTCTATTGATGTTGAATTAAAAACCTGAACCAGGGCATCTACAGATTCGGTCGAGTGAAATTCACCCAAAGCCCAGGCCGCCCCGGCACGAATTTCGCAATCGCGTGTCTCGTCATGAAGAGTAATAATAAGCGCTGATCGACTCTGGGGTTTTTGAATCTCTGAAAGTACGATTACTGTTTCAAGCTGTACCTGCAGATACTGACTATTCAGTGACTCGTGCAAAAACCGCCACCCCTCACCCTTGTCATGCGCTGCAAGGGCGGCGGCGGCCTCAAGCCTGACATAAATATCTTCCTCGGCATCTTTTATCTTTTTGACAAGCAACGACTCGGAGCTTCCATAACCCCTGAATCTGAGTGCTTTCGCCGCGCTGTATCGTTCGGACAGTGAGGCACTGCCGAGCTGTTTCGCGAAGCAGGATTCAGAAACATCCTTCTTGATTGCAGGTAAAAGAGTTATTGGGACAGAGGATGCGATAATCTGATTTTTTTGTGCTGTTTCATTTACCCTGCACTGCGGAGAAAGAAAATAAGTCTTGCGTTTTAGAACACATCGCCGGGAAACGCCAGTTATGTTGCCGACAAGCCTGATACTGTTATCGGATACCTCCTGAACCGTCGATTCCTCTTTGGTCGCAGTACAAGGCCAAATCATCCGTATTTCGGAGCCTTCTTCAACCCCTTTGGGAGTGGTTGTTGTAATACGGTTATTCTGTACTGCCTCGCGCATATCGGAGATCGAAATGAAATGGATTGGAGAGGAGACTGTCCAGTCAACCAACGACCCATCAACTTGATCACAAACAAGAACAGCAACATGATCGTCAGACCGAAGGCCCCAATCCCATGAGCGATTTGGATCGGTTCGAGAATGAGACATCGAAATCTCAAGCTTCGATTTTGCCCGTACTTCAAACCGACTACCGGTTTTAAGGCATAAAATGTCTGGCACACGTACCCGTTTAATCTTGATCTTCTTCCATATCTTATATCCGGTTGAGCCACGTTCAAGCTCAATGGGGTT
>CAZQUQ010000371.1:0-1566 GCA_964596445.1 uncultured Oscillospiraceae bacterium
TATGTCGCGGTTGTTGATGCAAACCTTGCATGGAAGATGTTCAGCAGCATCGATATAGTGGGGCAGGAAATCAAGCTGTACAACAGAACATTCGAAGTGGTTGGAGTATATGAAAAGTACAAGCTGATCGATGACGGAAGCAATGAGAATGTTATCGAAAAGTTATCGAATGACGGGCTGAACAGAGTGTTTATCCCGATGAATACATTGATGGAACTGGATAAAAGCATATTGACAGATACTGTTTTTATAAAAACGGATCCGGAGATACTTATCGGTGAAAATAAAAAGCTGGTTGAAAATGCGCTTCAATCAACAGGAAAATGGGCGCCTGATTATGTTATAACGGATTATAATGAGAAGATGGCGATGTTGGAGCAGAAGCCCAAAATAGTTCTGTTTGCAATTGGGACCATAACAGTATTTTTTATCTTGTCATATGTTAAAGAAACATTCAGCAACACCTTGCATTCAATAAGAAAGCAAATTGCCGGCAGCTATTTATCCGAAGTCATTTTCAGGAACCGGCACTGTCTGGCAATGTGCCTGATAAAAGCTGTGACCGGCATATTATTGTCGGCGGTGCTTATTTTCATTGTAAAGTTTGATCTTTATATACCTCCTGAATACCTCAGTGATGATCTCATTGATACGGAATATTATGACGATTTGCTGGACACCAAAATACATGAACACAATCAGAACCTAAGCGTTTATAAAAGCCAGGTACAGCTTGAGCATGACATAGCATCGAAACTGATAAGCATACAATGCCTTCTGGCTATGCTGATCGGGATTCCCTTGATCCATATGGGCATCGACAGGCTGTTGCAGGTAAAGATGCAAGTGACGAAAGCGGTGATTATTTGCGCCTGCCTTTTTGGCATATCAGCAATTGCTGCACTTCTGCTGTCAACTATGATGAGGCTGCCCTGTGAAATAGATCAAAAAAGCATTTGTGTGATATGGACATACGTATTTGCCGATGTGGCTTATGCCTTCCATAGGAAGGAAAATCGTGCGAAATCAAGTACCGAAAGGTCGTCGATGGAGGAGGGGTCATATGTCTTATAGAGGAATGTGCATATTCTGTGCCGTGCTGATGCTGGCAATGCTGCTAGCCGCATGCAGCCAGGGTGGGATGGAAGAAAGAAAAACAGATGAGAATGGAAGAAGAGTAATAACATTTACCTGTGCTAATCTGTCAAAAACTGATGAAGGTGTTATCAAGGTTGCCGTTAAGTCATTTGAGAACATGCATGCCGATGCGACCGTTGATGTGAAGGATATGTCCCAAATGGGCTATGACATTGACCGGTATATCAGTGTTATCAATACGGAGCTGATGGCAGGAAAAGGCCCCGATATAATCCCGATCACATACCTGCCTGCTATAAAGTACTTCAGGAAAAATATCTTTGCTGATTTGGGCAAAATGATAGAAGAAGATGAAAGCTTTGATTATGATGCTTTGATTACAAATGTGACAGAAGCCGGCAAATACAACGGGACCTTGTACGCTATACAGTTCAAATTCTCATTGCCGGGGGTGATCGGATCCAAAAA
>CAZQUQ010000372.1:0-1553 GCA_964596445.1 uncultured Oscillospiraceae bacterium
ATGTAAAAGTAATGCTTGCCAAGAGAGATGAATTAAAGGACAACCTGGCAGACTTTATTATCTCGGAAAATGTGAGAGACAATGATTATAACAGTCAAAAGGTTATGATAAGTATTTCGTACGTCCTCCTTTTTACACAGGCTGAGATATTTAAAAATATTATTTATGATTCGTTCGATAAATACTACATGATTTTTATGAAATATTTGCAATATGGAATCGATATGATGAATTTACTATATAACGGGGACAGGCTCAGACTTGTTTACAACACTCTTGATAATGAGGAGGACCGCTTTTTCATTTCATTAAAATATGCTAGAGAAGCTGTGGAGAAAGGAGATATTAAAGCCGGCATAAGTTATTTTTCAGAAGCATTGCATGATAATCCATATATGGCGTGTTATATGCGGCGTTATAAAGATGAATTGTTTCATGATGCGGCTAATAAGGAGCTATGAAAAGCAAGATATAAAAAAGCTAAAGCAATTGTCCGATATAACCGATATATTTATCAAGAAAGGTCACTGAACAGAAATTGAAGCGCGCCAATTGCTGCAAAAGTGGTCTTCAGAACAGGTGCCGGCCTATCCGGTAAATGATCGGGAAAGGATTCCCGGTTTAACACTCAGGGAGGATGATATTATGATTATCAACAACAACATTTCTGCAATCAACACCCGTAACCAGCTGTATAACACAAATGCAGCAGCAGGCAAATCCATGGAAAAGCTGTCGTCAGGCAAAAGGATAAACCGTGCGGCAGATGATGCAGCAGGACTTTCGATTTCAGAAAAAATGAGAGCACAGATCAGAGGCCTCAACCAGGCTGCAAGGAATGCACAGGATGGTATTTCCTACATACAGACCGCTGAAGGTGCCCTCGACGAAGTCAGCAATATGCTCGTCAGGCTGAAGGAACTGGCTGTACAGAAGGCAAACGGAACCTACAACAGTGATGACACATCGAATCTGGCACTGGAAATGACTCAGCTTAGTACGGAAATACAAAGTATTTACAATAATACGAAGTTCAATGGTATGAATGTACTCAGTACAGGAATAAGCATTGCGGTAGACGACAGCGCAAGAAAGGTAAGTATAACTGCAGTCCAGAACGCCACCAGCTTTACAGGTCTGACAAGTACATCGACTATAGGGCAGATCAATACTGCTATCAATGTAGTGAACCGTGCAAGATCCACCTATGGATCGATGCAGAACCGTCTGGAGTCTACTGTAAGGAACCTCAAGACTACCGCAGAGAACCTGCAGGCAGCAGAATCGCGTATCAGAGACACCGACATGGCAGAAGAAATGTCCAATTTCACAAAGAACAACATTCTGATCCAGGCAGGTACCGCTATGCTGGCTCAGGCAAATGTACAGCCTCAGAATGTATTGTCATTGCTGAGATAATAAGGTGCAGCTGCAAAGGGACTCTGGTTTACCAGGGTCCCTTTTTAGTATATAGTATAGATTAGGGATAGCTATTGGGGAGGTGGGATACTAATGGATCAACAGATATCAGAGATAAAAGATACAGTAGTTGA
>CAZQUQ010000373.1:0-1531 GCA_964596445.1 uncultured Oscillospiraceae bacterium
ACTCTCCCCGTGTGGGGAGAGACAGCAAATATTAATAAAAGTATCAGTATATCACTCTAATAATACCAGCATTTTGCACAAATTGGTAGCCGTATTTCCTTGATGTCTGTATAAACACAAAGTTTTTCGACAATATGCACGTAAATTCACGGTGCGGATCCACCGCATTTTCTATGTCAGCTTCATATCCGCACTCATGAAAACTATATTATCTCTCGTGAGGTACGGCACATACGATCGTCTTGGCGACTTTATCTCCAAATCTCTGATTCAGAGGCGATTTGTTGATGATAACAACACCTACCGCGTTAAAAAATATGCCGTCAACCAATCTTGCAAAATTTCTTATGACAGATTGCTTTAGCGTTATTTTGCCGCCATCCAGATTGCATACTCTGATGCCCGTGATAAGCTTTCCCAGTGTAAAGCCGAAGAAGCCTTCCAACAATATAAAGTATAAGAATATGATCACCAAAAATACCGCACAAATGGGGTCAAATATGATCCACAGATGATCCTGGGGCGTCATCAGCCAGACTCCCTTAACCAGATATGTGACCGGAAAGAAAACGCTGCAAAGTATAAGAAAATCCAGCACTATTGCTGCACCTCTCCTGATAATACCTGCATACTTCATATTATTCCCCCTCAATACTGCATTTTTCATAATCAGATATATATTATCGGCACTTATACCGTCACAAACTCTGCAGCAGCCTCACCCAAACCTTCTGAGCTTACTTTCAGTGTAACTTTGCCCGGATCATAACCTGTTCTGATTATAGCCTGGCACCTGCCAAGGTAGCTGGTGAACTCGCCCCTTGTATAGTTCTCAGTCGTCTTCGGTCTGGCCGAACCAAAGGCCAAAAGCCGTCCGGCTCCTGAAACCTCTGCCTTGATCAGCCTGTCGTCAAATGGGACACATCTCCCCTCTTCATCTGCTACTGTCACAGTTGCATAGACCAAGGACTGCCCATCGGCTCGAGCTTCTGTTTTTTCAAACTCTATCATCAGCTTCACAGCTTTACCGGATGTAACCAGTTCATGTTCGGATACCTTGTTCCCGCTGCTGTCATAGCTTACAGCCTTTATCGTTCCCGGCTCATATTTCACATCAAATGCAGCAATAAAGCCGTTTTCCTTTCCTGCCTTCTTCCTGCCGCAAGATATGCCGTTCACAAATAGCTCCACTTCAGGGCTTGCTGAAAATACATCGACTCTTGCCGGCGCTCCTTCATAGCTGTTCCAGGTCCATTCATCAGCTCCGTCCGAAAATCCCCACGGGCTCAATATTTCCTTTTTGCCGAAATTTGCAGGATTGTGGACGAATATATAAGTCTCGTCCGAACCCCAGACTATTTTTCTGAGATGAAGCTGTGCCCTGTCATACCCGCACAGATCAAAGTCGCCGCAGTGTCCCGATCTCCACGGATACTCGACCGGAGGCAGCTTATACGTGGGATCTGTCTGAGGGATATACAGAGTCATGCCTAATCCCGCCTCACCGAGATAATCCATACTGGTCCATGTA
>CAZQUQ010000374.1:0-1523 GCA_964596445.1 uncultured Oscillospiraceae bacterium
ATTTTATCATATTATTTTACGGTTGGAAGTTTTGCTATGCTTTTCTGGACGTTTTCCTTTGAGTACTCAACATCCACCATATTGCCGCTGAAGTACAGGTCATATGACGACATGTCAAAGTATCCGTGTCCGCTCAGATTGAACAGTATCACCTTCTGTTCACCGGCTTCCTTTGCTTTGAGTGCTTCATCTATCGCTGCACGTATTGCATGTGACGATTCAGGTGCCGGAACGATCCCCTCGGATCGTGCAAACATGACCGCAGCATCAAATACTGGTTTCTGACCGTAAGCCATTGCCTCTATGATGCCGTCATGATACAGCTGGCTGACTATACCGGATGCGCCGTGATATCTCAGGCCTCCTGCGTGTATACCCTCCGGAACGAAATCATGACCAAGCGTGTACATTTTAGCGATCGGCGCCATTTTTGCTGTATCACCGTAATCAAAAGCGAACACGCCGCGTGTGAGAGTCGGGCACGCTGAAGGCTCGACTGCAATGGCCCGAAGCTTTTTGCCGCTGAGCTTATCCTTAAGGAACGGGAATGCCATACCGGCAAAATTGCTGCCTCCGCCGCAGCATGCAATAACGATGTCGGGATATTCATCGACCTTTTCCAGCTGCGCCTTTGCTTCCTGTCCTATGATCGTCTGATGCAGGCATACATGGTTCAAAACGCTGCCAAGGGAGTAATTTGTATCATCATGGGTAGCTGCATCTTCTACAGCCTCGCTGATCGCTATTCCAAGGCTGCCGGTGGATTCGGGATTTTCTTCAAGTATCCTTCTGCCCGACTGCGTAAGTGAAGTAGGACTAGCATATACAGTTGCGCCAAAGGTCTCCATAAATGAACGTCTGTATGGTTTTTGCCTATAGCTGACCTTTACCATATAAACCGTACATTCAAGGCCGAAATGGTTGCACGCCATACTCAGCGCACTGCCCCACTGTCCTGCTCCCGTTTCTGTTGCAAGCCTCTTTATGCCTGCCTTTTTATTATAATAAGCCTGTGCCAATGCTGAATTGAGTTTATGGCTGCCTGTCGCATTGACGCCTTCGTATTTGTAGTAGATCCTCGCCGGCGTATCCAGCAGTTTTTCCAGGTTTCTTGCCCTGATCAAAGGCGATGGCCTCCATTGCCTGTACATCTCACGTACTTCATCAGGTATGTCGATATACCTTTCCGTCGACATCTCCTGTGCTATGAGGGCATCAGGAAAAATAGCCTTCATTTCTTCAGCCTTGAGCATTTCACCTGTAAATGGACTGTAATACGGTGCTGGTTTGTTGGGCATGTCGGCAACGATATTATACCATTGCCTTGGTATTTCAGACTCCTCCAAAGGGATCTTGACAACCTCATCTCTGCTAAGCTTGCTCATCTCTCTCATCTCTCCTCGTCTTATTAAGTTTATTTCATATTATTTTACTATAATGCAGTAGAATTTGCAACAGAAAAGCATTTTTACCATAGCTGAAGCATCAATAATATTTTTTAACTATAATTAAGCCTGATTACC
>CAZQUQ010000375.1:0-649 GCA_964596445.1 uncultured Oscillospiraceae bacterium
CGGCTGATCCTCGTCTGACTGGCCCTCGGCCACTTGATCCTGAACCGGCTGATCACCCTGCTCCGATGATGCCGGATCCTCCTGATCTTCCTGTGAACCGTCACCCAGATTTTCATCCGCAGGTGCTCCATCATCTTTACTCGTTTCCTCGGCGCTATTTCCGGATGTCTCCCCCTGTGTTTCGCCGGAAAGTTCCGTTTCTTCAGGTTGTTCCGATAAGTCATTATCATCTGTGTCCGGCTTAATCTCTTCGTCCTGGCCGGCCGCAGCAGCTTCATCATTGGTTTGTGTGTTGTCGGTCAGTTCGGCAGAACCTTCCGCTTCAATACCAAACTCCTTGGATACGTTTATTTGGCAGCCAGTAAACAAAGAAACAGCGAATACTAGAATTAAACAGACCAGAAATGTTCTTTTCATTAAAACTCCTCCTGCTCATTAACAGTTGCTGCGCCTTTATCGTTTCCTTCAGATCCGCATGGATACGAAAATCCACTCCCATATCAGGAAGATAACAGGTCATTTTCATCGTATAAGAAATGCCTGGCATGAGATAGACAAATAATTGCTTTTTATAGTTGAAATATTGCGCATAAGTGTGCACATAAAAGAAAATCCGCACAGTCACAGCAATATGCAGATGCTCAGGCTT
>CAZQUQ010000375.1:659-1515 GCA_964596445.1 uncultured Oscillospiraceae bacterium
AAAGTTGCCGCTGTACTCAACGCCGCATGAGCTGAATGCCTCGCTTATGGTAAGTCTTTTGTCGCACAGCGCAGCCTTTAGCTTGTTTACCTTTACATTCTGATAATAGCTGTACGGCGTCATACCTGTCTGCTTCTTGAACAGCCTTATAAAGTGATACCGGCTGAGGTTTACGGCGGCTGCGACGGTGGCTGTGTCATACTCCTCAAACCAGTGGTTGTCTATGTATTCCTTCGCCCTTGCGATGTCCGGATTGCCCTGATATATTCTGGTCGGGATGAACATACCGATAAAGTGGGATGCGTTCCCGCCCGGCGTAAGAACATGAAAACACAGTATCTCCATGTACATGGATTCAATAGGAAAATCGGCATTCCTGGCATTGCACCAGTCGGAAAAGTCCTCGAGAGGCGCTTTCGTTTCCGGTGTCAGCAGGACTTCACCTTCAAACATCCTTTTTACATATGGACCAAGTCCAAGCTTCTCATTGACGATCGTATTAGTTAAAACATTATAGGTGCCCACGATATCCGACTGGCTCGAGATGTTATGGATATCCAGCCATGCACGGTTCGCAAACGCAGCTGTTCCGTCGGGCCTGAAAATCTCGATCGGAACAGGAAACAGATCGGCAACCTGGAAGAGCGCTTCCTCATTCCCCGTAAAAGTCTGAAACGGATATATTATTTGCATTTTTGGATCATACATGAACTTATCCATTTCCGGCCTTCTTTTCGATATATTGCTTCGACTGTTTCCTATAACATCAGTGGGCAGCTTTGCCATTTTATTGATGAGTACATTATACTATGAATAACCAAACGATACAATGTATCAAACGGGGTTGCATTATCCG